>NZ_BAAAZG010000047.1:433026-439423 GCF_039536785.1 Actinomadura miaoliensis
GTGGCCGCACCGAACGAACTTCACGCGGCCACCGGCTCACTCATGTCCGCGCCCCGCCCCGTCAGGGGGACGAGGAGACCGGTCCGGCGCCGCCCCGAGGCGGGCCGATGACCAGCGAAATGGCCGCGGACGCGAAAAGGCGGCCGGGGGAACACCGTCCCGGCCGCCCCGTGCCGCAACCGGGTCAGGTCTCCTCGGTGCGGCGGGCTTGTTTGCGCTGGGCCTTCTCGGCCTTGGCCGCGGCCTTCTCGGCCGCCTTCTCCATGCGTTCCAGCTCCTTGCGGCGGCGCTTGGGGTCCAGGGACGGGCGCGGTTCCAGGCCGGACAGGCCGTTCCACGCCAGGTTGACCAGATGCGCGGCGACCTCCTCGCGCCGGGGCTTGCGCACGTCCAGCCACCACTGCCCGATCAGCGCCACCATGCCGACCAGCATCTGGGCGTACATCGGCGCGTTCTTGTCGTCGTATCCGTGCCGGTCGAACTCACGGGCGAGGACGTACTCGACCTCGCCCGCGATCTCGCTGAGCAGGCTGGCGAAACTGCCGGTCCCGGTGCCGCCGTGCGAGTCGCGCACCAGGATGCGGAACCCGTCGGGGTTCTCCTCGATGTAGGCCAGCAGCGCCAGCGCCGCCTTCTCCAGCTTGCTGCGGTAGTGGATGGCCGAGGTCAGCGCCTCGGTGACCAGAGCGAGCAGTTTCTCGAACTCCCGGTCCACCACGACCGCGTAGAGCCCTTCCTTCCCGCCGAAGTGCTCGTACACGACCGGCTTGGACACGCCCGCGGCGCCGGCGATCTCCTCGACCGAGGTGCCGTCGAGGCCGCGCTCGGCGAACAGCGTGCGCCCGATGGTGAGCAGCTGCTCCCGTCGTTCCTTTCCGGTCATGCGCTTGCGTCTCGACCGGGGGGCAGGTTCAGTCACACTGCCAATTGTCTCGCTCAGGCTGCCTGCTTCGTTCGCTTGGCCGCCAGCCGCTCGTCGTTGGGCCAGCGGACGTCGTAGGCCCAGCCGAGCTTCTCGAACAGCCAGATGATCCGGGCGCTGATGTCGATCTGCCCCTTCAGCACGCCGTGCCGGGCGCAGGTGGGGTCGGAGTGGTGCAGGTTGTGCCAGGACTCGCCCAGCGACGGGATGGCCAGCCACCACACGTTGCGGGACTTGTCGCGGACCTCGAAGTCCTCCTTGCCGAACACGTGGCAGATCGAGTTGATCGACCAGGTGACGTGGTGGACCATCGTGATGCGCACCAGCCCGGCCCAGAAGAAGGCGGTCAGCGCGCCCTGCCAGGACATGGTGAGCAGGCCGCCGAGCGCGGCGGGCAGCAGCATCGACACGGCGACCACCGCCGGGAAGAAGCGGTGCACCCGCATCACGTCCTCGTCGCGCAGCAGGTCCTTGGTGAAGCGCTCCTTGGAGGTGCGGTTGCCGTCGAACAGCCAGCCGTAGTGCGCCCAGGCCAGGCCCTTGAGCAGGGCCTTCCAGTCGCTGCCGAACCGCCACGGCGAGTGCGGGTCGAACTCCTTGTCGGAGTGCTTGTGGTGGCGCCGGTGGTCGGCCACCCACGTGATGACCGGGCCCTCCATGGCCAGGCTGCCGGACAGCGCCAGCGCGATCTTCAGCCCGCGGCGCGCCTTGAACGAGCCGTGGGTGAAGTACCGGTGGTAGCCGACGGTGATGCCGGCGGCGGAGATGAAGTAGAAGACGGCGGCCAGCGCCACGTCCGTCCACCCCAGGAAGCTGCCCCAGGCCAGCGGGACGGCGGCGAACAGGGCGAGGAACGGGACGCCGGTGAACACCGCGACGAGGACCCGTTCGAACGTCCCCTGCGGCTCCGGCTCGATCTCGGGACGGGGCTCTCGGCGAGGAGGATCGAGGACGGGGGCTGTAGTCATGCGGTCACCACTTCCTGCAACTCGGGTCTGCCGTACCTACGCCACCGTAACCTACGCTGGCGTAAGTTGGACAGGCCCGATTCGTAAAATCGGTGGGAATCTGTCTCAGCGGTCACAAAATTCACGCCGGGTCAGCGGGCCGCGCACCGTCCGGTGCTCCCGGGACTGGACGCGGAGCCCGTTCACAGCCCCTTCCCGCACGAACGCGCGACACCGCCGCGAAGTTCGCCGCCCGGCCCCCTTGCCGGGGCGGACGTCTGTCACGTGCTCGTCTCCGGCCGCCCTAAACCACCATCCTGGAGTGGCATGGGACGCATGCGGCGTGTCCAGGCAAGTCCGCACGGACGAAGAAGTTCCCCCCGAACGCGCCCGGGGGCGGGGAAATAGAGGTGGGCCCCTGTGGGGGGAGTCGGTATCGTTAGGCCCGGCGAACCGGCGCCCTGCCACAGGGACGGCCGGGTTCGGCCGGTCCCGGGTCGTCTAGGGGCAGGACTACTGATTTTGGTTCAGTCAACGGAGGTTCGAATCCTCCCCCGGGAGCTCGATCGTCGTGACGCGGACGCGGCGGCGGAACACACCCGTCCCGCCGGTCCGGCGATACGCCCTACCTGGTAACGGGCCCGGAACGACGTGCCGCCCCCGGGGTGACAGAAGACGGACGGGCGGTATCCTTCCGGTGTCGGGTGAGCCGCGGCCTGCCGCCTGCCCCCCTTTCGGGCAGGTCGCCAGCCTGTTGGACATCTCCATACGGTTGCGCCCGCGCCGAGTTCTTTAACCGCGATGCCGAGGAGCCTCCCAGTGAGCGCTAGCCGCCCGGCTGCCGTCATCGTCCTCGCCGCGGGCGAGGGCACCCGGATGAAGTCCCGTACCGCGAAGGTCCTGCACGAGCTGGGCGGACGCACCATGCTCGGCCACGTGCTGGCCGCCGCGGGCGAGCTGGACCCCGAACGGCTGATCGTGGTCGTCGGGCACCGCCGGGAGCAGGTCATCGCCCATCTGGAGCGGGGCTGGCCCAAGGCCGAGGCGGTCGTCCAGGAGCGGCGGGGCGGCACCGGGCACGCGGTCCGCACCGTCCTGGAGCAGGTCGGCGAGCTGCGCGGCACCGTGGTCGTCACCAACGGCGACCACCCGCTGCTGCGCGGCGACACGCTCGCCGCGATGGTGCGCACCCACGAGGACGAGGGCAACGCCGTCACCGTCCTGACCACCGAGATCCCCGACCCCGCCGGCTACGGACGCATCATGCGGGCCGCCGACGGCTCGGTCACCGCGATCGTCGAGCACAAGGACGCCACCGACGAGCAGCGCGCGGTCCGCGAGATCAACGTCGGCATGTACGCCTTCGACGGGACGCTGCTGGGCGACGCGCTCAAGCGGGTCACCACCGACAACGCCGGCGGCGAGGAGTACCTGACCGACGTGGTGGCGATCCTGCGCGGCGACGGCCACCGCGCCGGGGCGCACCTGACCCCCGACTGGGTGCAGACCCAGGGCGTCAACGACCGCGTCCAGCTCGCGCAGGCGCGGCGGCAGCTCAACGACCGGCTGCTGGAGGCGCACATGCGGGCCGGGGTCACCATCGTCGACCCGGCCACCACGTGGATCGACGTGGACGTGACCATCGAGCCGGACGCCGAGATCCTCCCCGGCACCCAGCTGCACGGCCGCACCCACCTCGCCGAGGGCGCGCGGGTCGGCCCGGGCTGCACGCTCACCGACACGCGGGTCGGCGCGGACGCCACCGTGGTCAACGCGGTGTGCGTCGAGGCCGAGATCGGCCCGCAGGCGTCGGTCGGCCCCTACGCCTACCTGCGGCCCGGCACGCGGCTGGCGCGCAAGGCCAAGGCCGGCACGTATGTTGAGATGAAGAACGCCCAGGTCGGCGAGGGGTCGAAGGTGCCGCACCTGACCTACGTCGGCGACGCCGAGATCGGGCAGGGCTGCAACATCGGCGCCAGCACCGTGTTCGTCAACTACGACGGCGTCAGCAAGCATCGCACCGTGGTCGGCGACCACGCGCGGGTCGGCAGCGACACCATGCTCGTCGCGCCGGTCACCGTCGGGGACGGCGCCTACACCGCCGCCGGCTCGGTGATCGTGCAGGACGTGCCGCCGGGGGCGATGGCGGTCGCCCGCGGGCGGCAGCGCAACATCGAGGGCTGGGTGGAGCGCCGGCGTCCGGGCACGCCCGCCGCCGAGGCGGCCCGCCACGCCAGGGAACGGGAAGCCGTCGACGAGGACGGCCGCGACGCCCAGTGACGGCCGAGAGGCCGGGGTGAGGGCCCGCGAGGCCGGGTGATGGCCGAGAGGCCGAATGAGAGCCGCCGTCCGGTGCCGTCCGGACGGCGGACGGGCGGGGCGTGCGCGCCCCGCCGCCAACAGCGTCCGCCGGTCGACGAGGAGGTCCGTCGGCGGAGCGTGGGCACGTCCAGCCGCGTGCCCGCGAGTCACGGCTCATCGGCCGGGTCCCTCCGGTCGGCGGGCGGGTGGGGGTCGTCCCCATGCACAACGACAGAAGATGCCCCGCGAAACCGCCGAACCCGGTTCTTTCGGCGTGCGGGGAGTGGGGACAACACCCACGTAAGAACAATCCATTGAGGGGGAGTTGTCAGAGGTGAGTGGGATCATGGCGAGCGGCCAGAAGAAGCTGATGCTCTTCAGCGGCCGAGCCCACCCGGACCTGGCCAAGGAAGTAGCCGACAACCTCCACGTCGAGCTCACGCCGACCTCGGCGTACGACTTCGCCAACGGTGAGACGTTCGTGCGCTTCCTGGAGTCGGTCCGTGGCTCGGACGCCTTCGTGATCCAGAGTCACACGGCTCCCATCAATCAGTGGATCATGGAGCAGCTGATCATGGTGGACGCGCTGAAGCGGGCGTCCGCCAAGCGGATCACCGTGGTGGCCCCGTTCTTCGGCTACGCCCGCCAGGACAAGAAGCACCGCGGCCGCGAGCCGATCTCGGCCCGGCTGATGGCCGACCTGTTCAAGACCGCCGGCGCGCACCGTCTGATCACCGTCGACCTGCACACCGCGCAGATCCAGGGCTTCTTCGACGGGCCCGTCGACCATCTGTTCGCGCTGGACCTGCTGGCCTCGCACTTCGAGAAGCGGCTGGACCTGTCGCAGGTCACCGTGGTCGCGCCGGACGCGGGCCGGGTGCGGGTGACCGAGCGGTGGAGCGACCGGCTGGGCGGCGTGCCGATGGCGATCATCCACAAGAAGCGCGACCCGGACGTGGCCAACGAGGTCAAGGTGTTCGACGTGGTCGGCGAGGTGGAGGGCCGCACCTGCGTGGTGGTGGACGACATGATCGACACCGGCGGCACCATCGTGAAGGCGGCCGACGCGCTGTTCGACCACGGCGCCACCCGCGTCGTCGTGGCCGCCACGCACGGCGTGCTGTCGGGTCCGGCGGTGGACCGGCTGAAGAACTCGCGCATCTCCGAGGTCGTGCTGACCAACACGCTGCCGATCCCGGAGGAGAAGCAGTTCGACAAGCTGACCGTGCTGTCCATCGCCCCGCTGGTGGCCCGCGCCATCAATGAGGTGTTCAGCGACGGCTCGGTGACCAGCCTCTTCGGCGGCCACAGCTGACCGGCGGTCCGGGAACGGGCGCCCTCTGGGCGCTCGGGCGGTCGCGCATCGGCTAAACTCGGGGAACCTGCGTAAGCCCCGGGTCGTTCAGTGCGGCTCCGCGTCGGACACCCGCTCCCCGGGGTACGCAAAGAGTCTTCGAGGCGCCCGACGCATCGAGCAACCGCCTGATCGCTTTGTCCGTAGCGGACGTCCGTGACCGGACGGCCGTGGATCGCAAGAACGAGGAGTTTTCGCCGTGTCCGAGGTACGCATCGCCGCCGAGCCGCGCACCGAGTTCGGTAAGGGGGCCGCACGGCGCGCCCGCCGGGCCGGCAGGGTGCCCGCCGTCCTCTACGGCCACGGCACCGCCCCGCAGCACATCTCGCTGCCCGGGCACGAGCTGATGCTCGCGCTCAAGACCCCGAACGTGCTGCTGCGCGTCGAGGGCCTGAACGGCGGCAGCGAGCTGGCCCTGCCCAAGGACGTGCAGCGGGACCCGATCAAGGGTTTCCTGGAGCACGTCGACCTGCTGCTGGTCACGCGCGGTGAGAAGGTCACCGTCGAGATCCCGGTGAACGTCGTCGGCGACGTCGTGGCCGGCGGCCGGGTCGCGCAGGAGGTCGTGCAGCTGTCCGTGGAGGCCGAGGCCACGCACATCCCCGAGGCCGTGGACGTCGACGTCACCGGCCTGGAGGTGGACACGCAGGTCCTGGCCAAGGACCTCAAGCTGCCGTCCGGGGCGTCGCTGGCCACCGACGAGGAGACGCTGATCCTGCAGATCAGCGACGCCTCCGCGTCCACCGCTCCGGCCGCGGAGGCCGCGGCCGAGGAGGGCGCCGAGGCGGAGGCCGCGCCCGCCGCCGAGTCGGCCGAGTAGTTCCCGCCGAGCGCGCGTCGCCGCGCGCGGCACGTTACTGTCGACGGCCCCCG
>NZ_BAAAZG010000047.1:439463-461647 GCF_039536785.1 Actinomadura miaoliensis
GGGGCCGTCGAGTGTGTCGGACGATCATGTCGGACAAACGCGCTGGGGAGGTGCGGTGGTGAGCGCCGAGCCGTGGCTCGTGGTCGGTCTGGGCAATCCCGGGCCGTCGTACGCGGGCAACCGGCACAACGCCGGGTTCATGGTGCTGGACGTGCTGGCCGGGCGGGTCGGCGGCCGGTTCAAGGCGCACCGGGGACGCGCCGAGGTGGTCGAGGGACGCCTGGCGGGCGAGCGCGTCGTGCTCGCCAAGCCCCGCAGTTACATGAACGAATCGGGCGGCCCGGTGAAGGGGCTGCGCGACTTCTTCAAGGTACCGGTCGAACGCATCGTTATCGTGCACGACGAGTTGGACATCCCTTACGGTGCGATACGGCTCAAGCAGGGCGGCGGTGACAATGGCCACAACGGGCTGCGTTCGATCACCAAGTCGCTCGGCGACAGGAATTACCTGCGGATCCGCTTCGGTGTGGGACGTCCGCCCGGCCGCATGGATCCGGCCGCGTACGTCCTCAAGGATTTCTCGGCCGCCGAGCGCAGGGAGCTGGACCTGCACGTGGAACGCGCCGCCGACGCGGTCGAGGCGCTGCTCACCGACGGGCTCGGCGCGGCCCAGAACGTTTTCCACGCGTCCTGATCATCGCGGCCCGTCCGGGGGATGGCACTCGAAAGGTGACCTATTTCGGCCCCCGCGGTGAGCCGATCCTTTAGCTTGGGTAACAAAACCGCGGCTGACCGCCCGTTTTGGGAGTCGCCCGGGGTGAAGCGTCCGTAAGATGCGGCCATCTGGGGTTCGCACACATGTGAACCTCAAAGGCCGTTCAGCCGTCTCCGAGGTGGACCTCGTCTTACGGGGCGCATGTGGCAGGGGTGGTGAGACGTCTATGGCCGTCGTTGACAGGGTCCAGGTGGCGGACGCGTCCGCGAAGGACGGGCCGCGGCAGGGGCATTCCGTCAACTGGACGGGCTCGTACCGTCGGCGTGCGCTCACCCTGGACTTCCTCAGCATGCTCGTCGCGGGCGCGATCGCGTTCGTGCTGCGCTTCCCGGGCATGCCGGGCGAGTTCACGATCCCGTACGTCGCGCTGACCGTGGCCCTGCCGCTGGCGTGGCTGCCGATCCTGGCGCTGTGCCGCGCCTACCAGCCCCGCTACATCGGCGTCGGCTACGAGGAGTTCCACCGTGTGCTGCGCGCGGGGTTCATCCTCACCGCCACCGTGGCGATCGTCGCCTACGCCACGAAGACCGAGGTGGCCCGCGGCTACGTGGTGATGGCGCTGCCGCTGGGCACCTTCCTCGGCCTGGTCGCGCGGTACCGGCTGCGCAAGTGGCTGCACCGGCGGCGCTGGGAGGGCGAGTGCATGCGGCGCGTGGTCGCCGTGGGGCACCGCACGTCCGTCGCCGACCTGATCCGCCTGCTGCGGCAGAAGCGCTACCACGGCATGGACATCGTCGCGGTGTGCCTGCCGCCCGCGCTGGTCGAGGGCGAGGACGCGGTCACCGAGGTCGAGGGCGTCCCCGTGCTGGGCGACTTCCGGCAGGCCGCGACCGTCGTGGACCGGGTGGGCGCCGACTCGGTGGCGGTGCTGGCCTGCCCGGAGATGGACGGGGTGGCGCTGCGCCGCCTGGCCTGGCAGATCGAACGCGACGACGTCGAACTGGTCGTGGCGCCCGCGCTGATGGACGTCACCGGGCCGCGCATCTCCATCCGCCCGGTGTCGGGGCTGCCGCTGCTGCACGTGGAGCATCCCGAGCTGGACGGCGGCCGCCAGGTCGTCAAGGACCTGTTCGACCGGGTGGGGGCGCTGGCCGCGCTGGTGGCGCTCAGCCCGCTGCTGCTGACCGTCGCGCTGCTGATCAAGCTCACCAGCAAGGGGCCGGTGCTGTTCCGGCAGACCCGGGTGGGCCGCGACGGGCGCGAGTTCACCGTGCTGAAGTTCCGCACGATGGTGGTCGACGCCGAGGCCCGCAAGACCGAGCTGCTGGTGCACAACGAGCACGACGGGGTGCTGTTCAAGATCAGGCAGGATCCGCGGATCACCCCGGTCGGCCGCCGGCTGCGCCGCTACTCACTGGACGAGCTGCCGCAGCTGTTCAACGTGCTGCGCGGTGACATGTCCCTGGTCGGGCCGCGTCCGCCGCTGCCGGAGGAGGTCGCCCGCTACGGCGGCGACGTCTACCGGCGGCTGGCCGTCAAGCCGGGCCTGACCGGGCTGTGGCAGGTGAGCGGACGCTCGGACCTGACCTGGGAGGAATCGGTCCGGCTCGACCTGCGTTACGTCGACAACTGGTCGCTCGCCCTCGATCTGCTGATCCTGTGGAAGACCTGGTCGGCGGTGGTCCGCGGCTCCGGCGCGTACTAGCGGGCGGGGAGGGGCGCATCCTGCTCGGTGGGCTGCGCTCACCTTCGCCGGGGCCCGCGAGCTGCGTCTGCCAGGGGGCGACCCCGGGGGCGGGGCGTGGAGGCGGGGTAGGCGACAATGGAGACCCAACCGATCAGCCGAGCCGGAAATGGGCGAGTGATGACGCAGAGCCCGCGGGATGACCACGCGCTGGCGGCCGGGCTGGCCCGGGACGCCGGGCGCCTGCTGCTGGAGGTGCGCGAGGAGGTCGGATTCGCCGACGTCGACGCCCTGAAGAAGGCGGGTGACCTGCGCTCCCACGAGTTCCTGGCGGCCGCGCTGGCCGAGCGCCGCCCCGGCGACGCCGTCCTGTCGGAGGAGGGCAAGGACGACCTGGCCCGGCTGGACGCCGACCGGGTGTGGATCGTCGACCCGCTCGACGGCACCCGCGAGTTCGGCGAGGAGGGCCGCACCGACTGGGCCGTCCACGTGGCGCTGTGGCAGTCCGGCGAGCTCGTCGCGGGAGCCGTCGCGCTGCCCGCGCGGGGCGTGACGCTCCGCACGGCGCCCGACGGCGCGCTCGTCAGCCCGTGGGACGGCACGCCGGACCGTCCGCTGCGCACCCCCGAGCCCGACCCCGGGCGCCTGCGCGTCACGGTCAGCCGCAGCCGTCCACCGAAGTTCTTGGACGCGCTGATCGAGCGCGTCGAGCCCGAGGTCGAGCTGGTGCCCATCGGCTCGGCCGGGGCGAAGATCGCCGCGGTGCTGCTCGGCGAGGTCGACGTCTACGTCCACGCGGGCGGGCAGTACGAGTGGGACTCGGCCGCGCCGGTCGCCGTGGCGCTGGCCGCGGGCGCCCACGTGTCCCGCGTCGACGGCACCCCGCCCCGCTACAACCAGAAGGACCCCCGGCTGCCGGATATCCTTGTCTGTCACCCCGTGTCGGCATCGATGCTGCTGACCGGCATCCGGGACGTGGGCGCGGCCCTGCCGGGCTGAGCCGGCCGGACCGGCCGCCCCCGACCCGCGGGGACGGCGTCATCCCGGCCACCGGTGCATCTGCCAGAGAGCGTGGAGAGAACCCCAGACCATGCAGCGCTGCGATTACCTGCTGTCACAGCTGGACGTCCTTGAGGCGGAGTCGATTCACATCATCCGAGAGGTGGCGGCCGAGTTCGAACGGCCGGTGCTGCTGTTCTCGGGCGGCAAGGACAGCATCGTGATGCTGCACCTTGCGTCCAAGGCCTTCTGGCCGGCGCCGATCCCGTTCCCGGTGATGCACGTCGACACCGGCCACAACTTCCCCGAGGTGCTGGACTTCCGCGACCGGCGGGTGGCCGAGCTGGGGGTGCGGCTGGTCGTCGCGTCCGTGCAGGAGTCGATCGACAAGGGCCGGGTGGTGGAGGAGACCGGCCGGTGGGCCTCCCGCAACCGGCTGCAGACCACCACCCTGCTGGACGCCATCGAGGAGCACCGCTTCGACGCGGCGTTCGGCGGCGCCCGCCGCGACGAGGAGAAGGCGCGCGCCAAGGAGCGGGTGGTGTCGTTCCGCGACGAGTTCGGCCAGTGGGACCCCAAGAACCAGCGGCCCGAGCTGTGGAACCTGTACAACACGCGGATCCGGCAGGGCGAGCACGTGCGGGTGTTCCCGCTGTCGAACTGGACCGAGCTGGACGTGTGGGACTACATCCGCCGCGAGGGCCTGGAAATCCCGTCCATCTACTTCGCGCACAACCGGCGCGTGTTCGAACGCGACGGGCTGCTGCTGGACGACAACCCGTACGCCAACCGGGACGACGACGAGCCGGTGTTCGAGGCGATGGTGCGGTACCGCACGGTGGGCGACATGTCCTGCACGGGTGCGGTCAAGTCGGCCGCGACCACGCTGGACGAGGTGATCGAGGAGATCGCCGCGACGAGGATCACCGAGCGGGGGCAGACCCGCGCCGACGACCGCTCCAGCGAGGCCGCCATGGAGGACCGCAAGAAGGAGGGCTACTTCTAATGGCCGCCACCGACACCGCCCAGGACACCGCGCCCCAGGGCAAGACGATGGACATGCTGCGGTTCGCCACCGCCGGTTCCGTGGACGACGGCAAGTCCACGCTCATCGGGCGGCTGCTGTACGACTCCAAGTCGATCTTCGAGGACCAGCTGGAGGCGGTCGAGCGCACCAGCGCCGACCGCGGCGAGGAGCACACCAACCTGGCCCTGCTGACCGACGGGCTGCGCGCCGAGCGCGAGCAGGGCATCACCATCGACGTGGCGTACCGCTACTTCGCCACCCCGCGCCGCAAGTTCATCATCGCCGACACTCCGGGCCACATCCAGTACACCCGCAACATGGTGACCGGGGCGTCCACCGCCGACCTGGCGATCATCCTGGTGGACGCGCGCAAGGGCATCCTGGAGCAGTCGCGCCGGCACGCGTTCCTGGCCACGCTGCTGAAGGTGCCGCACCTGGTGGTGGCGGTCAACAAGATGGACCTGGTCGGCTACGACCGGGCGGTGTTCGAGTCGATCGTGGACGAGTTCACCGCGTTCGCCGCCAAGCTGTCGGTCGGCGACCTGACGTTCATCCCGATCTCGGCGCTGCACGGCGACAACGTGGTGCAGCGGTCGGTGAACATGCCGTGGTACGAGGGCACGTCGCTGCTGCACCACCTGGAGCACGTGCACATCGCCTCCGACCGCAACCTGATCGACGTGCGGTTCCCGGTGCAGTACGTGATCCGCCCGCACGCCAGCACCGACCCGGCGTTGCACGACTACCGCGGCTACGCGGGGCAGGTCGCGGGCGGCGTGCTCAAGCCGGGCGACGAGGTGGTGCACCTGCCGTCCGGGCTCACCACCGCCATCACCCACATCGACGGGCCGAACGGGCCGGTGACCGAGGCGTTCGCGCCGATGTCGGTGACGCTGCGGCTGGCCGACGACATCGACATCTCCCGCGGCGACATGATCGCCCGCCCGAACAACCGGCCGCAGGTCGCCCAGGACCTGGAGGCGATGGTGTGCTGGATGACCCCCGACCGGCAGCTCGCGCCCCGCACCAAGCTGCTGATCAAGCACACCACCCGCACCGCCAAGGCGCTGGTGAAGGACCTGCACTACCGGCTGGACGTCAACACGCTGCACCGCGACGAGCAGGCCGGCGCGCTCGGGCTGAACGAGATCGGCCGGGTCAGCCTGCGCGTCACCCAGCCGCTGTTCATCGACGAGTACGCGCGCAACCGGCTGACCGGCGGGTTCGTGCTGATCGACGAGGCCACCAACAACACCGTCGCGGCAGGCATGATCACCGGCGCGTCCTGACGCGCGCCCGCGTGCGCCCCGGCCGGTCCGATGCCGGACGGCCGGGGCCGCCGCATGTCAGATCCCGGTAATGTCGATGTCAGATTCACGTCACCGACGTCGCTGACGTCCCTGGCCGCGCTGGAGCCGCAGTGAAACCCTCCCTCCCCCCGTCCCCGGCCGCCCGGAGCGCCCGGTGAAGGCGCTCGTCCTGGCGGGCGGATCCGGCTCGCGACTGCGGCCGATCACCCACAGCTTCGCCAAGCAGCTGGTGCCGGTGGCCAACAAGCCGGTGCTGTTCTACGGCCTGGAGGCCATCCGGGACGCCGGGATCCGCGAGGTCGGCGTGGTGGTCGGCGACACCGAGGCCGAGATCAGGGAGGCGGTCGGCGACGGGTCCCGGTTCGGCGTGCGGGTGACCTACCTGCGGCAGGACGCCCCGCGCGGGCTGGCGCACGCGGTGCTGATCGCCCGGGACTTCCTCGGCGACGACGACTTCGTCATGTACCTCGGCGACAACTTCATCGTCGGCGGCATCAACGACCTGGTGGACCGGTTCCGCCGGGAGCGCCCGCACGCCCAGATCATGCTCGCCAAGGTGTCCGACCCGCGCGCGTTCGGCGTCGCCGAGCTCGACGCGGACGGCCGGGTGGTGGGGCTGGAGGAGAAGCCCGAGCATCCCAAGAGCGACCTGGCCCTGGTCGGGGTGTACCTGTTCGGCCCGGCGGTGCACGAGGCCGTGGCGCGGCTCAAGCCGTCCCGGCGCGGCGAGCTGGAGATCACCGACACCATCCAGTGGCTGATCGACCAGGGGCACCGGGTGGAGTCCACGATGGTGTCCGGCTACTGGAAGGACACCGGCAACGTCACCGACATGCTGGAGGTCAACCGGCTGGTGCTGGAGGGCCTGGAGCCGTCGGTGGCCGGGGAGGTGGACTCCGCCAGCGAGCTGATCGGCCGGGTGGTGGTCGAGGAGGGCGCGCGCGTCACCGGCTCGCGCGTCGTCGGCCCCGCCATCATCGGTCCCGGCGCGGTCATCCGCGACTCCTACGTCGGCCCGTTCACCTCCATCGACCGGGACTGCGCGGTCATCGACAGCGAGATCGAGTACTCCATCGTGCTGCGCGGCGCGTCCATTGACGGGGTGGGACGCATCGAGGTCTCACTCATCGGAAGGCAGGCACGGGTGACGCCCGCTCCCCCCGTGCCGAGGGCACACCGTCTCGTCCTGGGAGACCACAGCAAAGTGCAGATCAGTAAATGAGGGCCCGGCGGATACTGGTCACCGGCGGGGCCGGGTTCATCGGTTCGCACTACGTTCGCGAGCTGGTGTCGGGCGGCTATCCCGCGTGGGCGGGCGCCGAGGTGACGGTGCTGGACAAGCTCACCTACGCGGGCAACCTGGCCAACCTCGAACCGGTCGAGGGGCGCTTCACGTTCGTGCACGGCGACATCTGCGACGCCGCCCTGCTCGCCGAGGTGGTGCCGGGGCACGACGTGGTGCTCAACTTCGCCGCCGAGTCGCACGTCGACCGGTCCATCGCCAGCGCGGGCGAGTTCGTGCGCACCAACGTGCTGGGCGTGCAGACCCTCATGCAGGCGTGCCTGGACGCGGGCGTCCCGCGCGTGGTGCAGGTGTCGACCGACGAGGTGTACGGCAGCATCGACGACGGCTCCTGGGACGAGGACGCGCCGCTGGCGCCCAACTCCCCGTACTCGGCGGCCAAGGCGGGCGGCGACATGATCGCCCGGGCGTACGCGCGCACCCACGGACTGCCGGTCAGCATCACCCGCTGCGGCAACAACTACGGGCCGTACCAGTACCCCGAGAAGGTCATCCCGCTGTTCGTCACCAACCTGATGGACGGCCGCACCGTCCCGCTGTACGGCGACGGCGGCAACGTGCGCGACTGGATCCACGTGGCCGACCACTGCCGCGGTATCCAGACGGTCGCCGAACACGGCGAGCCCGGCGAGGTGTACCACATCGCGGGCACCGCCGAGCTGACCAACCTGGAGCTCACCAGGCGGCTGCTCGACGCGCTGGGCGCCGACTGGAGCCGCGTGGAGCGCGTCCCCGACCGCAAGGGCCACGACCGCCGCTACTCGCTGTCGGACGCCAAGCTGCGCCGTCTCGGCTACGCGCCCCGGGTCTCGTTCGAGGACGGCATCGCCGAGACCGTCCGCTGGTACGCCGACAACCGGGCGTGGTGGGAGCCGCTGAAGAAGCGCGCGGAGGACGCCGGGTGAGCTGGCTCGTCATCGGCGCCGGCGGTATGTTCGGCACCGACCTGGTGCACCGCCTGCGCGCGCACGGCCACGAGGTCGCCGCCCTGACCCGCGCCGACCTCGACGTGTGCTCGCCGGACGCCGTCCGGCGGGCCCTGCGCGGCCACCGCCCGGCCACGGTGGTCAACTGCGCCGCCTGGACGGCCGTGGACGACGCCGAGACGCACGAGGACGCCGCGCTGGCCGTCAACGGCACCGCCGTGGGCGCCGTGGCCGCCGCGTGCGCGGACGTCGACGCCACGCTCGTGCAGATCTCCACCGACTACGTCTTCGACGGCCGGGGCGACCGCCCGTACCCCGAGGACGCCGTTCCGGCGCCCGTCAGCGCCTACGGCCGCACCAAGCTCGTGGGCGAGCGGGCCGTCCTCGACACCGGACGCGGCTACGTGGTGCGCACGGCGTGGCTGTACGGGGCGCACGGGTCCAGCTTCGTCCGCACCATGACGCGCCTGGCCGCCGAACGCGACACCGTCCAGGTGGTCGACGACCAGCACGGCCAGCCGACCTGGACGGGCGACCTGGCCGAACAGATCATCGCGCTGGCGTCGTCGGACGCGCCGCCGGGCGTCTACCACGGCACCAACGCGGGGCAGACCACCTGGTACGGCCTGGCCCGCGAGGTGTTCACCTTGCTCGGGCTCGACCCGGACCGCGTCCAGCCGACCACGACCGACAGGTTCCCGCGTCCCGCGCCGCGTCCGGCCTACAGCGTTCTCGGCCACGCCCGCTGGGCGGAGGCGGGCCTGTCGCCCATGCGTCACTGGCGCGAGGCCCTGCACGCGGCCTGGCCCGATCTGCGCTGACCGCGGCCGGGGTGCCGCCCCGGCCGCGTGCCCGGGTCGGGGGCGGCGCCCGTCAGACCGGCAGGCCGAGCGCGGCGTAGTACTCCAGGCATTCCCGGTAGTCGGGCAGCAGGCCGGTCTTCTGCGCGTCGGTCAGGCTCGGCGCGGCCGCGTCCTTGGCCGACAGGACCGGCTCGATGTCCTGCGGCCAGGCGATGCCGAGGTCGGGGTCCAGCGGGTGCACGCCGTGCTCGCGCTCGGGCGCGTACGGCTGGGAGCACAGGTAGATGACGGTGGCGTCGTCGGTGAGCGCCATGAACGCGTGCCCGAGCCCCTCGGCGACGTAGAGGCACCGGCGGGACCGGTCGTCCAGCCGGACGGCCTCCCAGCGGCCGAAGTCGGGGGAACCGACGCGCAGGTCCACCACCACGTCCAGGATGGCGCCGCGCAGGCAGGTGATGTACTTGGCCTGCCCAGGCGGGACGTCGGCGAAGTGCACGCCGCGCAGCGCGCCCTTGGCGGAGATCGAGCAGTTGGCCTGGGCGAGGTTCAGCTCGTGGCCGACCTGCGCGCGCAGCTCGTCCGCCCGGAACCACTCGTGGAAGGACCCCCGGTGGTCGCCGTGAACGTTCGGGGTGAACGAGAACGCGCCTTTGATGCCGAGTGGTTCCACACGCGCAAGAATGCCACATCCATCAGGATGCGACCGTCGCGCGCTCGGGTCCGGCCGCCACGGCCGGGGCGGCGTCCGCCGTCGGGGAGGCGGCGTCCACCGCAGGCGGCGGGGCGTCCAGGACCCGGGACTGCCGGCGCAGCGTCTCCGTCCACGCCACCATGATCAACAGCCAGATCCCCGAGACGTTGGCGGGGGTGGCCAGGCCCTCGGTGGTCATGCTGTCGACGACGAAGAACCCCAGCAGGCCCAGCAGCAGCCCCGCGTCGGGCCGCAGCGGACGGTGCCGGCACAGCAGCAGCAGCACGAAGCAGAGGGCCACCAGCAGCGAGGCGAATATCGCGGCGCCGACCGCGCCGTTGTCGACCAGCGCGTTGATGAACGCGTTGTGGCCGCCGCCCAGCCCGATGTCGTCCAGGAACAGCCCCCGGGAGGCGCCCAGCCCGCGCCCGAACACCGGCTCCTCGGCGTAGGCGCGCATCGCCAGCTCCCACAGGTCGGTGCGCGAGTTCAGGGACAGCAGCTTGTCGGCGGTCTCGCCGCGCGCCACGAACGCCATGATGGCGTCGGAGAACGCCAGCGCCGCCAGCACCGCCACGGCGGCGCCGAGCACGATGACGTCGGCCCGGCCGTGCGGCCCGCGCGCGGTGGCCAGCAGGACGACGAGCCCGGCCGCGCAGCCCAGCGCCGCGCCCCGGGTGCCGGTGGCCACCAGCGCCCCGGACAGAACCGCCAGGGCCCCCAGGTAGACCACGGGATGCCAGAGCCGGTGCTCGGGATGCTCGCGGCGCACCAGGTAGCTGATGACCAGCAGGACCGCCACGGCCAGGTACACGCCCGCGATGACGGGGTGCACGAACAGCCAGTTGAAGCGTTCCTGTGTGCGCGAGGTGCGCGGGAACGGATGCACCACACCGATGGCGACTGACACCAGCACGATCGCGATGAAGGCGTGCGCCAGCCGGTGCAGGTCCCGCGGCTGCGCCCGCGTCGCGACTGTGTAGATCACCGTCATGGTGATGAGCAGCTGCGCACCGCGCACCACGCCGAGCTGCGGGTACGGCGACCACAGCGCCGTCAGCGCCACATAGACGGCGAACGCCCACGCGGCCAGCAGCAGCCCGGTGGGCCGCCGCGCCGGCGGCCGCAGCCGGAACCGGTGGTGCAGGTACAGCGCCGCGCATCCGTACATCGCGATCTCGACCAGCACGGTCAGGTCGGCGCTGCCGCTGACCGCCTGGTCGACCTCGCGGCTGCGCAGCTTGTAGTCGCTGGACAGCATCAGCGCGAGCGGCAGCACGACGACCCACCAGCCCGCGCTGGGCACGACAGTCCGCTGCTGCCGACGCGGCAGAACGGACACCTTGGCAAGCTTCAACGGCCGCTCCCGAAAACGAATCGTCCTCAGAATAAGACCGCCCACACCCTGTCCCGGTGTACCGCCGCATATCCACCCTCGCCCCCCGGACGACCGTGACCGGCTACACGACGGGTCACGGCACGGCTTGCGGCCGCTGCGGGACGTGTGGGGGCGCGGTCAGTTGGGGGTGGACAGGGTCCAGGCGCCGGTGTGGCGGGTGCCGGTGGGGCGGTTGACGAGCTTGGCTATGCGGCTCGGCAGGGGGAGGGGGGTGGGACGGGCGCGTCCGGCCGACTTCGGGGCGAGCCGTCCGTCGGGGGCGGCGGCGTTGGGGTCGTCGAGGGCGAGGCCCTTCTTCTCCTGGCCGGTCTGGGCTCGGAAGGCGTCGAGGGTCGCGTAGGTGGCGGCGTTGCCCGCGCGCTGCCAGACGATCGTGAAGAAGGGGCTGCCGCGGCCGGGGCGGACGTAGACGTTGCCGTTGGCGGTGATGCGCATCTGTTCGGCGCTGCGCGGGCGTTCGGAGTGGTCCTGCACGCACAGCAGGCACGGCGCGCCCGCGCGGGCGTCGGCGAGGACGTTGTTGCTCAGGGTGATGTTCTGCACCAGCCACGGCACGGTCGGGTCGGGCAGCTTCTGCCGCGGGTCGTGGCCGGGTGTGGACAGGTCGGTGGCGCGCCGGCGGTCCTGCACCAGGTGGACGGTGCGGCCGTTGCCGGTCAGCGTGTTGTTCCAGATCTGCGCGTCGCCGCTGTCGTTGAGCCGCAGCCCGTCGCCGCCGTTGCCGAGGACGACGTTGTCGGCCACGACCGCCTTGGCGCTCAGTTCGATGGAGATGCCGTGGTCGCTGTTGCGGGCGATGCGGTTGCCGGTGATCGTGATGTCGTACACCGACTCGTCCAGCCACAGGCCCTTGCCGCGGTTGCCGACGGCGGCGCCGCCGACCAGCGCCACCTTGCGGGAGCGGGTGATCTTGACGCCGCCGGCCACCGGGGACGGCTTGAAGTGCTCGGTGTTGTTGGAGGCCGCGCGCACCGCCTCCAGCCGCAGGTCGTCGGCGTGGTTGGCGTGCACCCCGAGCATGCCGTTGCGGGTCGCGGTGACGCGGCGGACGCGGGCGTGCGCGGCCAGCACGCTCAGGCCGGTGGTGGCCGAGTCGGTGACCGCCACGTTCTCGACGGTGACGTCGGGCGCCACGACCTTCACCATGCCGATCTGGGGGATGGAGGTGGCGTAGCGGCGCACGCCCATGCCGCGCAGCGTGGACCCGGCGCCGCGCACGGTGATGGCCTCGGCGAGGGTGCTGGCGCGCACGGCCCGGCCGCGCGGGTCGGTGCCGACGTACAGGCGCCGCGCGCCCTCGTCGACGTAGAACGTGCCGCTCTTGACCTTGGCGCGCGACTCGACCTGCCGTTGCGCGACGCCGTCGATCCACACCTGGTCGGGGTGGGCGGCCATGGGGTGACCGGGGTCGACGAAGCGGAAGTCGTCGTCGCTGCTGGGGGCGGCGCCCTTGGTGTAGCCGGGGGTGGAGTCGAACCTGGCCGTCCAGCCGTCGACGGCCCACACGCCGTTGCGCTTGACCCAGCCGGACACGGGGGAGCTGCCGTCGAACCAGACCGCCTCGCCCGGATAGGCCTGGAGGGTCAGCTTCTTGCCGGCGGGGATGGTGACCGACTCGTGGTAGGTGCCGCCGCGCAGCACGACGGTGCCGCCCGAACGCGCCCGGCGGATGGCCGCGCCGACGGTGCGCAGCGGCGCGTCGCGCTCGCCGGACGCCGAGTCGCGCCCGGACGGCGCCACGTACAGGGCGCCGTCGGGCGCCGGGTAGCGGGTGCTGCCGACCTGGGCGGCGCCGGCGGTGCTCGCGACCGTCCCGGCGGGCTGTTCGCCGCGCGGCACCAGCCAGCCGAGGACGGCCACGGCGGCGACCGCCGGCAGGGCCGCCGCCCTGATGATCCACGTCCTGCGGGTGCTGCTGCCGGTCATAGCGCGAACCCTAGCCGGTCGGCGTGACAGTCGAGGCGGGTGTGACCGCTACCGGAAGGCGACCATTACGGCCCGGTCAGGTTTCTATGGCGCCCGTAAACAGGGCGACCTTGTGCGTCTCGCTGAACTTCACGCCCAGCACGACCTTCCCGTAGCCGGTGCTGGGCAGGTCGAAGGCGTAGGACGCCGACCTGGTCTTGCCCGGCGCCACCGTCCCGTAGAAGTCGTTGAGGTTGGCGTAGGAGGTCGGGCTCGCCTGCGTGCCCTTCGCCCCGTAGCGCGCCACGACCCGCACCTGGTTGAGGTCCAGCGGGCGCGGCGAGCCGTTGGTGAAGCGCAGCGTGAAGATGGTCAGGGTGCGGCCGGTCATCTCGCCCGGACCCTTGTTCTGGTTGCGCACCTTGCGGATTCCGGTGACCTGCACGGTGATCTTGTCGTCGTACGTCACCGGCTTGCGCAGGCCCTGCGACAGGCGCATGCTCTGCGCGCCGGGCGCGGCGTTGGCCTCCGACTCGGACTGCTGGCTGGGCGCGGGCGGCGGCGGGCCGGGCTTGTCGGCCTTCTTCTCGTCGCCGGAGCATCCGGTCACGGCCAGCGCGAACGCCAGGGTGAGCGTCAGGCCGGAACCGGCCACGCGGCGTGCCTGCCGGATCGGCCGGGACGGACGCGAAACCGAACGGGGCATGCGGCTATCTCCTCGGGCATCGCGGATCGGGGGGTGCACGGACGCCGGCCAGTGGAGCGGGGCGTGCTGGAGGCGGAGCAGATCCCCTGGACTGGCCAACAGTGTAAAAGAGCGGCAATGATGAACAGCCGACTTATGGCAACTGACGGGGTTTCGGAGCCGGCAGTGCCACGGGGCAGAACGACTAGGGGTTGCGTCCAATGAGAAGTCTCCTGCGCCGCGTTGCGGCCGTCGCGACTGCGGGGGTCCTCGCGTCGACGACCGTTGCCGGCGTTCCGGCGGCCGCCGACACGGCGCCGCCCGCGGGCACGCCCGCGACGGTGAGCGTGGATCCGTTGCCCACCTGGCAGGTGGACGGCGTGGTGTGGAGCATGACGACGGTCGGCAACACCGTCTACGCGACGGGCAACTTCGCCAAGGCGCGTCCCCCGGGCACGGCGGCCGGAAGCTCGGAGGAGGTCGACGCTCAGAACATCGTGGCGTTCGACATCCGCACCGGCGACCTGGTGACCTCGTTCCGGCACTCGCTGAACGGCCAGGGGCTGCGCATCGTCGCGTCCCCGGACGGCAAGCGCGTGTACGTGGGCGGCGAGTTCACCACGGTGGACGGGCAGCCGCGGTCGCGGCTGGCGGCGTTCGACACCGCCACCGGCGACCTGGTGCCCGACTTCGCGCCGACGGTGTCGTCCAAGGTCCGCGCCATCGCCGCGACCGACTCGACCGTCTACTTCGGCGGCAACTTCTTCAACGTCAACGGCAAGTCCCGCACGCGCCTGGCCGCGGTGAAGGCGTCGGACGGCTCGAACATCGACACCTGGCGTCCGACCGCGGACGACGACGAGGTGTTCGCCATGGCGATGGCGCCCGGCGACGCCCGCGTCCTCATCGGCGGCCGCTTCCAGACGCTCAACGGCGCGACGCAGGTCGGCATCGGCGCCGTGGACGCCACGACCGGCGCGTCCGCCCCCTGGAGCAGCCGCCCGATCCCCACGCGGTCGGGCAGCAACTACTCGTACGTGACCGACCTGTACGTGTCGGGGGACACGGTGTTCGCCTCGGCCAACGGCGAGGGGTGGCACTGGTTCGACGGCCGCTTCGCCGCCAAGGCCGAAACAGGCGACCTGGTGTGGCTCGACAACTGCTACGGCGCCACCTACGGCATCTTCGCCCAGGGCCAGTCGGTCTACAGCGTGTCGCACGCGCACGACTGCTCCTCGCTGGGCGCGTTCCCCGAGACCAGCCCGACGACGTGGCACCGCGCGCTGGCCGAGACCAGCTATCCCACCGGCACCGACCAGGCGGCCCCCGGGGCGGGCAGCAACTACTCCGGCCAGCCTGTGCCGAGCCTGCTGCACTGGTTCCCGACGTTGGCGATGGGTTCGTTCACCGGCCAGTTCCAGGCCGCGTGGGCGGTGACGGGCAACTCCGAGTACGTCGCCATGGGCGGTGAGTTCCCGCGCGTCAACGGCGTCGCGCAGCAGGGTCTCGTGCGGTTCGCCGTCAAGGACAAGGCCCCCAACAAGGCGGGCCCTGAGGACGCCGACCTCGGCACGCCCCAGGCGACCGCGCTGCCCGACGGGCGCATCCGCGTGTCCTGGAAGACGACCTGGGACATGGACAACAACAACCTCACCTACGAGGTGCTGCGCGACGACGACACCACGCCGATCGGCCGCGTCACCAAGGCGTCCACGTTCTGGAACATGCCGAACGCGGCGTTCACCGACCCCGCCCCGCCTTCGGGGTCGCACACCTACAAGGTCCGGGTGAAGGACCCGTTCGGCAACGCCGTCACCAGTGCCGCGTCCAACGCGGTGACGGGTGTGTCCGCGACGCCCAGCGCGTACGCCAAGGCGATCGCCGACGACGGGGCGGCCGACCACTGGCGCCTGGGCGACGGCGGCAGCGGCCCCGCCTACGACCACGCCGGCCCGTACGACCTGACGCTCCAGTCCGGGGTCACGCGCGGCCAGGCCGGGGCCATCAAGAACGACACCGACAAGGCGATGACGTTCAACGGCACGTCCACGGGCACGTCCAGCACGGCCGCCGTGCCCGCGCCCGGTGACTTCAGCCTGGAGGCGTGGGTCAAGACCACCAGCACCTCCGGCGGCAAGATCATCGGCTACGGCAACCGCAACAGCGGCACCAGCACGGCCTACGACCGGCACCTGTACATGACCAACGATGGCCGCGTCGTGTTCGGCGTCAAGCCGGCGACGTCCGTCGTGACGATCCAGAGCGGCGCCGGGCTCAACGACGGGCGCTGGCACCACATCGTCGGCACGCTCGACTCGTCCGCCGGGATCCGGCTGTACGTGGACGGCACGCAGGTCGGCGCCGACGCCGGCGCCAAGAACGGTGAGAAGATCTCCGGTTACTGGCGCGTCGGCGGGGACAACCTCGGCTCCTGGCCGAACCGGCCGACGAGCAACTTCCTCGCCGGCACCCTCGACGAGGTGGCGGTGTACCCGCGGGTGCTGACCGCCCAGCAGGTCGCCCTGCACCACGGCGTCGGCCTCGGCACGGTCGTGCCCAACAAGCCGCCCACGGCCGCGTTCACCGCCGACTGCCAGTGGATGACCTGCACGTTCGACGCCACCGGCTCCAGCGACTCCGACGGGACGATCGCCCAGTACGCCTGGGACTTCGGCGACGGGAAGACCGGCACCGGCGCCAACGCCTCGCACACCTTCACCACCCCCGGCGAGCACACCGTCAAGCTCACCGTCACCGACGACGACGGCGCCACCGGCGAGGCCCTGCGCACCGTCACCGTCCGTTCGCAGACGGTCGCCTCGGACGCCTTCGACCGCACCGTCGGCAGCGGCGGCTTCGGCACCGCCGACACCGGCGGCCCATGGTCGGGCGTCGGCACGGTCAGCGGCCTGTCGGTGAGCGGCGGCGCCGGGCGGATGACGCTCGCCACCGCCGGCGCGTCCATGGGCGCCTACCTGAACAACGTGTCGGCCGCCGGCACCGACGCCACGGTCAAGCTGTCGGTCGACAAGGAGGGCACCGGCAACGGCGTCTACGTCTGGCTGGCCGGGCGTCGCGTCTCCAGCGCGGGCGACTACCGGGCGCGTGTCCGGCTGCGGCCGTCCGGGGTCGTCTCGCTGCAGATCAGCCGCACCAACTCCAGCAACAGCGAGACCGTCATCGGCGCCGAGCAGACCATCCCCGGCCTGACGTACGCGCCGAACACCCCGCTGCGGCTGCGCCTGCGTGTGACGGGCTCGGCCCCGACCACGCTGAGCGCCAAGGTGTGGGCGGACGGCGCCGCCGAGCCCGACTGGCAGGTGACCGGCACCGACTCCACCGACGGGCTGCAGACGTCCGGCGGCGTCGGCCTGCGCTCCCAGCTCGCGGGCAGCGCGACCAACGCCCCGATCGTCCTGTCGGTGGACGACTTCACCGCGCAGGCCGCGGAGTGAGGGCGGCCGCCTGACAGATCGTCATATCGGCACGTCACCTCCTGACATGGTGACAATTTCGTACGTTGCCGCCGTGTCCCCTGCGGGACCGCACTACGATCTGCGGATCGAAGTGACCGCAGGGGTCACAGGGGCCACTTGGCAAGGGAACTGACTCGTGACAAGTCCTTCGCTTCGACGTCGTCGTGCCGCCGCCACCGCCGTCGCGGCCTCGACCGTCCTGCTCGGCGCGTCCGCCCTGCCCGCGGCGGCCGACACCGCGCCGCCCTCGGGAACACCGGCCACGGTCAGCGTGGACCCGTTGCCGACCTGGCAGGTCAACGGCGTCGTGTGGAGCATGACGACGGTCGGGAACACCGTCTACGCGACCGGGAAGTTCACCAAGGCGCGCCCGCCGGGCACCGCCGCCGGCAGCAGCAAGGAGGTCAACGCGCAGAACATCCTGGCGTTCGACATCCGCACCGGGAACCTGGTCACCACCTTCAAGCACTCGCTCAACGGCCAGGGCCTGCGGATCGTCCGCTCGCCCGACGGCAAGCGCGTCTACGTGGGCGGCGAGTTCACCGCCGTGGACGGGCAGCCGCGGTCGCGGCTGGCGGCGTTCGACACCGCCACCGGCAAGCTCGTGGCCGGCTTCGCGCCCAAGGTGTCCAACAAGGTCCGCGCCATCGCCGCGACCAACTCGACCGTCTACTTCGGCGGCAACTTCTTCAACGTCAACGGCAAGTCGCGCACGCGGCTGGCCGCGGTGAAGGCGTCGGACGGCTCGCTGGTCGACGCCTGGCGTCCCACCGCCGACGACGACGAGGTGTTCGCCATGGCGATGGCGCCGGGCAACACCCGCGTCCTCATCGGCGGCCGCTTCCAGAAGATCAACGGGGCGACCAAGGTCGGCATCGGCGCGGTCAACGCCACCACCGGCGCGACGGCCACCTGGACCAGCCGTCCCATCCCCACGCGCCAGGGCAGCCGGTTCTCCTACGTCACCGACCTGTTCGTGTCGGGCGACACCGTGTACGGCTCGGCCAACGGCGAGGGGATGCACTGGTTCGACGGCCGGTTCGCCGCCAAGGCGGCCGACGGCGAGCTGGTGTGGCTGGACAACTGCTACGGCGCCTCGTACGGCGTGTTCGCCCAGGGCAAGTCGCTCTACAGCGTGTCGCACGCGCACGACTGCTCGTCCCTGGGGGCGTTCCCCGAGACGACCCCGTCGACGTGGCACCGCGCCCTGGCCGAGACGACCTACGCCACCGGCAAGGACCAGGCGCCTCCCGGCTCCAACAGCAACTACCGCAGGCAGCCGGTGCCGAGCCTGCTGCACTGGTTCCCGACGCTGACGGCGGGGACGTTCACCGGCCAGTCCCAGGCGGCGTGGGCGGTGACGGGCAACTCCGAGTACGTCGCCATGGGCGGTGAGTTCCCGCGCGTCAACGGCGTCGCGCAGCAGGGGTTGGTGCGGTTCGCGGTCAAGGCCAAGGCGCCCAACAAGTCCGGCCCGGTGAAGGCCGAGCTCGCCGCGCCCAAGGCCGTCGCGGGCGTGAGCGGCGTCAAGGTGTCCTGGCAGGCCACCTGGGACATGGACAACAACAACCTCACCTACGAGGTGCTGCGGGACAACGGCACCACCCCCGTCGGCACGGTGAGCAAGGCGTCCACGTTCTGGACCAAGCCCTCCCTGTCCTTCACCGACACCAAGGCGCCGAAGGGCAAGCACACTTACAAGATCCGCGTGAAGGACCCGCTCGGCAACGTCGTGACCAGCGCCGCGTCCAACGAGGTGACGAGGTGACGCGCACCGCCTGACGGGCCGTATGAACGGGCCGTATGAACGACGACGGGCCGCGCACCGGGGGTCGCCCCTCGGCGCGCGGCCCGTTCACGTGACCGCTGACGGCCCGCTCACGTGACCGGAATCGGCCACGGCGGGGTCACTTACCGCGGATCGTCTTGCGGGTCAGCCGGCGTGCGAGCAGATCCTCGCAGAGCCGCTCGTACGCGGCGGCCACGTCGTCCCACACGTAGTGCTCGGAGGCCCGCTTGCGCGCCGCCGCGCCCCGGTCGGCGGCCGCGCCCGGGTCGTTCTCGGCGGCCTCGATCTCGGCGGCCAGGTCCTGCGGGTCGGTGAAGAACCGGCCGGCCTCCTCGCCCAGCACCTCGCGGTTGAAGTTGACGTCGAACGCCACGACCGAGGCGCCGGCGCCCATCGCCCGCAGCAGCGACGGGTTGGTGCCGCCCACCGAGTGCCCGTGGATGTAGGTGAGCGCGCCCGCGTACAGGGCGTCGAGGAGGTCCTGGTCCCAGACGCCGCCGAGGAACGTGATGCGCGGGTCGTCCCCGGCCAGTTCCTTCACCTGCGCGGTGTAGGCGTCGGAGTACGGCGCCGAACCCACCACCACCAGCGGATGCTTGGCCTTGCTGCGCCGGTAGCCGTCGACGGCGAGATGCACGTGGTTCTCCGGCTCGAACCGGGCCACGACCAGGTGGAACCCGCCCGGCTCGTAGCCCGCCTCGGCCAGCTTGGCGTTGTCGGGCTCGGTGAGGATCGGCGCGCCGTAGGGGATGAACACCGACGAGGCGCCGAAGCGCTCCCGGTAGTAGTCCTCGATGCCGCGGGCGTCGGCGATCAGCGCGTCCGACCAGCGCACCGCCAGGCTCTCGGCGGTGCGGTAGTAGCGCTGCCCGGAGCCGCTCCACTTGGTGCGCTTCCACTCCAGCCCGTCGACGTGCGTGGCCACCGGGACGCGCAGCGCCCGCAGCATCGGCAGCATCGGCGCGTTGGCGGCGTTGAACACCAGCGCCACGTCGGGGCCGCGGCGCACGATCCGCCGGGTCGAGGCGTGCAGCACCGACAGCGCCGTGTGGCTGAGCGTCTCGGCGACCTTGGCGCGCACCGCGGGCAGGTGCACCAGCCGCATGCCCAGATACTCCCGCTCGGGATGCCGTTCGCCCCGGCAGTACACCGTCACCTGGTGGCCGGAGGCGGCCAAGCGACGCCCGATCTCCTCCACCGCGGTCTCGAAGCCGCCGTAGCGCGCCGGAACTCCGCGAGTCCCCACCATGGCGATGCGCACCCTTGACCCCCTGCCTGAGCATTACCTTGTTGAACCGAGATCCAGCCGCGGTCGTAGAACCGCAATGTCTGATCAGGCCAGCGTAAGGCGAGCGGACATCTCGCGCGTCCTGTAAGTAAAGCCCGGTTAATCTGTGGGTGGCGCGACAACGGTTGCCGGGTGCACCGGCGCCGGAAGGAGGGGGCCGTGGACGAGGGTGACGAGAGATCTGTTGTGGTGCTGGCGCACCCGTCGCCCGATCTCTACGGTTCGGACCGCATGCTCGTCGAGTCGGTCCGGGCGCTGGCGGCAGAACGACGCGTGGTGGTGACCCTGCCCGCCGACGGGCCGCTGTCGGGTCCGCTGCGGGACGCGGGCGCCGAGGTCGTCGTGCTGCCCGTCCCCGTCCTGCGCAAGGCGTACATGTCGCCGGTCGGCATCCTGCGGCTGACGGCCGCGTCGGTGCGGGCGCTGCCGCGCGCCGTGCGGCTGCTGCGCCGCGACCGCGCCGCCGCCCTGTACGTCAACACCGTCACCATCCCGCTGTGGCTGGTGGCGGCCCGGCTCGCCCGCGTCCCGGCGCTGTGCCACGTGCACGAGGCCGAGGAGGGCGTGCCCCGCCCGGTGCGCGCGGCGCTGGCGATGCCGCTGCGGCTGGCCCGGTCGGTGGTCGTCAACAGCCGGGCGAGCGCGGCGGCGCTCGGGCCGGTCGGCCGCCGGGCCCGCATCATCTACAACGGCGTGGCCGAGCCCGACCCGGCCCAGGTCACCGAGCCGCGGCCCGTCCTGGACGCGCCGGTGCGGGTCACGCTGGTCGGACGGCTGTCGCCGCGCAAGGGGTCGGACGTGGCGGTGCGCGCCGTCCGGCTGCTGCGCGAGCGCGGCCACGACGTGACGCTGACCCTCGTCGGCAACGTCTTCCCCGGCTACGAGTGGTTCGAGGAGGAGCTGCGGACCCTGGCCGGTGACGACGGTGCGGTGGAGTTCGCCGGTTTCCGTCCCTCGGTGTGGGACTCGTTCGCCGCCGCCGACGTGGCGGTCGTGCCGTCCCGGGTCGAGCCGTTCGGCAACGTCGCGGTCGAGGCGATGCTGGCCGGACGGCCCGTGGTGGCCAGCGCCACCCAGGGGCTGGTCGAGATCGTCAGCGACGGCGACAACGGCGTGCTGGTGCCCCCCGACGACCCGGCCGCCCTCGCCGACGGCATCGCCCGCCTGCTGGACGACTGGGACGGCGCCCTGGCCATGGCCAAGCGGGCCCGCGCCGACGCCGCCCACCGCTTCGGCGAGGACCGCTACCATCGCGAGCTGCGCGCCGCCGTACGCGCCCTGACCTCGCCCGGATCCGCCGCCGCATCCGCGCCCGCATCCGACGTCCCCCCATCCGATCCCACGAGGACCCAGAGCAGCCGATGACAGCCCAGACTCCCGTTCCGGCCTCCGTCCCGGCCACGCCGGAGATCAGTCTTGTCGAGGCGGTGTGGCGCTTCCGGACGATGTCGCTCATCATCGTGCTCGTGTCCGTGCTGGTCTCGGCGGCGGCCACGCAGCTGCTGCTGGGCGGCGCCACGGCCACCGCCCGTTTCGCGGTCACCGACCCCACCAACAAGAACAACGTGCTGCGCATGGGCGTGGTCTCGGGGCAGGGCTTCGCCACCTACACCGCCCAGCGCGCCGCGTTCGCCGGGTCCACGCCCGTGCTGACCAAGGCGACCGAGATCATCAAGCGCAAGGGCGGCCCGGCCATGACCAGCGCGCAGCTGCGCGGCCGGGTGTCCACCTCCAGCAAGGCCGACGGCGGCGTGGTGCTGGTCGAGGCCAAGGGGTCCGACATGCGCGAGGCGGCGATGTTCGCCAACGCGGTGGTGGACGCCTACCAGGAGGTGACGGTCTCCACCAACCTCGCCAAGCTCGACGAGCAGCTGAAGTCCATCCAGCAGACCCAGCAGCAGGTCACCCAGCAGATGGAGGCCACGGCCGTCGGCAGCCGCAACTACCGGCTGCTGGCCACCCGGCTGACCAAGCTGCAGACCGACGAGAGCGGCGTGCTGTCGGCCCGCGCCAACACCAACGACGGCGTGCAGTTCGTCGACACCGCCGACCCCAACGCGGCCGAGCCGAGCAAGCTGCCGCGCAACGCCGTCATCGGGCTGGCCGTCGGCCTGATCGTGGCGTGCGTGGTGTCGTTCCTGCGGGCCGCCTCGCCGCGCGCCCGGCGGCGCACGGCGCCCGTCCCGGCGGCGGGCCCGGCCGACCACGGCGAGCAGGCGGTCGCGCCGCCCGCCGCGCCGGAGC
>NZ_BAAAZG010000048.1:0-84746 GCF_039536785.1 Actinomadura miaoliensis
GCCGCGAGCACCGCGGCGGCGGCGATCCCGGTCAGGACGGGACGTCTCATGCGTGCCTCCTTGATCGGCTGTGCGGGTCGGGCACAACCCGATCAAGGAGGACCGAAAACCGGGATAAGCCGCCGCGGCCTCAGCCGGCCGGGGCGCCGGGCTCGGGCTCGGCGTCGGGCTCGGCGTCGGGGGCGGAGTCCGGTTCGGTGAGGGGCAGCAGCACCTGGAACCGGGTGTCGCCGGGCCGCGACTCGACCCGGATGTCGCCGCCGTGCCGGTCGACGACGATCCGCCAGGAGATGTCCAGGCCCAGGCCGGTGCCCTCGCCGACGGGCTTGGTGGTGAAGAACGGCGTGAAGATCCGCGGCAGGTTCTCCTCGGGGATGCCCGGCCCGGTGTCGGCGATCTCCACCAGCGCGTGGTCACCGTGCCGGGCGGTGCGGACGCTGAGGGTGCCCGCCTCCTCCATGGCGTCCAGCGCGTTGACGATCAGGTTCGTCCACACCTGGTTCAGCTCGGCGGCGTACACCGGCACCGGCGGCAGGTCGGGCGCGAAGTCCTTGACGACCCGCACCCCCGGCGGCACCTTGCGCTTGAGCATGATCAGCGTGCTCTTCAGCAGTTCCCGCAGGTCGACGCGCCGGTAGGGGGCGCGGTCGAGCTGGGAGTACTGCTTGGCCGAGCCCAGCAGCGCCGTCATCCGGCCGGTGGCGTCGGCCAGCTCGGCCTGCAGCTGCGTGACCTCCAGCACCTCGGCCAGCCAGCGCGCGGCGACCGGCAGCTGCTCCCCCGCCACCGGCGCGACCTGCTCGATCTCCGCGACGCCCAGGCCCGCCGCGACCAGGCCGGGCGCCAGCTCCCAGGCGTCGTCGACGCCGTGCTCCTCCAGCCAGTCGGCCAGCTCGTCCTCGGCGTCGCTGACCTCCAGCGGGTCGCGTCCGGGCTCGGCCGCCGCGCCGGTGCCCTGACCGCGCAGCCGTTCCTGCAGCGACACCAGGTCGCCCAGGCGTTCGCAGTCGACGCCCGCCCGGGCCAGCTCCGCCAGGCGCTGCTGGGCGCCCGCGAGCCGGTCGCCGAGCTCGGCGCTGGCGCGCGCCGCGGCCACGCCCAGGTTGTTGAGCTCGTGGGTCAGCCCGGCGGTGATGGTGCCGAGGGCGGCGAGGCGTTCGCGCTGGTCGACGAGGCGGCGGAGGTTCTTGGCACCGAAGAACAGGCCCTCCAGCAGGTGCGTGGCCATCGGGAACCACTCCCGCACCGACCTGCCGAACTTGCGGGCGGGCAGCGCGAACACCGTCGAGGGGCGGCCGGCCCGCAGCGTGTGCTGGTACCGCTGGTCGATGCGGTCGCCCAGATACGCCTGGACGGCGCCGCCGTACACGCCGGGACGGTCGCTCCTGGTCGTCTCGACCTGGTCGCCGCGCACCGCGTTGGTCATCACCAGCTCGCCGTCGAGCAGCACGTACAGGAACTCGGCGGGGTCGCCCTCGGAGCAGATCACCTCGCCGCGCGCGTACCCGCGGGCGGAGCCGTACTCGGCCAGCCAGGTCAGCTGCTCGTCGTCCAGCCCCTCGAACAGGAACAGCTCGCGCAGCCGTTCGGGCGGGACCTTGGTCGCGGTGTCGCTCATGCCTGCTCCAGGTAGCGGTGGACCAGCGCGACGGCCATGGCGCCGTCGCCGACCGCCGAGGCGACCCGCTTCATCGAGTCGGCGCGCACGTCCCCGGCGGCGAACACGCCCGGCAGGCTGGTCTCCAGGTGGTACGGCTGGCGGTCGGCGGCCCAGCCGGCGGGGCGGCGGCCGCCCGCCACCAGGTCGGGCCCGGTGAGGACGAAGCCGCGCGGGTCCCGTTCGACGACGCCCTCCAGCCAGCCGGTGTGCGGCTCGGCGCCGATGAACACGAACAGCCGCTGGGCGTCCACCCGGCGCTTGCCCTCGGGCCCGTCCAGCGTGATGGCCTCCAGGTGCCCCGAACCGTGCCCCTCGGCGATCACGGTGTTCGGATGCACCTCGATGTTGGGGATCGCGGCGATCTGCTCGATCAGGTAGTGCGACATCGACCGTTCCAGCCCGTCGGCGCGCACCACCAGGTGGACGCGCCGGGCGTAGCGGGACAGGTTCACCGCGGCCTGCCCGGCGGAGTTGGCGCCGCCGACGACGTACACCTCCTCGCCCTGGCAGCCGGGGATCTCGGCCATCGCCGCGCCGTAGTACACGCCCACGCCGACCAGGTCGTCCAGGCCGGGTGCGTCGAGACGGCGGTAGGACACGCCCGTCGCCAGGATCACCGCGTGCGCGGAGATCTCGGTGCCGTCGGTCTGCCGCACCACCCGGGCCTGGCCGCGCGCCTCCAGCCCGGCCGCCTCCGCGGTGGTGATCAGCTCGGCGCCGAACCGCTCGGCCTGGCGGCGCGCCCGGTCGGCCAGCTGCGCGCCGGACACGCCGTCGGGAAAGCCCAGGTAGTTCTCGATGCGGGAGCTCTGCCCGGCCTGCCCGCCGGACGCGTGCCGCTCGATGAGGACGGTGCGCAGCCCCTCCGACGCCCCGTACACCGCCGCGCCCAGCCCGGCCGGGCCGCCGCCCACCACGATCAGGTCGTAGAACCCCGCGGCCGGGGCGGTGGACAGGCCCACGGCGGCGGCCAGCTCGGCGTCGCTGGGCGCCGACAGGGTGGTGCCGTCGGCCGTCACCACCAGCGGCAGCTCGGGGTCGCCCGCGGCGCGGGCCAGCTCGGCGCCCTCCGGCGCGGTGTCCAGCAGCCACGTGTAGGGGACCTGGTTGCGGGCCAGGAAGTCGCGGACCTGGTACGAGCGCGCCGACCAGCGGTGCCCCACCACGCGCAGCTGGGCGTGCTCCCGGCGCGGCGTGCGCAGCCAGGCGTCCAGCTGGGCGTCGATCACCGGGTAGAACTTCTCCTCCGGCGGGTTCCACGGCTTGAGCAGGTAGTGGTCGAGGTCCACCACGTTGATCGCGCGGATCGCGGCGTCGGTGTCGGCGTAGGCGGTCAGCAGCACCCGCCGGGCGTAGGGGTAGAGGTCCATGGCCTCTTCCAGGAACTCCACCCCGGTCATCCCCGGCATCCGGTGGTCGGCCACCAGCACCGCCGTGTCGTCACCGCGCAGCTTCAGCTCGCGCAGCGACGCCAGCGCCTGGGACCCGGACTCGGCCCGCACGATCCGGTACGTCCCGGCGTAGCGGCGCCGCAGGTCGCGCGCCACCGCCCGGGACACTCCCGGGTCGTCGTCGACCGTCATGATCACAGGTTTGGTCACGGCGCCGTCCCCTCGCTCTCCCCGTCTCCGGGAATCGTACGGCCCCTCGGGCGCCGCTGCGCTCGCGCGGACCGCCACCCCCGGTCGCCGCAGGTGAGGACGCATCCGAAATCATCGGACCATGGCTTTTCGGGTGGCACTGGTCGGATACGGCACGGGGGGTGCGGTGTTCCACGCCCCGTTGATCTCCTCGGTCCCGGACCTGCGGCTGGCGGCCGTGGTCACCGGCGACCCCGGACGGCAGCAGGCGGTGCGGTCGCGCTACCCCGACACCCGCGTGCTCGACAGCACCGACCGGCTCTGGGAGTCCACCGGGACCTACGACCTGGTGGTGATCGCCACGCCGAACCGGCAGCACGTCCCCCTCGCCCGGGCCGCGCTGACCTCGGGCATTCCCGTCGTGGTGGACAAGCCCGCGGCCACGTCGGCGGACGAGGCCCGTTCCCTGGCCGCGCTGAGCGCGGTGCGCGGCCTGCCGGTCATCCCGTTCCACAACCGGCGCTGGGACGGCGACTTCCGCACCGTGCGGCGCCTGGTCGGCTCCGGGGCGCTCGGCCACGTGCTGCGGTTCGAGTCGCGGTTCGAACGCTGGCGCCCGCAGCCCAAGCCGGGCTGGAAGGAGAGCGCCGACCCCCGCGACGCCGGCGGCATCCTCTACGACCTGGGCTCGCACCTGATCGACCAGGCGGTCCACCTGTTCGGACGGCCCCGCGAGGTGTACGCGGAGATCGACGTCCGCCGCCGCGACGCCTCGGCCGCGGACGACGTGTTCGTGGCGCTCACCCACGACGACGGCGTCCGCACCCACCTGTGGATGAGCGCGACCGCCGCCCAGCTCGGCCCCCGGTTCCGCGTGCTGGGCGACCGCGCCGCCTACACGGTGTCCGGCATGGACGTCCAGGAGGACGCCCTGCGCAGGGGCCTGACCCCACTGGACGCCGACTGGGGCGTGGCCCCGGTGCGCGCGTACGGCCGCGTCGGCACCCCCGGCGCCGACCGCGCCGAACCCACCGACCCCGGCGCCTACCAGGACTTCTACGCCGACGTCGCCCGCACCCTGCGCGGCGAGGCGCCGCCCCCGGTGACCCTCACCGACGCGATCACCGGGCTGGAGGTCATCGAGGCCGCCGTCGTCGCCGCACGGGAGTCCCGCGTCGTGTCCCTCCGGTGACCGCCGCGCTTCAGTAGCGCAGGTCGGCTTCCAAGTCGCCACCCGGGGCGTCGTCGTGATCAGTGGTCCATACGGCTGCTCGGTGTCGTAAGCCACGGGGCCCGGCGTCGCACGGCGGTCACAGCACCGACACGTGCACGTGGTCGTAGTGGTTCTGGGTGATGCTGCCGCGATCCTCCATCTGCCGCCAGCCGCCGCTGCCGCGGGTGTCCCAGATCCGCTGCTTCCAGATGACGTACTTGACCCCGTACCTGCTCGCGTTGTCGATGACGAACTGGGCCACCTGGTCGCCGTGCGCCTGCGCGGACGCGCTGGGCATCCGTCCCGCCGTGCTCTCCATGAAGTCGCACGCCCGGCCCGACCCGTGGTCCTGCGGGTCGCCCGCGCGGTAGCAGCCGATCGTCGGGAACGCGCCGAACCTGCCGTCGATGGCCTGCATGAGCGTGCGCATCCGCGCGGTCATCGTGTTGCCGACGATCGGCGACTTGGTGCCGCTCGCCCCGTCGGGCCGCCCCGCCGTGGCGCCGCCGCCCGACGAGCCGGAGGGCCGCTCCGGCTTGTACTTGGCGAGCAGCTTCTTCACCCGCTCGCGCTGGGACTCCAGGTCCTCCACCTCTTTGCGCACCTGCGCCACCTTGGCGTCGGCGTTCTTGCGCGACTGCTGGGCCTTGGCCGCCAGGGTCTCCAGGTTCTTGATGCGCATGTCGTTGCTGCGGGCCAGGTGCTCCACCACGGTGGCGTCGCGGATGGCGGCGCCCGGGTCCTCCGCCGTCACCATCGACATGGTGTCCATGCGCCCGGTCATGTACGAGGTGGCGGCCAGGCGGCTGACGTCGCCGCGCCGGGTCTCGAACTCCTTGGACAGCCGCTCGGCGTCCTGCGCGGCCTTCTGCGCGGCCTTCTTGGCCTCCTCCAGGGTGATCAGCTCGCCGCGGTACTCCTTGGCCAGCTTGTCCGCCCGCTTGCGCAGCTTGGCCAGCTCGGCCTTGGAGTCCTTGGGCTCCGCGGGAGCCGCGACGCCGGGGACCGGGGGGAGCGCCGCCGACACCGCCAGCGCGAACGCCACGGCCGCGCACCGCCGCGCCGCCGTCCGTCCGCCACCGGGTCGCCGCTTCCGGTCGAGGGGATCGTGGGCCGCCACAGAACTCTCCTTAGAAACCGTCAGAAGATTGGCGGCACGCTACCACAAACCCCCAATTGCTCCCGCCTCATCCGACAAACACACAGCGTCACCCCAAAATTACAAAGCGGCCATAACAGTAAGATCACCAGCCTCTACGCCGCCCGCATCCGCCCAGCTCACAGCCGCGACCAGCGTGGGGTTCCCGCTCTCCTCCAGAGATTTCCCACATTCCCGCCCCTCCGCCATAGCACATCGCGATAAAGACCTCGCCGCCCAGAACAACACCGTTATAAATCACCTCGACATCGGACACGCACCCCCAAACGGCGACATCGACGAACACCCCCGCGACCACCGAGCCACCGGCGGGCCAGAGGTGCAATACCAGGCAGCGCCCCTGCCACCGCTCACCGGTCCGAGCACGCCCGGAGAGGCCGCCTCATGGGCCCGGCCGCTGATCAGGGCAAAGGCGCCGACGAGGCACCGAATAGGTGGATACGTCGGCGTACAAGGGCGGTGGGTCTTGTGGGCCGTGCGGTGGCCGACGACTGTTCGGTGTCGTCCTGCCCGGGGTTGTCAGGACGGCGGACGAGCCCAGTTCGCGCCGACTTCCTGCCGCGGCATGAGCTGGGGCGTATCCGCGATCGGTGACGTGCCGCAGGCCCCCGTCCTCGGCGGACGGGGGCCTCGGTCAGAGGTCCACCAGTTCGTCCCAGTGGGGGGTGCGGAGGGCGACCCGGAGCAGCAGCCCGGCCTCGGCGGGGGTGCGATCACCCTTGCGGTTGTTGCACCTGCCGCAGGCCAGGACGGTGTTGTCCCAGGTGTCGCCGCCGCCGCGGGACTGCGGCAGCACGTGGTCGATGGTGTCGCCGCGGCGCCCGCAGTAACCGCACAGCCCGCGGTCGCGCAGATAGACGCCGCGCTTGCTCCACGGCGGGCGCCTGCCGTGCCGCCAGCGCATGACCACGTACTTGACCAGGCGCAGGACGCGCGGCACCGGGAAGGGGCCGATGGTGCGGTCCTCCTCGGCCTCCTCCACGACGGCCACGCCGCGCACGAGCATGCGGATGGCGTGCCGCACGTTGACACGCTGTAACGGCTCGTACGACGCGTTCAGGACGAGAACGGTCATCGGTCACCTCCTCGCCGCTCCTCCGCCAGGACTCGAACCTGGATATCCGCATTAACAGTGCGGCGTTCTGCCATTGAACTACAGAGGAATGGGCCGGGAATTCAATGTGCTTCGGGGCTTTCCGGACGTCTTTAAGGGTGCCTATCGGAGTCGCGGGCGGGCAACGGATTTTCCGTCGGGCCCGGCTCGGGCCGGGCCGACAGCAGCTTGGGCAGGGCGCGTCCGGGCCCGTCGTCCCACCAGCCGGCGCCCGTCGTCCCACCAGCAAAGGCCGTCGCGGCCACCTCCAGGGCGGGGCGGCAGCCCGGGCAGTTGCCGGCGCCGGGCGAGAGGCGGACCATGAAGCGTCCGGCGGGGGCCGGACGGGCGCCCCAGAAACGCAGGAGGTCGGCGCCGTCCAGGAGCAGCGTGCCCGGCACGGCATCGGCGCGGCGCTGGGAGAACAGCCGGAAGGCCAGAACGCGGAGGAGATTCGCGGCGGTGAGCAGGTGGCCGTACGGGGCGCCCCGCACGGTCAGTTCGGGCAGGCCGAACCGGTGCAGACCCCAGGTGTCGGCGCGGACGAGCGCCCTCTCGCCGACGACGAACACCCCGATCCACTGGTCACCGAGGACGAAGTGTTCGCGTTCGACCGGCGAGGTGCCGACGACCTGGTGGGAGTCGACGTCGACGACGAGGCCGCCGGCGGCCGCCGCGAGCAGGCGGGCGGCCTGCCGCGCCGCCTGGGCATGGCGCGGGGCGTCGTCGGGTGCGCCCTGGACGCGCACCAGCACGTGGTGCCGTGCGTTCCGTAACCGCCGCAGGCGGCCGGAGGAGCCGCCCAGCCGGGCGAGCCAGTCGGCCTCGGGGCGGTGTTCGCGCAGCGTCAGCGCCGACCGGGCGTGCAGTTCACGGGCGAGGGCGGCCAGGTCGCCGCCGGTGAGGAGGCCGGAGAGGTCGGCGGGCGGGGGTTCGTCGGTGGACACCAGGAAGCGGGAGGCGACCGTTTCCGGGTGCCCCAGCGGGAGCGAGGTCATGCGTCAAGGCTGGCCCCGCCCCCGTGCACGCGGCAGCAGAATCTTGTTCTGGGGATAACTCCCGCCGGTCAGATCGACGGGAGGTCGGCGGCGGCGGCCTGGTACTCCCGCGACTCGCGCTGGCGGCGGAACCCCAGCTCCTCGTTGACGGCCAGCATGTGCACGTTGTCGCCGGAGTTGTCGGTCTCGATCTCGCGGACCTCGGGACGCTCCCGGCGCAGCCACTGCAGCATGGCGGCCTTGACCCAGATGCCGATGCGCCGCCCCCGGTGCTCGGGCACCACCGCGGTGTCGTACTGGGCGGCCCGTTCGGGCGTCTCCGCGGAGACCACCACCTCGGTGAACCCCGCGATCCCGTCGCCCTGGACGGCGGCGACGGTGTAGAGGTCGTCGCCGCGCTTGGCGACCAGTTCGGCCATCTCGCGGACGCGGTCGGCGTCCCACGGCAGCCCCTCGTAGGCGGACATGTCGGCCATGGCGTGCTTGGCGCGGGCCAGCGCGAGCGCGTGCTCGTCGGGGGCGGTGCCGCGCCAGCGCACGAGCCGGTACCCGGCGGGCCCGGAGGCGACGAGCTTCTCCACGCGGCGGGCGGGGACGTCGTCCAGGCGCAGCAGCAGCCCGCGCAGCGTCAGCACGCACTCGAACCCGTGCGACTCCAGGAACGGGATCGCGGGGGTGCCCGCCATCACCTGGGCGATCACGCTGGTGCGGCCGTCGGCGCGCATTCCCTCGGCGGCGACGGTAAGCAGCCGCGTGCCGACGCCCCGGCGGCGCCGGTCGGGGCGGACCTGGATGTCGATCTCGGCGGGACGGTCGGCGCCGGGCCCGCCGGGCAGCCGCAGCTCGGCGACGCCGACCATGTCGCCGCCCTCCACGGCGGCCCACAGCCGCCGCCCGGGGGCGCGCAGCCGGGCGGCCGTCTGCTCGGGGTCCGGCGCGGGCTCGTCGCGCAGGTCGGCGGCGTGCGCGGCGGCCAGGACCGCGTGCCAGCGCCGGATCTCCCCCTGGGCCGGATCATCGAGCGCGATGACGTCCATCCGCCTTTTGTACCGGATCCCGGAGCGCCACAGGCCCCGCCCGTCCCAACCCATCCCCCTGGAATGCGGTTCGGTACGCCGGCCGCTCCCCGGCGACCCGTGCCGCCCGCAGCCGGCACGCGCCGCGGCCCCCTCCGGCGGGCACGCCGCACGAAGGCGCCACCGCTAGACCGGGCGGCGCCGGGCGGGCGTGGTCAGCGGGTGAAGGCGGACAGGATGCGCTCGGCGGCCAGGGCGGGGGTCAGGCGGCCCTCGGCCACCTGACGTTCCAGGTCGGGGGCGATGGCGCGGACGGCGGGGTGGTCGCGCAGTTCGGTCAGCAGCCGGTCGTGGACCATCTCCCACGTCCAGCCGACCTGCTGGCGGCGCCGGCGGGTCTCCAGTTCGCCGCCGGCCGCCAGCCGGTCCTGGTGCTCGACCAGGTGCCGCCAGATCTCGTCCAGGCCGCGGTTCTCGCGGGCGCTGCACGTCAGGACGGGGACGGCGCGGGCACGTTCGTCGCTGCGCAGCAGCCGCAGGGCGCCGGCGAGCTCGCGGGCGGCCTTGCGCGCCTCCATCTCGTGCGGGCCGTCGGCCTTGTTGACGGCGATGACGTCGGCCAGTTCCAGGACGCCCTTCTTGATGCCCTGGAGCTGGTCGCCGGTGCGGGCCAGGGTGAGGAACAGGAACGAGTCGACCATCTCGGCGACGGTCGTCTCGGACTGCCCGACCCCGACCGTCTCGACGAGCACCACGTCGTATCCGGCGGCCTCCATCACCACCATGGCCTCGCGGGTGGCCTTGGCGACGCCGCCGAGCGTGCCCGCCGTGGGCGAGGGACGGATGAACGCCTGCGGGTCGACGGCCAGCCGCTGCATGCGCGTCTTGTCGCCGAGGATGCTGCCGCCCGTGCGGGTGGACGACGGGTCGACGGCCAGCACGGCGACCTTGTGCCCGGCCCCGGTGAGGTTGGTGCCGAGCGCGTCGATGAACGTCGACTTGCCGACGCCGGGCACGCCGGTGATGCCGACCCGGCGGGCGCCGCCCGCGAACGGGGTCAGCTCCACCAGCAGCCGTTGCGCCAGGTCGCGGTGGTCGGGACGGGTCGACTCCACGAGGGTGATCGCGCGGGCGATCCACGCCCGCGACCCCTTGCGCACACCCGTGACGTACTCGTCCAGCCCGGGCAGGCCGCGCCGCCGGCTCCCGTCGCCGCTCACGCCGCGTGGTGTCCCAGCCGTGCCGACAGCTCCTTGAGCAGGTCGACGGCGGCGTCGGCCAGCACGGTGCCGGGCGGGAAGATCGCCGAGGCGCCCGCGGCGCGCAGCGCGTCGAAGTCCTGCGGCGGGATGACCCCGCCCACGACGATCATGATGTCGTCGCGGCCGAGGGCGGCCAGCGCCTCGCGCAGCGCGGGCACCAGCGTCAGGTGCCCGGCGGCCAGCGAGTTGACGCCGACGACGTGCACGTCGGCCTCGACGGCCTGGCGGGCGACCTCCTCGGGGGTCTGGAACAGCGGGCCCACGTCGACGTCGAAGCCCAGGTCGGCGAAGCCGGTGGCGATCACCTTCTGGCCGCGGTCGTGGCCGTCCTGGCCCATCTTGGCGACCAGGATGCGGGGCCGCCGGCCCTCGGCCGCGGCGAACGCGTCGGTCGCCTCGCGGGCCCGTTCGATGGCGCTCACGCGGCCTGCTTCCTCCCGGTACACGCCTGAAATGGTACGGATGTTGGCGGCATGGCGCCCGAACGCCCGTTCCAGCGCGTCGGAGATCTCCCCCACGGTCGCCTTGGCGCGGGCGGCGTCGACGGCCAGGGCGAGCAGGTTGCCCTCCAGGCCGGGACCGCGGTCGCCGCGCACGGCGGCGTCGGCGGCGCGGGTCAGGGCGGCCAGCGCGGCGTCCACCTCCTCGGCCGACCGCTCCTCGCGCAGCCGCCGCAGCTTGTCGATCTGCTGGGCGCGCACCGCGGCGTTGTCGACCTTGAGGACCTCGATGTGCTCGTCGGCGTCGGGGCGGTACTTGTTGACGCCGATGACCGGCTGGCGCCCGGAGTCGATGCGCGCCTGGGTGCGGGCGGCGGCCTCCTCGATGCGCAGCTTGGGCAGCCCGTCGTCGATGGCCCGCGCCATGCCGCCGGCCGCCTCCACCTCCCGGATGTGGCCCCAGGCGCGCAGCGCCAGGTCGTGGGTGAGGCGTTCGACGTAGGCGCTGCCGCCCCACGGGTCGATGGTGCGGGTGGTGCCGGACTCCTGCTGCAGCAGCAGCTGGGTGTTGCGGGCGATGCGGGCGGAGAAGTCGGTGGGCAGCGCCAGCGCCTCGTCCAGGGCGTTGGTGTGCAGCGACTGGGTGTGGCCCTGGGTGGCGGCCATCGCCTCGACGCAGGTGCGCGCCACGTTGTTGAACACGTCCTGGGCGGTCAGCGACCAGCCGGAGGTCTGGCAGTGCGTGCGCAGGCTCAGCGACTTGGGGTTGGACGGCTCGAAGTCCTTGACGAGCCGCGCCCACAGCAGCCGCGCGGCGCGCAGCTTGGCGACCTCCATGAAGAAGTTCATGCCGATCGCCCAGAAGAACGACAGGCGGGGCGCGAACGCGTCGATGTCCAGCCCGGCGTCCAGCCCGGCGCGGATGTACTCGACCCCGTCGGCGAGGGTGTAGGCCAGCTCCAGGTCGGCCGTGGCCCCGGCCTCCTGGATGTGGTACCCGGAGATCGAGATCGAGTTGAACTTCGGCATCCGCTGCGAGGTGTAGGCGAAGATGTCGGAGATGATCCGCATCGACGGCCCGGGCGGGTAGATGTAGGTGTTGCGGACCATGAACTCCTTGAGGATGTCGTTCTGGATGGTCCCGGCGAGCCGCTCGGGCGCCACCCCCTGCTCCTCGGCGGCGACGATGTACAGCGCCATCACCGGCAGCACCGCGCCGTTCATGGTCATCGACACGCTCATCCGGTCGAGGGGGATCCCGTCGAACAGCCGGCGCATGTCGTAGATGGAGTCGATCGCGACGCCCGCCATGCCGACGTCGCCCTGCACACGCGGGTGGTCGGAGTCGTAGCCGCGGTGGGTGGCCAGGTCGAACGCGACCGACAGGCCCTTCTGCCCGGCGGCCAGGTTGCGCCGGTAGAAGGCGTTGGACTCCTCGGCCGTGGAGAACCCCGCGTACTGGCGGACGGTCCACGGCTGGGTGGCGTACATGGCGGGGTACGGGCCGCGCAGGTACGGGGCGATGCCGGGGTAGGTGTCGAGGAAGTCCACCTCGGCCAGGTCGTCGGCGGTGTAGAGCGACCGGACGGCGATGCCCTCGGGGGTGTCCCAGGGCCGGGCGTCGGGGTCCTGCCCCGTGGCCTCGGCCGCCGCCGCCCGCCACCGCTTGGCGGCCTCGTCGGCGGGGACGGGGGCGCCGAGCTCGACCTCGGAGAAGTCGGGGATCATCAGTTCACTCCCAGATCGCCGAGGGTGGCCTCCAGGACGTCCACGGCGTCGCAGCCCGCGAAGATCCTGGCATCCACCCCGTCAAAGGAACCCTTACCCGCGAGCCACACCTTCAAGGCGCCCGCGTCCCTGAGCGTCCGCGCGGCGTCGGCGGCCCGCTCCTCGTACAGCGCGTCGCTGGAGCACAGGCACGCCACGGTCGCGCCGCTGGCGGCGAACTCCTCCGGCGGCCCGCTGACGGTCTCGATCCCGCCGGCCTGGAACAGGTTGGCGGCGAACGTCGCGCGCGCGGTGTGCACGGCGACCGGGCCGAGCGTCGCCAGGAACACCCTGGGGCGGGTCCCGGTGCGGTCGGCGTGCGCGTCGGCGCGGTCGCGCAGGGCCTCGAAGTCCTGGGCGTACCGTACGACCGGCAGCCCGCCCCCCGAGGTGTCCGGGGTGGGCGCGGGGGCGCGCGCGGGCAGCTTCTCGTCCAGGTTGGGGAACTCGCTGACGCCCGTGAGGGGGGCCTTGCGGCGGGCGATGTCCCTGCGGCGGCGCTCCCAGGTGGCGGCGAGCCGTTCGGCCACCATGCCCGACTCCAGGGCGGCGGCCAGCCCACCGGCCTTCTCGATCCGGGTGAACCAGTCCCAGGCGGCCTGCGCCAGGTCCTCGGTGAGACGTTCGACGTACCAGGAGCCCCCGGCGGGGTCGACGACGCGCGCCAGGCTGGACTCCTCCAGCAGGAGCGTCTGGGTGTTGCGGGCGATGCGCCGGGCGAAGTCGTCGGGCAGCCCCAGGCGGGCGTCGAACGGCTGGACGGTGACCGCGTCCGCTCCCCCGACCCCGGCCGCGAACGCCGCGACGGTGGTGCGCAGCATGTTCACCCAGGGGTCGCGGCGGGTCATCATCGGCGAGGACGTCACCGCGTGCAGCCGCGCCACGGTCTCCTCCGCCCCGCACACCTGCGCGACCCTCGTCCACAGGCGACGCGCGGCGCGCAGCTTGGCGATGGACATGAACTGGTCGGCGGTGACGGCCAGGCGGAACTCCAGCTGCCCGAAGGCGGCGCCGACGTCCAGCCCGGCGTCGGTGAGGGCCCGCAGGTAGGCGACGGCGGCGGCCACCGCGCCGCCCAGTTCCTCGGCGTCGCTCCCCCCGGCGTCGTGGTGGACGGTCCCGTCGACCGTGATCGCCCGCAGGTGCGGGAACTCGCGGGCGCACCGCACCGCCAGCGCCGCCGCCGGCTCCAGGGGGGCCGGCACGCCGGTGCGGGCCGTCAGCCCCAGCGGGTCGGCGCCCAGGTTGCCCAGCGCGTCGCCGGCCTGGCCGCGTTCGGCCACGAGCCCGAGGAAGGCCTCGGCGGCCTCGTCCGTCCGCGCGCCCGCGTCCAGGACGACGGGCGCCAGGTGCAGGTGGACGTCCCGGAGCACCTCCGGCAGCGCCGCCACGGGCACGCCGTGGTCGCCCAGCGTCAGCCACACGGAGGTGGCGCCGTTCTCCAGGTCGGCGAGGATCGCCTGCCGGGTCGTCCCGGGGTCCGGGTGGACGTGCCGCTGCCGCACGTCCCAGCCCGCCAGGCCCTCGCCGTCCGGCCGCACGCTCCGCACGGACGGCGCCAGCCCGGGACGCCCCGGGACGGTGTCGTCCCTGGTGTAGAGGGGCGCGATGGGCACGCCCTCGTACGACTCGCGGGTGAGCAGGCCCTCGATCTCGCTCAGGGGCGTCTCGTCGGTGGCGGCGCCGGACTTGCGCAGCACCGTTCGGACCATCTCCCGCCACCGGTCCCGCTGGACCGGGGGGAAGACGGCGGCCAGTTCCAGTTCCTCAGGCGGCACCGTCATGCCCTGGATGGTAAGCGAGCGCCTACGCCCGGAATTGCGCGGGGTGCGCCCTGCGCGGCCGCCGCGACCGCGCCGGAGCCAGGCGCCGCGGGGCCCGCCGCGCGCCGCCGCGGAAAGGCACCCCGGAGCACGGCCCGGGCGTGGCGTTGCTAGTGTTCAGCGTCGTAGTACGTCCCTGGTCGAAGGTCTGAGAGAGAAGAGACGCATGTCGAGTGGGAGCCACGCCGGACGGCCGAAGTCGTGGGCCGCGGTGGCGGTGATCTTCATCGGTTTCATCGTCGGCGGGGTCGCGATCGCCATGGGGCCGAACTGGCCCGTGTTCCTCGTCGGCGCGGGCATCGTGGTGCTCGGCGGCATCATCGCCTTCGCCGTGGACATCATGAGCGACGTGGTCGTCGACGACGGCAGCCGCTGACCGGCCGCCGAGCGGGACCCCGACCGGCACCGACCGGCACGTGAGCCGCCCCCGTCCCTCCCGCCTCGCGGGCAGGGCGGGGGCGGTCGCGTTCTCGGGGCCGCGTTCACCACGGCCGGGCATGCCGCGCCCGTCGCACCGTCACGGTGCCCGCCCTGGTAGCGGGTAAAGCGGCCGCAAAGCGACGCCCCCGGGCGTGCGCGACGGCGTGCCGGGTGGTGCCCAAGCCGCCCGCCGGCGCGTACCGTCGAGATGACGCGGTGCCCTCCGACACCGGCACGAGGTGGTGGGATGATCCTCAGAATCGGCGTCGAGGAGGAGTACTTCGTCGTCGCTCCCGGCTCCCGCAAGGTCGTCGCGCGAGGCGGCGCCGTGGTGCGGCGGGCGGCGGCGGAGCTGGGCGACCGCGCCTCCACGGAGATGATCGCCTGTCTGGCGGAGGCGAAGACCGCGCCGTGCGACGACCTGGACAAGCTCGACGAGCAGATCCGGGACATGCGCGCGGCGATGGCGAGGGCCGCCGAACGCGAGGGCGTGCGGCTGGCGGCCACCGGCACCCCCGTGCTGGGCGAGGTGCTGCCGCCCCCGATCAGCGCCGGCGCCCGCTACGCCGAGGGCCTGGCCACCTACCGGGCGCTGGACGACGAGCAGTGCATCTGCTCCTGCCACGTCCACGTGGAGATGCCCGACCGGGCGCAGGCGGTGCAGGTCAGCAACCACCTGCGGCCGTGGCTGCCGACGCTCATGGCGATGGCGGCCAACTCGCCGTACTGGGCGGGCCGCGACACCGGGTACGCGTGCTGGCGGGTGATGGCCTGGTCGCGCTGGCCGGTGGCGGGCCCGCCGCCGTTCTTCGAGTCGCTGCAGCACTTCGAGGACCTGGTCGGGACGCTGCTGCGCTGCGGCGCGCTGCTGGACGTCGGCACCCTGTTCTGGGACGTGCGGCCGTCCTCGCACCTGCCGACCGTGGAGGTCCGGCTCGGGGACGTGGCGCCGACGGCCGACGAGGCGGTGCTGTTCGCCGCCCTCATCCGGGCGCTGGTGCAGGTGTCGCTCACGGCGGTCGAGGAGGGCTCCGCGCCGCCCAACCCGTCCCCGGAGATCCTGCGCGCGGCGTATTGGCTCGCCGCGCGTGACGGACTGTCGGGCGGCGGCATCGACGTGTTCACCGGACGTCCCGTCCCTCAGCGCCGGCTGGTGGAGGACCTGGTGGCGCACGTGCGGCCCGCGCTGAGCGACAGCGGCGACCTGGAACGCGTCGCCGCCGGCGTGCGGTTCCTGCTGGACCACGGCACCGGCGCGGACCGCCAGCGCGCCGCCTACCGCCGCCGGGAGCTGCTGTCCGACGTCGTGGACGCCATGCTCCTCCGGCCGCCCGGGAACCGGATCGGCCGGGTACACGCGTCGTTTTCGGCTTATCCATCGCCTTGAGATGCCGGTGCACCTAGTGTGCGGATGGAGGGAAGGGCGGTGAAGCGTTGACGGAACGACCACGGCAGGAGCCGCCCGCCACGGCGCCGCGCATCGACGGTCGCGCCCGGCGGGCCCCCGGGCTGACCCTGCGCCCGCTCGCCACGGGCACAGGCCTGCGGGTGGAGGGCGAGGTGAACGTCGCCAACCGCGCCTACTGGGCGAGTGAACTGGGCGGTCTGGTGAGGCGCGGCGGCACCGTCGATCTGGACTTGGCGGGGCTCGTTTTCATCGACGCCGGAGGGGTAGCCGTCCTCGTGAGGTCCGCGGGACGACTGCGGGACGACTGCGGGAGGGCAGCCGGATGATCCTGCATCGCCCACCGTCGGCACTGACGCGTACCCTCGAAGTGATGTTTCCTTACCTTTCCGCTCTCGAGGTGACGGACCGATGAGCGACCGGTCCGATACCGAGCCGGGAAGTCCCTTCGGGCATCCGGCTCTGTTCTACCGCGACGACGGCGAGTACCTGAGCGGTACGGTGCCGTTCGTCCGCGCGGGGCTGGATGCCGGGGAGCCCGTGGCCGTCGCCGTGCCCGGGCCGCGCCTGGACGCCATACGCGCCGGCCTGGGCGCCGCCGCGGCCAGGGTGGAGTGGATCGACATGACCGTGGCGGGCCGCAACCCGGGCCGGATCATCCCGGGCGTGCTGCGCGCGTTCGCCGACCGGCACCGCGCCGCCCGCGTCCGCATCATCGGCGAGCCCGTCTGGGCGGGCCGCTCGCCCGACGAGTACCCGGCCTGCGTCCAGCACGAGGCGCTGATCAACCTGGCGTTCGCGGGCCGGAACGCCACCATCCTGTGCCCGTACGACACCTCGGCCCTGGACGCGCAGGCCCTCGCCGACGCGCACGCCACCCACCCGACGGTGATCGACCGGGACGGGCAGCGCCGCAGCCCCCACTACGCCCCCCACAGCGTCATCGAACGGTACAACCGCCCGCTGCCCGACCCCCCGCCCGGCACGACGCCGGACGAGTTCCCCTACGACGTCGACACCCTGCCGCGCATGCGGGAGTTCGCGTACGCCCGCGGCGCCGCCCTGGGTCTCGACGAGCGCCGCGCGGGCGACCTGGAGCTCGCGGTCAACGAACTGGGCGCCAACTCGGTCGTCCACGCCGGCGGCAAGGGGGTCCTGCGCATCTGGCCGGAGGACGGCCACGTGGTCGGCGAGGTCCGCGACGACGGCCGGATCACCGACCCCCTGGTGGGCCGCCTGCCCGTGGACCTGAGCACCGACGGCGGCCGCGGGCTGCTGATGGTCAACCACCTGACCGACCTGGTCCGCCTCCACACCACCCCCGAAGGCACCACCATCCGCGTCTACATGCGCCTCTGACCCCGCGGCTCGCGGTGACCGGCTACGGGCGGTTCCTCTCGCGGGGCGGGCCGGCGAAGGGGCGTCCCGGGATGCCGGGGCGACGCTGCCATGGAAGCGGACCGGACGGCGGCCGGTAGGCGACGCCCATGGCGTCCAGGCGCGCGTAGTGGGCGGCGTCCATGCGCCGCCGGAAGTCCTCGACGTCGCGCTCGTCCGGAGCGGGCAGGTGCGACCAGGCCACCTCGGCGAACGCGGCGAGGCGGGGGAAGACCTGGTAGTCGACGCGCTGCTGGGAGTCGGCGACCTCGGTCCACATGTTGGCCTGGGTGCCGATGATCCGGGCGGCGTGCTCCGTGCCGGCCAGCTCGGGCGGCACGGGCTCGAAGCGGTACACGTCCCGCAGCGTGCGGACCCAGCCGAACGGCACCGGCTCGTCGTCCCCGTCGGCCTGCCGGTGGTCGAGGTAGACCTCCTGCATCGGGCACATCACCACGTCGTGGCCCGCCCGGGCCGCCGTGATGCCGCCCGCGTACCCCTGCCAGGACGCCACGGCCGCGCCGTCGGCCAGGCCGCCCTCCAGGATCTCGTCCCAGCCGATGAGGCGCCGTCCCCGTTCGGCGAGCCAGCGGTCGAAGTGGCGGATGAACCACGACTGCAGCTCCGCCTCGTCCCGCAGCCCCTCGGCGCGGATGCGGGCCTGCGCGGTCGCGGACGCCCGCCACTGGTCCTTGGGGCACTCGTCGCCGCCGATGTGCACGAACCGGCTCGGGAAGATCTCCAGCACCTCGGTGAGGACGTCCTCGTAGAAGCGCAGGACCTGGTCGGTGGGCGCGAGCACGTTGGGGCTGACGCCCCAGCCGGTCCGCACCTCCAGGCTCGCGGTGTCCACCACGTCGGCGTTGCCCAGTTCGGGGTAGGCGGCGATGGCGGCCTGCGAGTGGCCGGGGACGTCGATCTCCGGGACGACGGTGATGTGCCGCGCGGCGGCGTAGGCGACGATCTCGCGCAGGTCGTCCTGGGTGTAGAAGCCGCCGTGCGGCCGTTCGTCCCACATCGGCGGGTCGCCCCAGCCCAGCCTGGTGCGCCGCCGCCAGGCCCCCACCTCCGTGAGCCTGGGCCGGCGCCTGATCTCCACACGCCAGCCCTGGTCGTCGGTCAGATGCAGGTGCAGCACGTTCAGCTTGTGCGCGGCCATCAGGTCGAGGTAGCGCAGGACGCCGTCCTTGGGCATGAAGTGGCGGGCCACGTCCAGCAGCAACCCCCGCCAGGCGAAGCGCGGCTCGTCCTCGATCGTCAGATACGGCAGGGCGCGTGGCGCCGGGCGGATCGGCGCGCGGCGGTACGCGTCCGGGCCCAGCAGCTGACGCAGGGTCTGCCGCCCCCAGAAGACCCCCGCCTCACCGCCGCCCGTGATCGTCGCTCCGTCCGGCCCGATCGTCAGCCGGTACCCCTCGGACGGCAGCGCCGGATCGACGCCCACCCGCGGCTCACCGCCGAAGGGCCCCGACTCACCGGTCACCCGAAGCCGACGCGGCACGGGCACAAGATGAACGTCCACCACCAGATCATGATGCACCGCCCTCCTCCCATCCACCCCCCAGCCGAAACCGGCACCCAACGGCCGGCGTCGGACTGTGGTCCGGCTCGTCTTCTGGTGTCGGCCGGGGCGGGCCGTGCGGTGGCACGTCCGGCGGGTCGTGGCAGGTCCGGCGGGGTGGATGGGTCAGCGGACGAAGGCGAAGGCGGTGCCCGAGGCGATCGCCGCTGCCAGGACCGCGACGATCACCAGAGTCGGCAGCGTCTGCTTGCGGTGGGGCGGCTCGGCGCGGCGGAGGGGCCGGCGGGCCGCCGGGGACGGGGTGGGCGCCGGGCGTTTCGTCACGATGGGCGGCTCGGCCGCGGGGCGTGGCGGCCGCGGCGTCGCGGACGGCGTCGACCGGGCGGATGGTGACGGTTGTCTCGGCGGCCTGGGTACGGGCGTTGGTGCCGCTGTCGGCGGGGGTGTGGGCCGCTGGGTGGGAGAGGGCGCCGGTGGCGGTGGTGATGGCTTGGGCGGCTCGGGAGGCTTGGGCGGTTCTGGGGGCTCTGGAGGCTGCTCCGGCGGCTTCGGAGGCTTGGGGGGTTTCGGGGGCTTCGGCGGTTTGGGTGGCTTCGGTGGCTTCGGCGGTTTGGGCTTGGGGGGCGGGGGGCAGGGCCAGGTGCCGATTCCCGCCTGGATGCTCAGGCCGCCGAGCTGGAGGCAGACGCCGATGCCGGGCGAGTCGTGCGGCGGGTGCGGATGCCGGACGTGTGCCGCCACGGGCAGTGTGACCACGGCCTCGGCGGTCTGGGCCGGGGACCAGGGCTGATGGGGAGGCGCCGGGACGGCGGCGGCGCGTTCGTCGGTGCGGGCCGGGCGGGCGTCGGCGGTGCACGTCAGGGCCGCCAGGGTCCCGGCCAGCAGCAGCGCGGCGGCGCGCACGGTCAGCTGCCTCCCGGGATGCGGTCCAGTTCGGGCAGCAGTTCGGTGAAGGCGTCGGGGCCCACCGCCAGGCCGCCGGTGAAGGCGTGCTGGATGTCGAACGTCAGGTAGACCCCCAGGCCCAGCATCGCCGCCATCAGCGCCAGCGGCACGATGGTCATGCCGCGCGGGCGGGCGCCGGCGAGGAACGGGAACAGCACGACGGCGATGCCGGTGCCCACCGTGGTGGCCAGCAGGCCCGGCGGCGGGGCGGCCTTGGCGTCCATGGCGCGCTGGCGGCGCGCGGCGGTGATCTCCTCGATCCGGTCGGTGACGGCGTCACGGTCGTCCCTGGCCTGGTCGTCGGCGGCGGACAGCGCCATGACGTCGCGCCGCAGGGCCTCCAGGCGCCGCCAGCCCTCCGGGCTGAGCCGCCCGTCGGCCATCATCCGCCACTCGCGGCCCCGTACCAGGTCGACGTACTCGCGCAGCCCGGCCTGGACCCGCGCGGCGGCCGGGGCGGGCAGCTGGCTGGCGGCCCAGTAGGCCTCCGCCACCGCCTGGCTCTCGACGTAGGTGTTGGCGCGGGCGGAGTCGCTCGTGGTCCACGGCACGACGATGGCGATGGCGAACGCCAGCAGGAACAGCGCCGACAGCATCGCCCCGGCGTGCCCCCCGGTGGGGCCGTCAGGCTGGGCGTCGTCGGTGACCCGGTCCAGCCGCCGGAACAGCAGCGCGGCGATCATCACCACGCCGATCGCGCATATCGCGGCCGCGACATAGAAGAGCATCCCCGTCTCCCACGATCCACCCCCGAGCCGATTCATGACCTTGCGTGCAACTCCTATCACCGTCGGTATGGGGATGATGAGACGCTGGGGCGCGCTCAATGACTGGCGCGCTGGAAAGGCATGTGTGTGCCTTGGGTGACAGCCGCCCCGCGGAAGGCGGTGACCAGCGGGAATGAACCGCTCCCGAACGGGTAGATGGGAGCGTCCGGAATGAGCGGGGGATCAGGAGCGGATCATGAGGGGACGAGAAGACGCCCGCGCGGCCGAGCCCGGTGCCACCGGGGAGGCGACGGCGACCGCGGCGGAGCAGAAGACGACGACACCGGCCGGCCCGCCGGAGCCCAAGCAGATGGCGGGCTCCCCCGGCGAGCCGCGGGGGCAGCGCCCGGAGGAGTTCAACCCGGACGACTTCGAATGAGCCGTGCCTCCGGCCGAACCGGCCCACGAGCCGCGTGGGCACGGAGGCCCGTCACACCCAGTGGATCTTTGTCCGCAAATGGTGATTAGTCACGTCTGAATCCTGACAAGAGTAGGGAACAACTGTAAGGACCAGGTCACTTCACGCCGCTGACCTGCGGAGTTATGGTCATAGTCCCTCTCCTCACCCAGGGGTTTCGGCCTCTCGCCCCCGGCCGTGGCCCCGCAGCGATCCTGACGAGAGGGACCGAGGCCGCCGGGCCCCAGGGGAAAGCCACTCCCCTTGCACCGCCCCGGGCCCGGCCGCCTCTCAAACTCGGTCGCGTTTTCCGTACCGCGAAACGGGAGCGCAAGGCATGAACGAAACGCCCGGCGGCGGCCCGCCGCCGCGCCGGGGCGCCGAGGTGTTCCGGCTGGACGTGATGCTGAGCGCGCTGCCCACGCCGAACGGGGCGGTGCCGCTGGCGCTGCTGGACGACCCCGACCGCACGCCCGCTCCCGGGTCGCACGGCCGGGAGCCGACCGGCGCGCTGGTCGCCGCGTGCCTGCGGGGCGGTCTGGGCCTGGCCACGGACGCGCCCGACCTGCATGTACCAATGGCCCCCGAGTGGAGCGCGTCGCTCGACCGCGAGGGCGCGTTCACCGTCCGGTCCCCGCTCGACCCTCCCGGGCGGCCGTTCTGCCGCGCCGAAGGCGTCGGCACGCCGCCCGGGTGGGCCGAGCGGGCCGCGATGCTGGGCTACATCATGCTGTTCGCCGGAACGGTCGGCGTCGCCGGCGGCCTCGGCGACTTCGAGGACCGCCTGCGCGGCGCCGCCGCCGAGGGCATGCTCGCGGCCGGAGTCGTGCCGTTCCGTCCCGCCTCCTGATCCGGACGGGCGTTCACTGCCCGCCGGAGGCCAGCAACTGCTCGAACGGGACAGGATCCTCGTACGGGTCGGCGTCCTGGGCGTCCCGGCGGGCCGCCGCCGGGGGACGTGCGGCGACCAGCGACGCCAGCTCGTCCCCGGCCCGGGCGACGCGTTCGGGCAGCCCGTCCACGCCGCCGGACCGTCCGGAGCCCCAGTCCTCCGAGGCGGCGTAGACGGCCGTCGGCGCGACCACGGCCCGCATGTAGGCGAACAACGGGCGGACGGCGTGCTCCAGCACCAGCGAGTGGCGCGCCGTGCCGCCGGTGGCGCCGATCAGCACCGGCAGGCCCTCCAGCGAACCGCGCTCCAGCAGGTCGAAGAACGTCTTGAACAGCCCGCTGTAGGAGGCGTTGAAGACGGGCGTGACCGCGACCAGGCCGTCGGCGCCGGTCACCGTCTCGACGGCGTCGCGCAGCGCCCCGGCCGTGAACCCGGTGAGCGTGGCGTCCACCATCTGGTGCGCGTGGTCGCGCAGGTCCACCGTGACGACCTCGGCGCCGGCGCCGCGGTCCCGCAGGGCGTCGGCCGCGGCGGCCGCGAGCCGGTCCGCCAGCAGCCGCGTCGAGGACGGCTGTCCCAGCCCGGCCGAGACCACCGCGATCGTCCGCCCGCCCGCCGAACGCGCCGTCATCGCGCGGCCTCCGCTTCCCCGGCCTTCGCACCGGCGGCGGCGAGAAGGGACTCGTGCGTGGGCGCCTCGGGGACGTGCGCGGGACGCAGCGCGGCGAACTCCTTGCGCAGCACCGGGACGACCTCCTCCCCCAGGATGTCCAGCTGCTCGAGAACGGTCTTGAGCGGCAGGCCCGCGTGGTCCATCAGGAACAGCTGCCGCTGGTAGTCGCCGAAGTACTCGCGGAACCCCAGGGTCCGGTCGATCACCTGCTGCGGGCTGCCGACGGTGAGCGGCGTCTGGGCCATGAAGTCCTCCAGTGACGGCCCGTGCCCGTAGACCGGCGCGTTGTCGAAGTAGGGCCGGAACTCCCGGACGGCGTCCTGGGAGTTCTTGCGCATGAACACCTGGCCGCCCAGGCCGACGATCGCCTGGTCGGCGCTGCCGTGCCCGTAGTGCTCGTAGCGCCGCCGGTACAGGCCGATCAGCCGCTGGAAGTGCTCCTTGGGCCAGAAGATGTTGTTGGCGAAGAAGCCGTCGCCGTAGTAGGCGGCCTGCTCGGCGATCTCCGGGCTGCGGATGGAGCCGTGCCAGACGAACGGCGGCACCCCGTCCAGCGGACGCGGGGTGGAGGTAAAGCCCTGCAGCGGCGTGCGGTGACGCCCCTCCCAGTCGACCACGTCCTCGCGCCACAGCCGGTGCAGCAGGTTGTAGTTCTCGATGGCCAGCGGGATCCCGTCGCGGATGTCCTTGCCGAACCACGGGTACACGGGGCCGGTGTTGCCGCGGCCCAGCATCAGGTCGACGCGGCCGTCGGCCAGGTGCTGGAGCATGGCGAAGTCCTCGGCGATCTTCACCGGGTCGTTGGTGGTGATCAGCGTGGTTGCGGTCGACAGGATCAGCCGCTCGGTGCGCGCGGCGACGTACCCGAGCATCGTGGTGGGGGACGAGGGGACGAACGGCGGGTTGTGGTGCTCGCCGGTGGCGAACACGTCCAGGCCGACCTCCTCGGCCTTCAGGGCGATCGTCACCATCGCCTTGATCCGCTCGTGCTCGGTCGGCGTCCGGCCGTTGGTGGGGTCGGGCGTGACGTCGCCGACGCTGAAGATCCCGAACTGCATGACCCGACCTCTCAGAGTTTGTAGAACTTTCAACTATCCTACCGAACCGCGTGCGCGGCCCGGTCATTCCCCATGATCGCAAGCGGCCGGGACGCCGGATGAACCGGCGGGCGCACGGGTCCGTACCACGGGACGAGCGGCACGGCGACCGACCGGGGATGTCGCCGCCACGCTGGAAGGGGGTGGCCGGGTGGACGCGCCGGACGGCCGACGTCCACCCGGCCCGTCCCCCGGCGGGCCCTACTGTTCGGATCGCACGCAGCCGTACAGGGCGCGCACCAGCCAGGCCTGCGCGGCGCCGAGCGTGGCGACGTCGCCGGTGATCTCGGTGACGAGGCGCCAGTAGCGCTCCAGGCGCGGATCCAGGTCCGGCTCCAGGATCTCGTACAGCTCACGGCGGAACTCCGGGGAATCGCGCCGTCCGTGCCGTACCTGGACGTGGGCGTCGACGAAGCGGTCCAGCGCGGGGCCGGGCTCGGGCGTCCGCCCGGCGAGCAGCGCGGGGGCCACCAGCCGCCACGCCTCCCCGACGCCGACCATCAGCGCGCCCAGGTCGGCGATCTGCGGAGCGTTGCCCCGGGCGAGCGCGCGCATCCTGGTGGTCAGCGACCGGTCCTGCGCGAGCGTGACCATCTCCGCGTACGCGACGACCTGCGCCGGTGTGGGATCGTCCGGCGGCTCGGGCACCGACACCTCGACGAAGGCGTCCCGGAGCGGCTTGGGCAGCGGGCCGACGATGAGGCCGCGCCAGAACGCGACCAGCGCGTCCCGGGCGGCGTGCCCGTCCTCCACCCGTTCCAGCAGTTCCAGGCGCGCGGCGCGGCCGGCCGGCCCCGCCTCCTCCAGCGCGCACAGGCGGGCGCGGCGCCAGGCGAGCGCGGCGAGCTCGACGTCGAGCGCGGCGCGTTCGGCGGCGACCGCCTCGCCGAGGGACCGCTCCTCGTTCAGCACCTGGACGATCGCGGGCAGGCCGAGACCGAAGCCGCGCAGCCGCCGGACGAGCCGGAGCCGGTCCACCGCGTCCCGGTCGAACCTGCGGTGCCCGCCGGTGCTGCGGCGAGCGTCCAGGACCCCCTCGTCGCAGTAGAAGCGGATCGTGCGGACCGGCACCCCCGTCAGGCGCGCCAGGTCCCCGATCCCCAGGCCGGGATCGCGCGTCGTGTCGTCGGTCACAGCCACTTGAACCTCCACCCGGGTGGAGCTTCTACGGTACGGGCGTCCCACTCACACGACGACAAGGGGGATCACCGTGACAGAGCCGTCTCTGGAACTCCTCTGCGAAGGACTGCGCGAGCACACCGCCGGGCTGGCCCGCATGACCGACGGCGCCGCACCCGAGCGGCACGTGCCGACCTGCCCCGAATGGTGCCTGCGCGACCTCGTCGCGCACGTGGGCAACGGCCACCGGTGGGCGGCGACGCTGGTGGCCGAACGCTCCGCCGACCTCCTCCCGATGGTCCCCGAGAAGGCGCCGGACGACCCCGCGCAGTGGCCCGGCTGGCTGCGGGACGGGGCGGAGCGCCTGCTCGACGCGGTCGACACGGTCGGCCCGGACACGACCGTGTGGACGTTCCTCGGGCCGCGCCCCGCGCGCTTCTGGGTGCGCCGGATGCTGTACGACACCGCCGTCCACCACGCCGACGCCGCGATCAGCGTGGACCGGCTGGACGGCTACGCCCTCGCCTCCGACCTCGCGGCGGACGCGATCGACGAGGCGATGGACATGCTGTCCGGGCCGAGGGCGGCGACGCTCAACCCGTCCCTGGCGAAGCTGCGCGGCGACGGCGAGCGGATCGCCCTGCGCCCGTCCGAACCGCACGTGACCGGCTGGCTGATCACCCGGCGGCCGGACGGGGTCGCGTGCCAGCGCACGGCCGACGCCGACGCCGACGTGACACTGCGCGGATCGGTGACGGACCTGCTGCTCGTGCTGTCCCGGCGCGTCCCGCCCGAGGAGCCCCACGTCGCCGTCTCGGGGGACCGGCCGCTGCTGGACCACTGGCTGTCCCTGACCGCCTTCGGCTGACGAGATCCCGGAAGGAGGGACGGGGTGAGCGTCGTCACGGTACTCGCCTCCGGAGGAGAACCGGGGTTCCAGGCGCCCGGCACCGAGATCTTCGACTGGGGCCCGCTGTTCCCCGGCGGTCCGCACTGGCTGCGGTGGCTGACCAAGCCGATCCTGATCATCGGGCTGTCGGCGCTCGTCGTGATCGGGTTCTGCGCTCGGGCGTTCGCCCGCCCCCGTCTGGTGCCGCGCGGCGTGCAGAACGCCGGCGAGGTGCTGTACCTGTTCGTCCGCGAGCAGGTCGCCCGTCCCATGCTGGGCAGGGACGCCGACGCCTGGATGCCGTTCCTGTTCTCGACGTTCCTGTTCGTCGCGGTGATGAACCTGATGGGCGTGGTGCCGGGCCTGCAGCTCCCGGCGACCTCGCACTTCGCGGTCCCGCTGCTGCTGGCGCTGGTGGTGTACGTGCTGTACGTGGCGTTGAGCGTGCGGCACCAGGGCCTGGTGGGCTACCTGCGCGGGATCATGTTCCCGCCCGGGCTGCCGGTGTGGGTGTACGCGTTCTACGCGCCGCTGGAGCTGCTGCACCACCTGGTGCTGCGTCCGGTCACGCACGCCATCCGGCTGTTCGCCAACATGTTCGCCGGGCACCTGCTGATCGCGTTCTTCGCCACCGTGGCGTACTGGTTCCTGGTGGACGCGCTGTCCCCGGCGGGGTTCGGGGTGGGCGTGGTCGGCCTGGTCATGACGATCGTCATGACCGCGTTCGAGGTGTTCGTCCAGCTGCTGCAGGCGTACATCTTCACGTTGCTGGCCGCCTCGTACATCGGCGGAGCGCTGCACCCCGAACACTAATAGGGTGGCCCCATGGTCACCCATGTCGAGCCCCCGGCGGAACCGGACGTGACGCTGACCGACCCGCGCGACCTGCTCACGGGCTATCTCGACCACTACCGCGACGCGGTGCTGCGCAAGCTGGACGGGCTGTCGGACGAGCAGCTGCGCACGTCCCGGCTCCCGTCCGGCTGGACCCCGCTGGAGCTGCTCAAGCACCTGGCGTACGTGGAGACGCGCTGGTTGCGCTGCAGGTTCGCCGACGAGCCCGTCCCCGATCCGTGGGGCGACCGCTCCGCCGCCGATCCGGGTCCCGGCGGCCGCTGGCACGTCGCCGCGGAGGAGACCTTCGAGGACGTGCGGGCGACGTTCCTGGACGCGTGCGCGCACTCCCGGCGCATCGTCGCGGGCGCGCGGCTGGACGACGTCGCGTCCGCCGGCGGGCGACTGGGCGACTCCGGACCGGCCCCGTCGCTGATCTGGATCCTGTTCCACCTGCTGCAGGAGTACGCCCGGCACGCCGGTCACCTGGACGTGGTGCGCGAGCTGGCCGACGGCGTCGTCGGCGAATGACACGGCCCGGCCGGGCCGGGCGCCGCGGATGACCGGGCCGGGGCGGGTCAGGCGTCGGCGAGGACGGCCTGGATCTCCAGCCCGACGGCGATGGAGTCGCCGAGGACGACCTTGTCGCCCTGCAGCGGGATGTTGAACTCGATGCCGAAGTCGCTGCGGCTGATGGACGTCGTGGCGGTGAACCCGGCGCGGGTGCCGCCCCACGGGTCGCTGGACACGCCGTGGTACTCGGTGAGCAGCCGCACCGGCCGCGTGACGCCCCTGATGGTCAGGTCGCCGTCCACGTGGTAGCGCGGACGGCGCGCCCGCCGTCCGACCAGCGCCCGCTCGGCGTGGGTGCTGACGAACGTCATGGACGGGTACGTCGCGACGTCCAGGATGTCGGCCGAGCGCACGTGCGCGTCCCGCTCGGCGTTGCGGGTGTCCACGGACGCCAGCGCGATCTCGGCGGCGGCGGTCGAGGCGAGCGGGTCCTCGCGGACCAGGATCTCGCCGCTGAACTCGGCGAAGCTGCCGCGGACCGTGGTCATGAGATGGCGGACCGCGAAGGTCACCTCCGAGTGCGCCGGGTCGATGGTCCACCTCCCGGCGACCAGGTCCGGCGCTTCCGTCGCTGGAACCACAAATCCCCCAAAAATCAACAAAGCGGTCGGAAGTGGTGAATTTACCGCAACCTCGGCGAGCCCGCCGCCTCCTGGTCCGCGAATCCCCTGCTCAGCGCCCCAGTGCCGGGGAGAAATCGCCGCAACGGTGACCGGCCGCCGAACGGGGGAATGACCCCGGCATGATCGGCGAACACGTGCTGGCCGGCTTCACCCCCGACGCCGGCGGCCGCGAGGCCCTGCAACTGGCCCGCGGGGTCGTGGCACGCAGCGGCGGACGGCTCACCGTCGCCGCCGTCCACCCGCCCGACCGCCCCGCGGCCGCCGGTGAGGCCCACGCGCTCCTGGAACAGGCCGCGGCACTGCTGGACGACCAGCCCGCCGAGTTCGTCGCCCACGAGAGCCGGGGCGTCGCACGCGGGCTGTCGGTGCTGGCCAGCAGAGCCGGCGCCGACCTCATCGTCATCGGATCCCCCGCCGGGGGCGCGCGCGGCCGCATCGCGGTCGGCAGCACCGGCGACCACCTCCTGCACTCGGCCACGGAGGCGGTGATGCTGGCACCCGCCGGGTACGAGCGCCGCGAGGAGCTCGACCGCATCACCGTCGCCTACGTCCGCCGGCCCCAGTGCGACGAGGCGGTCGTCCGGGCCGCCCAGGCCGCCACCGTCCTCGGCATCCCGCTGCGGCTGCTCACCCTCGCCGTCGACGCCGACCAGGCCGAACGGCTCCGCGACGACCTGGCCCTGGCGATCCGGCTGGCCCGCGACTCCTCCGGCCTGGACGCCGAGTCGGTCGAGGCCGAGCTGGGCGAGGGCGACGACATCGCCGACGCCCTGCACGCCGTCGGCTGGAGCGACGCCGAACTGCTGGTCTGCGCCAGCAGCGAGGACGCCACGGCCCACCGCGTCTTCCTCGGCGAGAACGCGCTGAAGGTGCTGCGCGCCGCACCGTGCCCCGTCGCGGTGCTCCCGAGGGGCTATACGTGATCTGACCCTGCCCGGTCACGACCACATAGTCCGAATCACCCGTTTTCCATGCCGTCACTTGCCCCTCGCTCTTTACCTTCGCTACATTCCACCGAGACCAGCGCGTGACCTTGAAACCCAGGGTGGCGTGTCGACCGGGTCGGGCGCGTGCGCCCTGACCCGTCAGCCGACCAGGCCGGCGGCACAGGGAGCGTCATGGACCCCATCGGCAGGAAGCTGCTCGAAATCGCCAAGGACGAGCTCGGATACACCGAGAAGGGCGACGGCTACACCAAGTACGGCGACTGGTACGCCAAGAACATCGAGGACGGCGACTCCTACTTCAAGACCGCCCCCTGGTGCGACATGTTCCTGGCCTGGGCCGCCGACAAGGCCGGCGTCACCGAGCAGGCCGGCCAGTTCGCCGCCACCGTGCAGCACGCCAAGTGGTTCGAGAAGCACGACGCCTGGAGCACCGAGCCCGAACCCGGCGCCCTGGTGTTCTTCGACTGGAGCGGCTCGGGCGACATCGACCAGATCGACCACGTGGGCCTGGTGGAGAAGGTGGACGGCAAGACCCTCCACACCATCGAGGCCAACGCCGACGGCTACAAGCTCACCCGCAAGACCCGCAGCATGGACACCGTCGTCGGCTTCGGCTTCCCCGGCAGGGTCAAGGTCGAGAAGAAGTACGCCCCCAAGCACGCCGCTCCCCCGCCGTCCGTCGAGAAGCTCACCGACACCCCGGCCACGGCCCGCACGGAGACGCGCAAGCATGAGCCGTCCTCCCCCGACCACCACCTCCCCGCCCAGGAGACGGTGCTCGGCGGCGTCCTGGCCTTCGTCCTGTGCGGCACCCTCGCCCTGGCCGCCGGGCGCGCCGCGGCCGCCAAGGCGCCCTCGTCGCCCCCCGTGCGGCTCCGCAAGCGCGGCAAGCACCACCGCCCGGCCACCCCGGTCGCCCTCCCGCCCGACCTCACCCCCGCCGACCTGGACGCCGCCGACGCCGGCACCACCGTGATGCCCGCGCTGTCGGCGGCCGTCGCCCAGGAGGCCGAGGACCGCGAGTTCTGGGGCCGCATCGCCCACCTGCGCGAGGACGAGGAGCTCTCCTTCTGGAACTCCCTGCACGCGGAGGTGTCCCGCGGCGACGAGTACGCAAGCACTCGGAGTTTCCGCTAAAGTAATCACTGCGCCCCCGGGGAGATCCCCGGAAAGGCAGGCGGACGTGGCTCAGTTGGTAGAGCATCACCTTGCCAAGGTGAGGGTCGCGGGTTCGAATCCCGTCGTCCGCTCTGAGAGGCCCTGTATACGGCCGGGCTGAACTCCCCGGTGGAGTGGCCGAGAGGCGAGGCAACGGCCTGCAAAGCCGTGTACACGGGTTCGAATCCCGTCTCCACCTCAACCCCCGTGTCGAGGTAGGCGCGGGCTCGGGCGATTAGCTCAGTGGGAGAGCGCTACCTTGACACGGTAGAGGTCACTGGTTCAATCCCAGTATCGCCCACCACACCATCCCCAGGTCAGACTTCATGTCAAACCTGGGGATCTCTCATTTTCGGCCCTTCCGGCCACGACGCTTGGCGGCTGCCCCCCAGGTCCCCGAACGCCCCCTTCGGCCGGGGCTCGGCCTGGATTCGCCGGCAGCGCCTGGAACGGGCACGTCGCGCCCTGGCCGACCCGGCGCTGCGGGACGTGACCGTCCAGCGCGTCGCCGCGCGGTGCGGTTTCATCCGCGCGGCGGCACCCCGGCGAGTGCCGCCGTCGCGCCAGGTCGGCCATCAGGGATGGTGAGTTCCCCGGGCCTAGGACGGTCAGCGGGGCAGCCGGGCGTCCTGGCGGTCGAGTTCGTCCCGCACGGCGGCGGTGTCCACGTCGCCGTCGCGGGCGGTGAAGGCCGCGGCGATCCCGGCCGCCTGGCCGGTGGCGAACGCGGTGCCCATGACCCGCAGGGACGCGCCCGCGCCGTGGTCGCCGTCGACGGTGCGGCCGCCGGCGAACAGGTTCGGCGTGTTGCGGCTGCGCAGCACGTCGAGCGGGACGCCGTAGTAGCCCGGCTCGCCGATGTGCTTCCATTCCACGGGCAGGCCCGGCCCGGGGTGGGACTCGATCGGCCAGGCGCCGATCGCCACCGCGTCGTCCACCGGCCCGGGCCGCAGCACGTCCGCCTCGGTCAGCTGGGCGCGGCCGACGAGGTGACGGGACTCCCGGGTGCCCAGCTCCGGCCCGGTCGCCACGATGTAGGCGCCCTCACATCCCGGCAGGGTACGCAGGACCCGCAGGTAGTCCTGGGCCTGCCGCCGGGCGCTGCGCTCGGCGCGGCTGGTGTCGGCGGCGCTGCGCGCGTCGTAGCCCTCGTCGGCCAGGTAGGTGATCAGATCCCCGGACACCGGCATCCGCGCGACCAGCCCGGCCTCTCCGGTCAGGTGCCCCCCGCCGCTCCGCTTGGCCGCGCGGACCGCGGCGGCGAGGGCCTGGCGGGTCACCGGCACGTCGGCGGGGATGCCGCCGAAGCGGACCGCGAGCGTGCCGTTGAGCACCCGGCCGTCGTTGCCGTACCGCACCTGCGCGCCGCCGTGGTGGGCCAGGTCGGCCTCGCCGGTGGCGTCCACGAACGCGGCCGCCGTGTACTCGTGCAGTCCGGAGTGGTCGGCCACCCGGACCGCGGTGATCCGCTCGTCCTGGCGGGTGGCCTGCAGGAGGTGGGAGTGCAGCAGCACGTCCACGCCCGCGCGGTGGCACAGCTCGTCCGCGACGCGCTTGACCGCCTCGGGGTCGAAGACGACCGCCACGGCCGTGAACCGCTTCGGCTCCGTCACCGCGCCCATGTCCCGCAGCCCGGCCAGCATCTGCTCGGCGACGCCGAACACCACCTGGCGCAGGTCCTCGGTGTACAGACCGCAGTAGGTGACGACGTTGCGCAGGGAGGCCGCGCCGCCCAGGCACGGGCCGCGCTCGACCAGGAGCGTGCGCGCGCCGGCACGCCGCGCGCCGATCGCGGCCGCGATGCCCGCGGACCCGCCCCCGGCCACGATGACGTCGTAGTGTTCGGTCACAGTACGGTTCCTTTCCTGGCCGTCTTCACCGGACGAGGGCCTGCGCCCTGACCGAGGGGGACCGGACGGCGGCGTCGCCCTCCCGGACCCCGAGCATGAGGAACATGCCGAGCAGCGGGCCCACGGCGAGCGTGGCGAAGGCCCAGAAGAACGAGCCGGTCGCCTGGAACACCGCCCCGAGCACCACCGGCACGATCGTGCTGCCGAGCTGCCAGAACGCGTTCGTCGCGCCGGCCGCGGACCCGGCGAGCCCGACGCCGGCGATCTCCGGGATCAGCGCGATCATCAGCGGGCTGTACACGTACGCCGCGACGCCGAGGAACGGCGCCACCCACAGGAACCCCGCCAGGCTGTCGCGGGTGCCGAACGCCAGCAGCGTCACGACGAACGCGCCGAGCACGATGACGGTCGGGAGCCTGCGCCGGCCGCCGAACAGGTCGGACACCACGCCCATGAACGGCTTGGCCACGATGGCGGCGACGCCGAAGATCGCGACCACGGTGCCGGCCTGCGTGGCGGAGATCCCGCTGCCCTTGATCATCAGCGCGTTGGACCAGGTGATGAAGCCGTAGGTGCCCCACAGGCCGCCGAACCCGGCCAGGCCGATCAGCCACAGGTCGCGGTTGCGGGCCAGCGGGCGCAGGTCCGGCGCCCGCCGGGCCGCGGGCGCGGACCGCGCGGCGCCGGCGCCGGCGTCGGAGTTGCGCAGCAGGACCAGGCACAGGACGGCGACGACCATCGAGCCGGCGCCGAACAGGTGGTACGACGCGCTCCACCCGGACGCGGCGATGAGGCTCGGCACCACCGCGTTCGCGATCACGGTGCCCAGCGAGGTGGCGGTCATGAACACGCCCATGGCGAAGCCGCGGTCCTTGGGCGGGAACCACTGGGAGATCAGCTTGACCCCGGCGGAGTAGTCGCACCCGGCGAACACGCCGACCCCGGCCTGGAACGCGATGCCCATGGCCACCGAGTCGGTCTCACCGAACAGGATCATGAACCCGCCGGCGAGGAAGAGCGAGCAGCCGATCACCACGCGGGGGCCGAGCCAGTCGGTCAGTACCCCGCCCGCGGCGTTGGAGATGACGTAGCCGACGTAGTAGCCGGTGGCGAAGACGCCGAGCCCGGCCAGCGACACGCCGAGGTGCTCGCCGACCGAGACCGAGGCGGGGCCCCAGGTGGAGCGGTCCACGGCGGTCATGGTGAACGCGGCCCATGCCAGCGCCAGCACCACCCAGCGGTACGGATGCCGGACGACCACCGGTTCCGAAGTGAGACTCATGGTTGGGTGTTCCCTTCTGCGACGCCGGGCGCTCTGCCTCCAGGGCAGAGGGCGGCCCTGCGCGAAGGTCGCCAGCACAGCCCCTCGGCGCGTTGACCGCACGTAACGTTCGACGTCACCCGGCTGCGGGTCAGTACACACTGATTGACAGCGGCGCGTCCAATGCCCGTAAATCAGAAGAGCCATGCCTGTCAGGCATGCCCCCCGTCAGCGAGGAGCCCGATGGAACTGCGTCATCTCCGTTACTTCACCACGGTCGCGGCGGAGGGCTCCCTGTCGCGCGCGGCGGAGCGGCTGCACCTGACCCAGCCGTCGCTGAGCCGGCAGATCCGCCAGCTCGAACGCGACGTCGGCGCGCCCCTGTTCGAGCGCACCCCCGGCGGAACGTCGCTGACCCCCGCCGGCGCGGCCCTGCACCACCACGCGCTGCTGCTGCTCCGCCTCGCCGACGCCGCGCCCGACATGGCGCGCTCGGCGATGGGCCGCACCCGCGAGATCGTGCACATCGGCGTCCCGCCGGGCGTGCCGGACGGATGGCTGCTGGACGTCCTGGCCACGCTGGAGACCGAGCTCCCGCACGCCGCGGTCACCCTGACCGAGGCCAGCAGCACCGAGCAGCTGCGGATGATCCGCGAGGGCCGCCTCGACCTCGGACTGGTCCACGAACACCCGCCCGGCAGGCTGCACGCCGAGCACCTGTTCGCCTTCCCCTTCGGGCTCGCCGTCCGTCCCGGCCACCCGCTCGCGGACGGCACGGCCTGCCGGATGCAGGACCTGGACAACCTGCGCATCCTCGCCCACGGCAGGCAGCAGGTCCCCGTCGTCGACGACCGGCTGGTGGTAGCGGGGCACGACGCCGGCGTCGTGCCGCTGTGGCAGTTCGCCCAGTTCTCCCAGCACGCACGCGCCTTCGCCGAGGCGGTGAAGGCGGACGCGGTGCTGCTCATGGCGCACTCGGCCCGGCGCCTGCTGCCCGACTGGCCGTGGTTGCCGCTGGCCGAGCCGGAATTCCCCCTGGTCACCTGGCTGACCTGGCCGCTGGAGACCCGCGCGGTCGTCCGCGACGTGGCCCGGGGCGTCCGCGCCCAGGACCGGCCCGCGGGCGCGACCCCCGCGGCCCGGTCCTCCGGCTCCTGAGGCACCGCCGTGTACCGGCGCCGTGGTCGGGCCGGAGGGTTGTCACGGTGTCGCTTCCGTCCGTTGAGCCGGTGACCGGCGCGACGGGGCTTCGGTCAGCCGATGAGGTGCTCGACGGCCAGTTGCTGGAGGCGGACGAAGCCCAGGTCGCGTTCGGCGGCCCGGTCCGGGTCGAAGCCGTCGTCGGCAGCCAGCAGCGACTGCGCCGTCTCCCCCTCGGCCAGGGTCGGGGTCGCCAGTGCGGTCACCCCGGCGTACTCCATCGCCTCCCGCACCCGGGGGTCGGCGCGGAACGCGCGCGCCTTGTCGGACAGCATCAGATAGGTCGCCATGCAGGCGCGGGCCGACTCCCAGACCCCGTCCATGTGCTCGGTGCGGGACGGCTTGTAGTCGAAGTGCCGGGCACCGGTGTAGCGCGGCCCGTCGGGGTAGCCGGGGAAGCCGTTCTCCAGCAGGTCGACGGTGAAGAACGCCGACATCAGGTCGCCGTGGCCGAACACCAGGTCCTGGTCGTACTTGAGCCCGCGCTGGCCGTTGAGATCGATGTGGAACAGCTTGCCGTGCCACAGCGCCTGGCCCAGGGCGTGGGTGTAGTTGAGCCCGGCCATCTGCTCGTGCCCGGTCTCGGGATTGAGCCCGACGATGTCGCCGTGCTCCAGTTCGGAGATCATGGCGAGGGCGTGCCCGACGGTCGGCAGGAAGATGTCGCCGCGCGGCTCGTTGGGCTTGGGCTCCAGGGCGATCCGCAGCCCGTGGCCCTGGGACTTGATGTAACCCGCGACGGTGTCCAGCCCCTCCTTGTAGCGCTCCATCGCCGCGAAGACGTCCTTGGACCCGTCGTACTCGCCGCCCTCGCGTCCGCCCCACATCACGAAGGTGGAGGCGCCGGCCGCGGCGGCCAGGTCGACGGCCCGCAGCACCTTGCGCAGCGCGAAGCGCCGCACCGACCGGTCGTTGGCGGTCAGGGCGCCGTCCTTGAACACCGGGTGGGTGAAGGTGTTGGTGGTGACCATCTCGATCACCAGCCCGGCCCGGTCGGCGGCCTCCCTCAGCCGGGCGACGCGCTTGTCCCGCTCGCTCTCGGACGCGTCGAAGGGGAAGACGTCGTTGTCGTGGAAGCTCACCCCCCACACGCCCAGCTCGGCCAGCCGCTCGGCGTACTCCCACGGGTCCAGCGCCGGACGGCTGGCCACGCCGAACGGGTCGACGCCCGTCCAGCCGACCGTCCACAGACCGAACGAGAAGCGGTCGGCGGGGGTGGGTCGACGGCTCATCGCGGGTACCTCCTCGTTTTTGTTTCACGGATGAACGTAATCGGGGTGCCCGCTAGGGTCAACAGCGTGATGTCCAGGTCCTCCCCCGCCGCGCGGGACGCGGCCGACGCGCGCCCCCCGTCCGCGGAGCGGTCGTCGCTGCGGCAGTCGTCCCTGCGCGAGGCCAACCTCGGCCTGGTCACCCGCACCGTGCTCGCCGCCCGGGAACCGCCGACCCGGGCGGGCGTGGCGGCCGCGACGCGCATGACCCGAGCGACCGCCGCGCGTCTCGTCGACGAGCTGGTCGCCGGAGGCGTCCTGGACGAGCGGGACCCGCCGCCGGTCACCGGGCGGGGACGGCCGGCCCGCCCCCTGGCGGGCGGCCGCCGGATCGCCGCGCTCGGCCTGCAGGTCAACGTGACGTTCCTGGCCGGGCGCGTGCTGACCCTGGGCGGCGAGGTGCTGGCCGAGCACACCGAGCCCGGGGACCTCCGCGACAGCGATCCCGCCGCCGTGCTGGCGCGGCTGGACGCGCTGGCGGCGCGCCTGCTGGACCGCGTGCCGGGCGACGTGCGGGTGATCGGCTCCGGGCTGGCCCTGCCCGGCATCGTCGCGGCCGGGTCGGGCGATCTGCTGGTCGCCCCCAACCTCGGCTGGTCCGGCATCCGCCCGGCCGACCACCTGCGCCGGGCGTCGCGTGCCGGACTGCCGCTCCGCGTCGGCAACGAGGCCGATCTGGCGGCCCGCGCGGCCGCCGAGGTCGCCCCGGGACGCCCCGGCCCCGTGCTCGATTTCATCTACCTGTCGGGCGACGTCGGGCTGGGCGGGGCCGCGGTGCTGGACGGCACCGTGCTGACCGGACGGCACGGCAGGGCCGGCGAGATCGGGCACGTCTGCGTCGACCCCGGCGGCCCCCCGTGCAGGTGCGGGTCGACCGGCTGCCTGGAGCAGTACGCCGGGCAGGCCGCCCTGCTGACGGCGGCCGGCCTGCCGGGCGACCGTCCCCTCACGGAGCTGACGGCCGCCGTCAGGGCCGCCGATCCCGCCGCCCGCCGGGCGATCGACCGGGCCGCCTGGGCGCTCGGCGTGGCGCTGGCGGGCGCCGTCAACATCCTGGACATCCCGACGGTCCTGCTCGGCGGGCACCTCGCCGAGCTCGCGGACCTGCTGGTCCCGCCGCTGCGCGAGCATCTGAACCGGCGGGTGCTGTCGGCCCGCTGGGCCGCGCCGGAGGTGCACGCCCCCGCCGGCACCGCGGCCCCTGCCGCCACCGGCGCCGCCCTGGTCCAGCTCGCCGACGTCGTGGACGATCCCGCGCGCTGGCTCCCGGGGGAAAAATAAGTGCATTTCGGGCGCGTTCATGTACGGCCCCGTCACTGATCATCATCCATGCCGGACATTGACCCGAATATTGGCGTGAGCAACGCTTTTTTCGGGCCGCCCCGGGTAGGACACCTATTGCTCGGCACAAGGCGTTCAGTGGCCAAAAGCGCCGTGCGGCCGAGAAGGTTCACCTGTCGGTGTGATTGGACATCTGTCCACGCTCAGGGCCCGCTCACCGGATATGCCGGAAAAGGGGAGCGGGCCCTGTTCTGTCGCCGGCCCCACGTTTTCTGAACGCGGCCTAGCCGCCTCGGCCGTTCAGGAAGAGTTCCAGGGGGAGGGTGGCGGCGCCCAGCGCGACCGCGTCGGGCCCCAGGGTGCACAGTTCGATCGAGGTGGTCGCGAACGGGTGCTTCAGGGCGTGGCCGCGGGCGGCCTCGCGGATGGCGTCCAGGTAGGTCTCGCCGAGGAGCAGGCCGGCCCAGCCGCCGAGGATGACGCGCTCGGGGTTGAGCAGGTTGATCAGCCCGCCGATGGCGGCGCCGAGGTAGCGGATGGTCTCGTCGACGATCCGGGCGCCGACGGTGCCCGGGGTGCCGGCCTCCAGGATCATGGCGGCCAGGGCGGACTCCTGGTCGGCCGCGGTGATCGTCCCGCCGGCCTCGGCGTAGCGGTCGAGCATGGCCTCGGCGCCGACGTAGGCCTCCAGGCAGCCGACGTTGCCGCAGCGGCAGGTCCGGCCGCCGACGACGACCGGGGTGTGGCCCCACTCGCCGGCCGAGGCGGGCGAGCCCCGGTCGGCCGTGCCCTGCGAGATGATCGCGGCGCCCACCCCGGACCCGATCAGCCCGACCACGATGTTCTGGGTGCCGCGGCCGGCGCCGAACCACAGCTCGGCCTGGCCCATGGTGTTGGCGCCGTTGTCGATGAGCAGCGGCAGGCCGGTGCCCGCGCGCAGCAGCCGTTCCAGCGGCACCCGGTCCCAGCCGAGCGTCTGGGCGTCCACGATCACCTCGGGACGCTGCTGGACGACGCCGGGCACGCCGATGCCCACGCCGAAGATCGCCTCGTCCGGGACGCCGCCGTCGGCGAGGACCGCCTCGATGCCGGCCAGGATCCGGGAGACGACCTCGGGCGCCGGATGCCGCGCCGGGTCCAGTGGGAAGTCGGCCTTGGCCCGCTCGGTCATCGCCAGGTCGAACAGCTCGACCTGCACCCGGGTCTCCCCCACGTCCACGCCGACGACGTAGCCGTACTCGGGGTTCACCTGCAGCAGCACCCGGGGCCGGCCGACCTCGGAGTCGACCGAGCCGATCTCGGCGACGATCCCGTCGCGGATCAGCTCGCGGGTCACGTTGCTGACCGACGCCTGGCTCAGCCCGGTCTCCGCGGCGAGCTCCTGCCGGCTGCGCGGGCCGCTGAAGTACAGCGCCCTGAGCAGTACCGCACGGTTGTCCCGGCGCAGGTCACGCACCGTTCCCCGCCTGCGCTGCGCCATCGTGGCACCTCCCCCGCTGTTCGCCCCATCTTCCTTCACGGCGTGAAAAAAGTCATCCGGAAGTGTTGACGGCCCTCTGGCCCCAGGATTAAATCAAGCCGTGAAAAAAGGAGTGTGGCGTACGTCACGTCACCTCCGTCCTCCACCCCGACCCCCGAGGGACCCCTCCATGGGCATCAGACAGATGGCGTCGGCGGCCGCGCTGACGCTGCTCGCCGTGACCGCCGCCGGCTGCGGAGGCGGCGGCTCGTCCGCCGGCGGCCCGAAGGAGCTCGTCTACTGGGCTTCCAACCAGGGCACCAGCCTCGACCACGACCGGCGGGTGCTGGAGCCCGAGCTGGCGAAGTTCACCCGCCAGACCGGAATCAAGGTCAAGCTGGAGGTCATCGGCTGGCCCGACCTGCTCAACCGCATCCTGGCCGCCACCACGTCCGGCGAGGGCCCGGACGTGCTCAACATCGGCAACACATGGTCGGCGTCCCTGCAGGCCACCGGGGCGCTGCTGCCGTTCGACGACGCGACGCTCGCCAAGGTCGGCGGCAAGGACCGGTTCCTCGGCCCCTGCCTGGCCGCCACCGGCGCCGAGGGCAAGCCGCCGACCGCCGTCCCCCTCTACGGCCAGGCGTACGGCCTGTACTACAACAAGAGGCTGTTCAAGGAGGCGGGCATCACAAAGCCGCCCGCCACCTGGAACGAGCTGGTCGACGTCGGCAAGAAGCTGACCAAGCCGGGCCGGTGGGGTCTCACCCTGCAGGCCGGGCAGGTCACCGAGAACGCCCACCACGCCGCGATCCTCGGCGCGCAGCACGGGGCCCGGTTCTTCGACGGCGCCAAGCCCACGCTGGCGTCCGATCCCGCCGCCAACGCGATCAAGCAGTACCTCGACCTGATGCAGGTCCACAGGATCGTCAACCCGAGCAACGCCGAGTACACCGACACCGCCAAGTCGCTGAAGGACCTGGCGGACGGCAGGGCCGCGATGTTCATGAACCAGGCGTCGGCGGGCTCGTTCCAGGCCGTCGGGATGAAGATGGACGAGCTCGGCGTCGCCCCGATCCCCCTGCCCGACCAGCCCCCGCCCGGCGGCCGCAGGGTCAACAGCTTCGTGGCCGGGATCAACCTCGCGGTGTTCAAGAACACCGAGAACCGCGACGGCGCGCTGAAGTTCGTGCGGTTCATGACCGGCACCGAGGAGCAGGTGCTGCTCAACAAGACCTACGGCTCGCTGCCCACGGTCAGGGACGCCTACGCCGACCCCGCGTTCCAGACCGAGCACGTCAAGGTGTTCCAGAGCGTGCTGAGCGGCACCGCCGAGCCCATGCCGCAGGTGCCGCAGGAGAGCCAGTTCGAGACCCTCGTCGGCACCGCGATGAAGTCGATGTTCGCCGACGTCGCCGCCGGGCGGACGGTCGACGCCGCGGGCATCAGGGCCAAGCTCGCCCAGGCCGACCAGCAGCTGGCCGCCGGAGGCTGAGGCCCATGACGGCACTGGCCGACCACCCCCCGGCCGCCCCCGCGGCGGGGGACCGCCCTCCGCGCCGGCGCGCCCGCGCCCGGGGCCGCCGGATCGCGCTGCCCTACCTGCTCCTGCTGCCCGCCCTGGCGCTGGAGCTGCTCGTGCACATCGTGCCGATGCTGGTGGGGATCCTCATGAGCTTCCGCAAGCTCACCCAGTTCTACATCCGCGACTGGTCGGCGGCTCCGCACGCCGGGTTCGGCAACTACCGGGTGATGCTCGACTTCGACTCCGCGGTCGGCCGCGAGCTGCTGCACTCGTTCTGGGTGACGGCCGGGTTCACGTTCGCCTCGGTCGGGGCGGCGTGGCTGCTCGGGACCTCGGCCGCCGTGCTGATGCAGCCGGTCTTCCGCGGCCGCGGCGCGCTGCGGGCGTTCTTCCTGGTGCCGTACGCGCTGCCGATGTACGCGGCGGTGATCACATGGGCGTTCATGCTGCAGCGCGACACCGGCATGGTGAACGGGCTGCTCGGCCTGGACGGCCCGGACGCGCCGTTCTGGCTGATCGGCGGCAACAGCTTCTGGTCGCTGGTCGTGGTGTCGGTGTGGCGGACCTGGCCGTTCGCGTTCCTGATCGTCATGGCCGGGCTGCAGAACATCCCGCGGGACCTGTACGAGGCCGCCGCGCTCGACGGGGCGGGCTGGTGGCGCCGGTTCCGCACCGTCACCCAGCCGCTGCTGCGCCCGGTCAACCAGGTGCTGCTGCTGGTGCTGTTCCTGTGGACGTTCAACGACTTCAACACGCCGTACGTGCTGTTCGGCGAGTCCGCGCCGCGCGAGGCGTCGCTGATCTCCGTGCACATCTACCAGAGCTCGTTCGTGACCTGGAACTTCGGGCTCGGCTCGGCGATGTCGGTGCTGTTGCTGCTGTTCCTGCTGCTGGTCACGGCCGGGTACCTGGCGGTCACGTCGCGAAGGGGGCGGGTCCATGCGTGAGCCGCGGGGGGTGCGCTGGGCGCGCCGTGCCGTCGTGGGATTCCTCGTGCTGTTCACCGGGCTGCCGCTGTACGCGATGGTCACCTCGGCGCTCAAACCGCTGGGCGACGTGCAGCGCGACTGGCGCTGGATCCCCTCGACGATCACGTTCCGCCCGTTCGCCGACATCTGGACGACGATCCCGCTCGGCCGCTACTTCCTCAACAGCCTCATCGTGTCCGGGGCGGCCACGGCGCTGTCCGTCGTGATCGCGATCCTCGCCGCGTACGCGATCAGCCGGTACCGCTTCCCCGGCCGCCGGCTGTTCTCGATGAGCGTGCTGTCCACCCAGATGTTCCCCGGCATCCTGTTCCTGCTCCCGCTGTTCCTGATCTTCGTCAACATCGGCAACAGCACCGGCGTCGCGCTCTACGGCACGCGGCTCGGGCTGGTGCTGACCTATCTGACCTTCTCGCTGCCGTTCGCCATCTGGATGCTCGCCGGGTACTTCGACTCGATCCCGAAGGAGCTGGACGAGGCGTCGCTGGTCGACGGCAACGGCCCGATCGGCACGCTGCTGCGGATCGTGGTGCCCGCCGCCGCCCCCGGGATCGTCGCCGTCGCCATCTACTCGTTCATGACCGCCTGGGGAGAGGTGCTGTTCGCGTCCGTCATGACCGACTCGGGCACCCGGACCCTCGCGGTCGGGCTGCAGGAGTACTCCACCGAGGTCCAGGTCTACTGGAACCAGGTCATGGCCGCCTCGCTGATCGTGTCGGTGCCGATCGTCGCCGGCTTCCTGCTCCTGCAGCGCTACCTGGTCGCCGGCCTCACCGCCGGCGCCGTCAAGTAACCCGGCCCCCTCCGGTAAACGCCACTCGCCCCCCGCCAAGCAACCGTTCAGCGCCGGCGCCCGCCGGGCAACAGGCCGGCGCGCCACCTCCCTGGGAGAAGACTGCCTTGAACCTTCCCGCCGACTTCCTCTTCGGTGCCGCCACCTCCGCCTACCAGATCGAGGGCGCGGTCTCCGCCGACGGCCGGCTGCCGTCCATCTGGGACGACTTCTGCCGCGTCCCCGGCGCCGTCGCGGGCGGCGACACCGGCGACGACGCCTGCGAGCACTACCACCACTGGCGGGAGGACGTCGCGCTGATGCGGCGGCTCGGCCTGGACGCCTACCGGTTCTCCGTCGCCTGGCCCCGGGTCGTCCCGGAGGGCGCCGGCGCGGTCAACGGCCCGGGCCTGGACTTCTACGACCGTCTCGTCGACGCGCTGCTCGACGCGGGCATCCGGCCGTTCGTCACCCTCTACCACTGGGACCTGCCGTCGGCGCTGCAGGAGCGGGGCGGCTGGCCGGCCCGGGACACCGCCGCGCACTTCGCCGACTACGCCGCCGTCGTCGCCGCCCGGCTCGGCGACCGGGTCACCGACTGGACGACCGTCAACGAACCGCTGTGCGCGGCCTGGATCGGGCACCTGGAAGGGCGCTTCGCCCCGGGCCTGCGCGACCTGCGCCAGGCCGTCCACGCCGCGCACCACCTGCTGCTCGCGCACGGCCTCGGCGCCGCGGCGGTGCGCGCCCACGCGGCGGCGCCGCCCTCGATCGGGCTGGTCAACAACCTCAGCCCGATCGAGCCGGCGTCGGACCGGGCCGAGGACGTCCAGGCCGCGACCCGGGCGGACGGCCACATCAACCGGTGGTGGCTCGACCCGGCCCACGGACACGGCTACCCCGCCGACATGATCGAGGTCTACGGCGTCGAGCCGCCCGTGCGGGCGGGCGACCTGGAGACCATCGCCGCCCCCGTCGAGTACGACGGGGTCAACTACTACTTCCGGCAGATCGTCGCGGACGACCCGGCCGGGCCCGCCCCGTACTTCCGGCAGCTCCCGGTGACGGGCGCGCAGGTCACCGCGATGGGCTGGGAGGTCCACGCCGACGGGCTCGCCGAGCTGCTGCTGCGGCTGAGCCGCGACTACGGCGCCGCCCGGCTCTACGTCACCGAGAACGGCTCGGCCTGGGACGACAAGGTCGGCGCCGACGGCTCGGTCGACGACCGGGACCGGATCGCCTACCTGGAGGACCACCTGGCCGCCGTCGCCCGCGCCGCCCGCGACGGAGCACCGGTCAAGGGCTATTTCGCCTGGTCGCTGCTGGACAACTTCGAATGGGCCGACGGCCTGGACAAGCGATTCGGGCTGGTCCACGTCGACTACGCCACCCAGGCGCGCACCGTCAAGGCCAGCGGCCACCGCTACGCCGAGATCATCCGCACCCACCGCCACCCCCCACGAGGAGTGTGATGAAACCCCACCCCGCCCGCACCGCCCTGCCGGCCCTGGCAGTACTGGCGGCGCTGCTCACCGTCCCCGCCTCCCCCGCGCACGCCGCCGCGTGCGGGTCCGGCAACGCCGCCCTGAACAGGCCGGCCACCGCCTCGTCCGCCGAGAACGCGGGCACCCCGGCCGCGGCGGCCTTCGACGGCGACTCCGGCACCCGCTGGTCCAGCGCCTTCTCCGACCCCCAGTGGGTCCAGGTCGATCTCGGCTCCGCCCGGAACATCTGCCGGGTGGACCTGAGCTGGGAGGCCGCCTACGGCAGGGACTTCCGGATCCAGGCGTCCCGCGACGGCACGTCCTGGACCGACCTGACGACCGTGACCGGCGGCACCGGCGGCACCGCCGCCTACAACGTCACCGGTTCGGGACGGTACGTACGCATGTACGGCACCGCACGCGGCACCGGCTACGGGTACTCGCTGTGGGAGTTCGCCGTCCACGTTGAGGACGGCGACGAGCCGCCGCCGACCGGCGGGGGCGACCTCGGCCCGAACGTGCACGTCTTCGACCCGTCGATGCCGTCCTCGGCCGTCCAGTCCCAGCTCGACCAGATCTTCCGGCAGCAGGAGTCGGCGCAGTTCGGCACCGGACGGCACGCCATCTTCTTCAAGCCCGGCCGCTACAGCGGGCTGAACGCGCAGATCGGCTTCTACACCTCCGTGCACGGGCTCGGCCGCAACCCCGACGACGTGGCCATCAACGGCGACATCACCGTCGACGCCGGCTGGTTCGGCGGCAACGCCACCCAGAACTTCTGGCGCTCGACCGAGAACCTGTCGGTCACCCCCGTCAACGGCACGAACCGGTGGGCCGTCGCCCAGGCCGCGCCGTTCCGCCGCATGCACGTGCGCGGCGGGCTCAACCTGGCGCCCGCCGGATACGGCTGGGCCAGCGGCGGCTACATCGCCGACAGCAAGATCGACGGCACCGTCGGCCCGTACTCGCAGCAGCAGTGGTACACCCGCGACAGCTCCATCGGCGGGTGGCTCAACGGCGTGTGGAACATGGTGTTCTCCGGCGTCCAGGGCTCCCCGGGCGACACCTTCCCCCAGCCGCCGTACACGGACCTGAACACCACCCCGATCAGCCGCGAGAAGCCGTACATCTACCTGGACGGCGCCGACTACCGCGTGTTCGTCCCCGCCAAGCGCACCAACGCCCGCGGCACGACCTGGGAAGGCGGCTCCACCCCCGGCACCTCCCTCCCGCTCACCCAGTTCTACGTGGCCAAGCCCGGAGACAGCGCCGCGCGCATCAACACCGCCCTCGCCCAGGGCCTGCACCTGCTGCTGACCCCCGGCATCTACCACCTCGACCAGCCCATCAACGTCAACCGCGCGGGCACCGTCGTGCTCGGCCTCGGGCTGGCGACGCTCATCCCCGACAACGGCGTCACCGCGATGAAGGTGGCCGACGTCAACGGGGTGCGGCTCGCCGGGTTCCTGGTGGACGCCGGGCCCGCCAACTCCGCCACGCTCGTCGAGGTCGGCCCGTCCGGCTCCGCCGCCGACCACGCCGCCGACCCGACGACCCTGCAGGACGTGTTCATCCGCATCGGCGGCGCCGGGCCCGGCCGGGCCACCACCAGCATGGTCGTCAACAGCGACGACGTGATCATCGACCACACCTGGATCTGGCGCGCCGACCACGGCGCCGGCGTCGGCTGGGAGACCAACCGGGCCGACTACGGCCTGGTCGTCAACGGCGACGACGTGCTGGCCACCGGCCTGTTCGTCGAGCACTTCAACAAGTACGACGTGCAGTGGTTCGGCGAGCGCGGCCGGACGATCTTCTTCCAGAACGAGAAGGCGTACGACGCGCCCAACCAGGCGGCGATCCAGAACGGCTCCATCCAGGGCTACGCCGCCTACCGGGTCGCCGACTCGGTGAACACCCACGAGGCGTGGGGCGTCGGCTCGTACTGCTACTACAACGTCGACCCGACGATCCGGCAGCACCACGGCTTCCAGACCCCCGTCAAGCCCGGCATCAGGTTCCACCACGCGCTGGTGGTGTCGCTGGGCGGCAACGGCCAGTACAACCACGTCATCAACGACACCGGCGCGCCGACGTCGGGCACCTCCACGACCCCGTCCGTGGTCGTCTCCTACCCGTGACAGCGCCCCTGCCGGGCCCGGCGGGCGCCGCCGCCGGGCCCCGCAGGCCAGGTTCCCCGCTCCCTGGAGGAACGCCCATGAAACACCGTCCCCGCGCCCTGTCCGTGACACTGGGCGCGCTGTCGCTGCTGGCCGCCTGCGCCGTGAGCGTCACCGCCCGTCCGGCGGCGGCCGCCGCCTGCGGCACCGCCAACGCGGCCCTGAACCGTCCGGCGACCGCCTCGTCCGTCGAGAACGGCGCCTTCCCCGCCTCGGCCGCCGTCGACGGCGACGGCGGCACCCGCTGGTCCAGCGCCTTCTCCGACCCGCAGTGGCTGCAGGTCGACCTCGGCGCGACGAAGTCGATCTGCAGGGTCGTGCTCACCTGGGAGGCCGCCCACGCGCGGGCCTTCCAGCTCCAGACCTCCACCGACGGGTCGAACTGGACGCCCATCTACACCACCGGCACGGGAACCGGCGGCACCCAGACCCTCGATGTCACCGGCACCGGCCGCTACCTGCGCATGTACGGCACCGCGCGCGGCACCGGCTACGGCTACTCGCTGTGGGAAATGGCCGTTCACACCGCCGACACCGCCGTCCCCTCGGGAACGCCGATCTCCGCGTTCAAGAAGGTGTCGGCCTCGTCCTGGGAGGGCGGCAACGCGCCCGCCGCGGCCCTGGACGGGCGCACCACCACCCGGTGGGCCAGCCTCACCGGCGACGACCAGTGGCTGAAGGTCGACCTCGGCGGCATCGGCACGATCACCGGCCTGACCCTGAACTGGGAGGCGGCCTACGCCACCGGCTACCGGGTCGAGGTCTCGGACGACGACTCCACCTGGAGGACCCTCCACAGCACCACCACCGGCAAGGGCGGCGTCGAGAACCTCACGGTCTCGGGCAAGGGCCGCTACGTCCGGTTCACCGGGACGGCCCGCGCGACCGGCTACGGCTACTCGCTGTGGGAGTTCCAGGTCCACGGCACCCTCGACACCACCGCCGACACCCCGCCGTTGCTGTCCAGACCCACCAGGGCACCGGGGACCACCGGCCAGTTCGCGCTGTCCGCCCCGCCCGACCGGGCGATGATCACCGACACGCGGCGGCCCGCCCTGTCGTGGTCGGCCGTGCCGGGGACCGTCCGCTACGAGGTGTGGATCAACGTCAGCCGGGCCGACTACGACTTCACCGCGTCCGGCAGCCTGCTCGACCTCTACACCAAGGTCGCCGAGACGACCGCCACCGGCTACACCCCCACCTGGGACATCTCCGACCGCTGGACGTACCGGTGGTTCGTGGTCGCCGTGGACGGGTCCGGGGGCCGGACCACCTCGGCCGTCCGCACCTTCAGCGTCTACCTCCCGGAGATCGAGCGGGTCGACGACGGCGTCCCGATCGTCGGCGGCGCCCGCGACCTCAACCGCAACGGGACGATCGAGCCGTACGAGGACTGGCGGCGGCCGGTGGAGGCCCGGGTGAGCGACCTGCTCGGCCGGATGACGCCGGAGGAGAAGGCGTACCAGATGTTCTACGGCGCCCAGCAGTACCCGCGGTCGGGATGGCACTTCGGGCCCGCGCAGCCCGGCGACCTGCACAACGTGCTGCTCGGCTCGGCCGGAACCCGCCTCGGCATCCCGCCGGTCTCCGCGGGCGACACCATCGCCGGGTACCAGACCACCTACCCGCTGCAGAGCACGCTGGCCGCCGCCAGGAACTATCCGCTCGACCGCGAACTGGGCGACATGCAGCGGCGCGAGCAGCTGGAGGTCGGCACCCGCGGCGTGCTCGGACCGCTCGCCGAGGTCGGCACCAAGGTGATCTACCCGCGGATCCAGGAGGGCAACGGCGAGGACGCCCAGGTCGCCGCGGCCCAGGTCCGGGCACTGGTGACGGGCCTGCAGGGCGGGCCGGAACTGAACCCGAACTCCGTCCTGGCCACGGTCAAGCACTGGCCCGGCGAGGGCGCCGGCGGCGAGGCCCAGATCACCTACGACGAGGTGACCATCAAGTACCACATGATCCCGTTCAGGGCGGCGATCGAGGCGGGCACCGTCAACATCATGCCGGGGTACGCCGGCAGCAAGTACCTCGATCCCGGCGGATCGGGCGCGGGAGACAGCAAGCCCATCCTCGACTACCTCAGGAACAACCTGGGCTACACGGGCCTGATCACCACGGACTGGCTGCCCTCGGGCGTCTGGACGAAGGCCGCCAACGCCGGCTCGGACGTGATGGGCGGCGCCGACCCCGGCGCCGAGGGGTTCACCATGTCCCGGTTCCTGGCCGACGTCCCCATGGCCCGCATCGACGACGCGGTCACCCGGATCCTGCGGCTGAAGTTCCAGCTCGGGATCTTCGAGCGTCCGTACGGGGACCCGGTGAACGGGCCCTTCCGGTTCCACCAGCCGTCCTATGCCGCCCTGGCCGAGCGGGCCGCGCGGGAGTCCAACACCCTGCTCAGGAACAACGGCGTCCTGCCCGTCAGGCTCCGGCCCGGCGACGACATCGTGGTGGCCGGCACCACCGCCACCGACGGCGGCGCCTGCTGCATCTGGACCAGCTTCTTCCACGCCGAACACGGCTCCCAGACCCTGCTGCAGGCGGTCAGAGCCCGCGCCGCGGCCGCCGGCGTCACCGTCCACCAGGACACCGCGGCCGACCCCGAACTGGCCGTCGTGGCCGTCGGGGAGCCCAGCTACACGCACGCCACCGCCTGGGTGAAGGAGAAACCCCAGCTGCCACCCGAACAACTCGCGATCATCCGCCGGTTCCACGACCAGGGCGTCCCCGTCGTGGTGGTGATGACCCTGCCCCGGCCCACCGTCATCACCGAATGGCACGACCTGGCCGACGCCATCGTGCTGACCTACCGCGGCGGCGAGGAGGTCGGCCCGGCGACCGCCGCCCTGCTGTTCGGCGACTACGCCCCCAGCGGACGGCTGCCCTGGCAGATGCCCCGCTCCCTCGACCAAATCCTCACACCGGGCGGCGCGGACGTCCCCGCCGACGCCGTCGAGGACTGGACCATCCCGTACGACCTGGGCGCCACTCCGGCGCAGCGCGCCGAGATCCGCTCCCACATCGACGCCGGACGTCCCGTCCCCACCGGCTACGGGAACCCGCTCTACCCCTACGGCGCCGGCCTCCAGGGCTGGGGCTCAGCGCAGCGGAAGACGGACTGACCACCTCACCCACTGACCGCCTCACGTCGGCCCGGACCCCGGCTGCCGGGTTCCAGGCCGACGTATCGAGGCGCACCGGGTGGTGTGCGACCGTCCGTGATGGTCACCGCGGATCTGCGACACTCTGCGCATGTCAACAGTCTTCGTCGTCTTCTACCGCAACATGAACCTGGGCCATCAGAACAGCCCCGACCGGGCGGCGCTGGAGGACGCACTGCGCGAGGCCGGAGCGTCCTTCGTACGGTCGTTCCAGACGAACGGGACGGTGCTGGTCAAGGTCGGCGACGAGGACCCTCGTGAAGTGGTCGACCGGGCGGCGCCGCGCCTGACGGCGGTCAGCGGCTACAAGGATGCCGCGATCGTGCGTCCCGTCGACCACCTGGAGACGATTCTCGACCGGAACCCGTTCGCCGGTTCCACGGACGAGCGCACCTACCGGGAGACGTTCACCTTCTTCGACGGCGACCACGACTTCGGAGCCCCGGTTCCGTGGACGAACCGCCGCGGCGACGTCGACATCATCGAGTTCTCCCAGGGCGTCGCGTTGAGCGTCATCCGCAAGACCGGATCACGGGTCGGCAACCCCACCGCGGAGCTGGAGGCGAGGCTGGGCGTCCCGGCCACAACGCGCACCGCAGGGACGATCAGGCGCCTGCTCAAGGCGAGCCGGTGACCCCACACGTCCCTTCCCGCCCCCTCGTGGCACAGCGCCGGAACAGGCCGTAGATCCGGGTGCAGGGCCGCTGCCGCTTCGGGCGTCGCGTGCCGTCGATCAGCTGCTCCCGGGTCCGGGGCGGGTTGGGGGTGGGCGCCTGGGGTACTCATGGCGGGCACGGCTGTCGCGTCCGGGGGCGGGCGCGACGACGGGCAGACGATCATCGGGGGGCGCCGTGCGAGTTCGTTGGCGGCAGCGCGTGCGGATGGTGCGCTGGCCCGTGGGGATCGGCCTGGCCGCGTGGCGGTGGCTGCGCGGTTCCCGTGGGGTGGCGCGGCGGCGGCTCCGCACCAGTGTGGTGGCCGAGATCGAGCGGATCCCGGAACGTGGCGGAGACCGGCTGCAGCATCCGCGGCAGGGCGCCGGGCCGGCGTTCCAGCGGCGCTACACCGTCCGGATCACCGGCAGCCCGCTGAGCGCCGAAGAGCTGATCGGCCGTTTGTGCGCCGACATCAACGCCGCGTCTCCGGTGGAGTTCGCCGTCTTCGACAAGACGTCGGGCGACGCGCGGTGCCTGGACGTCGGCGACGAGTACGACGTGCACATGCCGGGCCCGTGGAACTGTCCGGTGCGCGTGGTGGAACGCGAGCCGCGGTCATTTCGCTTCGCGACCCTGGAAGGTCACATCGAGGCAGGAGAGATCGAGTTCCGGGCGGTGAACACCCGGGACGGCGACGTGGTCTTCACCATCGAGTCATGGGCGCGCAGCGGTAGCCGCCTGGCGGACGTGCTGTACGACAGGCTGCGCATCGCGAAGGAGATGCAGCTTCACATGTGGACCCATTTCTGCTCGCGCGTCGCGGAGATGGCCGGCGGCCGGGTGACCGGCGAGGTGGAAGTCCACACCGAGCGGGCCGAGGTCGCCGGAGACAGCAGGCTGCACGCACAGCACCTGACCCAGCTCGCCACGACCGCTTTCACGCGGTTGTTCACCACGGCGGCGCGGCTGCGCGGCGGGCGGCCTCTGCACCCCAAGGGGCTGGTGTGCGACGCCACCCTGCTCCTGCACGGCACCTCCCGGCCCTGGGGCGTCTCGTTCCTGGACGACGCGGCCGAGCTGCGGGGGTTGGCGCGGCTGTCCCGGTCGGTGGGGCTGCCTCCCCCGCTGCCGGACGTGCTGGGGCTGGCGCTGCGGTGGAGGCAACCCGCGGACGTCTCGCCGGGGTCCGGCGGGGGTTCGCCGGACGGCGAGCCGGCCGTCGCCGAGCTGCTCCTGGCCACCACCGGGCACGGCCTGCTCGGCCGCCACCTGCCGCGGCCGGCGATCCGGTGGAGTCCGGCCTTCTACGGTTCCCTGTTGCCGTACGCGGCCGGTGACCGCCGCGTCTTCCTGGGCGCGGTCGCGCGGCGGCCCTGTATCGTCCCGGCCGGCGACGCCGCGCTCGCCGGGGCCGTCGGCGAGAGCCCCTTGCCGCTGGACCTGGTCATCGCGACCGAGTTCGGCTCGTGGGAGAGGTTCGGCGAGCTGCTGCTCACCGGTCCGGCGCGCAGCGACGACAGCGCACCGATGCGTTTCGCCCCGGCCCGGCACCAGATTCCCGGGCTGCCGCCGGCCGGGGCGCTGCAGCAGATACGGGGCCCCGCCTACGCCGCCGTCCGCCAGGTCGCCGGCCCCGCCGACGACGTCACACTCTGAGCGTCACACACCGTCAGGCGGAGAAGCTCGATGTCATGGGCGAGAACACGCGGGTTCAGCGACGACTGCGGCGGCTGCACGCCGAGCTGCGGCATCGGCCGATCAATTTCGATCCGCGGGAGGAACCCGGCGGCGACGCGGACTCCGGCTGGCACATCGACGACTACCGGCAGCCCCTGCCCGCCGAGCCGCCCGGCCCGCCGCTGCCCGACGGAAGCTGGGAGATCGCCCGTCGCCTCGTACGGGACTACGAGTTCGCCGATCCGGCCTTCATCCGGCACGCCTACGGCGGCGGCCGTCCCGCGGCGGGCCAGGACATGCTGCTCGAGGGCCGGTTCTACGGATTGCGGTTCTACCTCGGGGTACGAATCGGGGCGGTCGTCGACGGAGTCGTCGAGCAGGACGGGCGCCGGGCACGAGTGTGGGGGTGGAACTACCGGACGCTCGAGGGGCATCTCGAACGCGGCCAGATGGACCACGAGGTGCGCAAGTGGCTGGACACCGGTGAGGTGGAGTTCCACATCCACGCCTTCTCCCAGATGGCGCCCATCGCGAACCCCATCGTGCGCCTCGGCTTCGTGCTCTTCGGCCGCACCACGCAGGTCAGGTACCACAGGCGGGCCTGCCGGCGCATGGAGGAACTGACCAGGGCCGCGCTGGCCGCGCGACGGCGGGCCCCCGGAGGAGGAACGAGCCGATGACCACGGAACGCCAAGTCTTCCCCTTCCGGTTCAGCTCGGCGTACCGGGTGGCGGCGCTGCCGTTCGGCGTCACGTCGTCGTCCGCGTGCGTCATCGTGACGGAGGTCGCGCTGGAGATCCGGTTCGGGCCGTGGCGTCTCACCACGAACCTGGACAACGTCGCCGAGGCGGAGGAGGTCTCCGGGCCCTACGCCTTCCTGAAGACCGCCGGCCCGGCGCATCTTTCGCTCGCCGATCGCGGCATCACCTTCGCCACCAACCGCGATGGGGGCGTGTGCGTCCGCTTCCGCACCCCGGTACCGGCGATCGACCCCCTGCACCTGATACGCCATCCGACGGCGACGGTGACGGTGGCGCGTCCCGACCAGCTCCTGGCCCGGCTGAAATAGCGTTCGGCGGGCGCGGTCACCGTTCGAGGTCATGTCGGTTTCGGCCGGAGCCGGTCGAGGTTACGTCGCTGGTCAGATGCCGTGTACGGATAGGAAAGCGCTCCCCCGGGTAAAGCGCGCCACATGCGACTCGGTGTTCTGGACGTGGGATCCAACTCTGCCCATCTCAAGGTCGTCGAGGTGGACGTGGGACGGCCGCACCGCACGGTGGCGACGGTGAAGCACCCGACGCGGCTGGCCGAGGCGACCGGCGCGGACGGCACGGTCGAGCCCGCCGCGATCGGCCGGCTGACGGAGGCGATCAGGGGGTCGATCGGCGCCGCCGCGCGGCACGACGTCGACGAGCTGATCGCGTTCGCCACCTCGGCGGTGCGCGACGCCGCCAACCGGGACGAGATCGTCGCGCGGGTCACCGCGTCGACCGGGCTGCGGCTGGGCTTCCTGACCGGCCGGGACGAGGCCCGGCTGACGTTCCTGGCCGCGCGCGCCTGGTACGGCTGGTCGGCCGGGGGGCTGCTGCTGGCCGACATCGGCGGCGGCTCGCTGGAGATCGCCCACGGCGACGGGCAGGAGCCCACGACCGCGCTGTCGCTTCCCTTGGGCGCCGCACGGCTCACGCGCGAGCACCTGCCGGGCGACCCTCCGTCGCCCAAACGGGTGCGGCACCTGCGGCGGCTCGTCCGGCGGCGGCTCACCGAGGCCACCGGGGAGCTGGCCGCGCGACTGGCCGCGCGGCGGGACGATCCGCAGCCGATGCGGCCGCTCGCCACCTCCAGGACGTTCACCCAGCTGGCCCGGCTGACCGGGGCGCCCAAGCACAAGGCCGGCCCCTACGCGCGCCGGGTGCTGGACCGCGAGCGGCTGCGCGCGCAGATCCCGGTCCTGGCCCGCACCGACTACGCGGGCCGGGCGAAGCTGCCCGGCATCTCCAGGGCGCGGGCTCCGCAGATCCTGGCCGGCGCGATCGTCGCCGAGGCCGTCATGACCATCTTCGACATCGAGCAGCTCGAGATCTGCCCGTGGGCGCTGCGGGAGGGCGTCGTCATCCGGCGGCTGCAGGCGATGGCCGATCCGGCGGACGCCGACGACGAGACCGCGCGGCTCACCCAGTCGATCCTCCGCCTGCCGGCGCAGCGGGACCGCTCCCCCGTCGTCCCGCTGCACCGCTGCAGCCCCCGGCCCGTCCTTTCCGTCTCCCACGGCCGGTCCGACCTCGTGTGAAGGCGCGGCCCGGGCGCTCGGAACCCGGCGCCGGGGCCGCCTTTCGCGCGTGGCGGCCGTGCCGGAGATCGTCCCCTCAAGGTGGCCGACGGCCGGACGTCCCTCCGGGCGGTGACCTTCGGCCACTGTCCGGGCGGGTCCGGTGGGCCAAGGCTGGAAGCGAGCAAGGCGCGCGCCGGATCGCGGTGAGAGGGGAACGTCATGAATCGGCCGACGACCCAGGTCGCCCCCGAGGTGGCCGTGGAACACCGGGGAGCGGTGCCGGAAGGCTCCGCCGACTACGCGCGCGCCAAGGTGGCCGCGGTGTTCGGGCACGCGCCCGAGCCGGTGCTGTTCGCCCGCGCGAAACTGACCATGGCGCCGGACCCGGCGGTGGACCGCCCGGCCGTCGCGCAGGCCAACCTGGACGTCAACGGCCGCCCGGTGCGGGTGCAGGTGACGGCGGAGACGATGCGCGAGGCCATCGACCGGCTGCACGACCGGCTGCTGGCCAGGCTGGAGCGGATCGGCCGGCACGCGGAGTACCGCCGCGGCGGCCGGCCGGCGCCGGACCCCCGCGAGTGGCGGCACGGCGCCGAGCGGACGCACCGCCCGGCCTGGTATCCGCGTCCGCTGGAGGATCGCGAGCTGGTGCGGCACAAGTCGTTCACGCTGGCCACCGAGACCCCCGACGAGGCGGCCTTCGACCTGGAGACGCTGGACTACGGCTTCCTGCTGTTCGCCGACGTCGAGACCGGCCAGGACAGCGTCATCTACCGTGCCGAAGGGGGTTACCGGCTGGCCCAGGTGGCGCCGCGGCGGAGCCGGCGCGCCCCGCTCGCGGTCCCGCTGACGATCAGCGCCCACCCGGCGCCCCGGCTGAGCCTTCTGGAGGCGACCGAGCGGCTGGAGACGTCGGGGATGCCGTGGTTGTTCTTCCTCGACACCGCCACCGGGCGGGGCAACGTGCTCTACCACCGCTACGACGGCCACTACGGCCTGATCACCCCCGCGTAACCGCCCACGCAACGGCGAGCAGACGGCGCCGAGTCCGCGTCGCTAACTCTGTGTGAGAGCACGTCCTTGATCGGGTCGCCCGGAACGTGGCCCCGGGGAGCGCGCTGGACAGGGGCGGGCATGTGAGTGCGGCTCGCACACCGGACGTTTCGGCCTCAAATGTCGTGGAACATCCCGGCTGACCTGGGGTTTCGGTGAAGGAACGGCCAGGCCCGACGGCGCGCGAACGGCAGGGTGCGGAGGAACGGGGGCCATGCGGGTACTGCGTCTGTGCTCGGTGTTCGAGGCTCCGGTGACGGCGTTGTCGGGACGCGGGGTGCGTTTCGACCCCGCCGGGGGGATGCAGAACCACACCGCCCAGCTGAGCCGCGTCCTGGACGAACTCGGCGTGCGCCAGACCGTGGTGACGAGCAGGCCGCCGACCGCGCCCGCCACCGCGCCGTTCGGGCGCCACGGGACGGTGGTCAGGTTCGGCGTGCCGGTCCCGCGCTGCCGCCAGTTCTTCTGGCTGCCCGCCTGGTGGCAGGCGGCGACGCTGACCCGGGGCGTCGACCTGGTCCACGCGCACCTCGGCGAGGACCTGGCGATCGTGCCGCTGGCGATGCACGCGGCCGCGCTCGCCGACGCGCCCCTGGTGCTGACGATCCACTGCAGCCTTCGCCGCACGCTCAGGGTGGGAGGGCCGCGCTCGCTGGTGCTGAAGACGGCCGGCGGCCTCCTGGAGCGGTACGGCAGCGCCAGGGCGGACGCGGTCATCGTCCTGACCCACCGTCTCCGCCGTGACATGCCCTCCGCCCACGTGCATGTCATACCGTCCGGCATCGGCCGCGAGTTCACGACCGGGCCGAGGCGGCCGGTCCTTCCCGCGCACATCCCGCGTCCACGCGTCGCCTACGTGGGCAGGCTGCACCCGCAGAAGGACGTCGAGACGCTCCTGCGCGCCTTCGCGTCGCTGGGGACGGCCCACCCGGCGCATCTGGTGATCGTGGGCGACGGCCCCGAACGGGCGCGGCTGCGGCGCTCGGCCCAGCGTCTGGGCATCGCCGGCCGAACCCATTTCACCGGCTTCGTTCCGCACGAGGACGTCCCGAGCGTGCTCGACGACGTGGACCTGCTGGCCTACCCGTCCCGTTACGAGGAACTCGGCACGGTGCTGCTGGAGGCGATGCACTGCCGCGTTCCCGTCGTGGCCAGCCATGTCGGCGGTGTTCCCGAGCTGGTGCGGCACCGCCGCACCGGCCTGCTCGTCCCACCGCACGCACCGGCCGCCCTGGCCGCCGCGCTCCGCGAGCTGCTGGACGATCCCGTGTTGTCGCGGGAACTGGCCGGCGCCGCCCACGAGCTCGTACGCGGCTACACGTGGGAGCACCTCGGCGCCCGCGTCCTGGACGTCTACCGCTCGGTGCTGCTCCCCGCCCCCGCCGGGCACGTGCTCGCCTGACGCCGGGATCAGCCGGGTTCAGACTCTGGGAGCTGCGCGCACGGTGGCCCCATGATGACGTACTGCAACGATTTGATTACGATGCGTGTGTCGAGGTGGTCAGGAAGCCGCACCGCGGCCAAGGGGAGCGCGAGGTGTGCGATGGGCGTGATGGAGGACTTCCTACGGCTCCTCGGGCTGACCGCCCACGACGACCCCCCGCTGTACGGCGACACCTCGCGTCCGACCATGGGGGCGCCCAGGGCGCTGGCCATGGCGCTGGCCGCCGACCCCGTGGAACCGGCGACGGTACCGGCGGTGGGACGGCGCCGGCTGGAGCAGACCTTACGGCGCCTGCCCGACCGCTACCGCGACCGGCTCGGCCCCGCGGCCCTGCGGCAGGTCACGCGGGCCGCGGCCGGCGAACGCTGGGACAAGGCCGTCGACCACCTGGTCACGGCCCTCTGCCTGTGCGACGCGCCGATCACCGCCGCCGAGCGCCAGGAGCTTCGCGCCGTGCTGCGGGCGCTGGACAGGCCGACCGACCGGGTCGACGCCCTCCCCCGCCGGTGACCGGGGACCGCGCGCGGCGTCCGGTCCGGGCGGGACACCGGCCGTGAGCGGCCGCATGGCGTGGTGAATGCCGGGAATGTAGGGACCGAGGCGGGTTCCGCGCCCAGCCGCGGCCGCCCGTCCGGGGGACTGAGACCGATGGAGTTTGACCGGGACAACCAACTGCTCGGCGAGCTGCTCGACAGCAGCCATGCCATCTCGATGCAGCAGATCCCGGTGGTGGTGGCCGACATCGCCGGGCGGGCCGGCTACCGGGACGCGCTCATCTACCTCGTCGACATCCAGCAGAGCGTGCTGCGCCTGCTGAGGGGACGCGACGAGGAGGAGCTGCCGCACGCCAGGTGCGCGCCGGGCGAGATCCGCGTCGAAGGGACCCTGGCAGGACGGGCGTTCCAGAACGTCGCCGGCGTTCAGGGCCCCACGGCCGACGACGGCGGCACCGTGTGGTGGGTGCCGATACTGGACGGCATCGAACGGCTGGGCGTCCTGAAGATCGTCGTGCCCCCCGGGGACCGGGACGTCATGCCCTTTCTGTGGCGCCTCGCGGGCCTGGTGGGGCTGATCGTCGTCAGCAAGCGGCCGCTCAGCGACACCTACGCGAAACTGATGCGCAGCCAGCCCATGACGGTCTCCGCCGAGATGCAGTGGCGGCTGATGCCGCCGCGAACCTTCGCCAACGACCGGGTGGTGATCGGCGCGCTCCTGGAACCGGCCTACCAGCTCGGCGGGGACGCCTTCGACTACGGCCTGGCGGGCGACATCGTCCACCTGGCCATCTTCGACGCGATGGGCCACAACACCACCTCGGGGCTGACCTCCAACCTGGCCGTGGCGACCTGCCGCAACAGCCGCCTGCAGGGCGCCGACCTGCTGGGGACCGGCGACGCGATCGAGAAGATCCTGGAACGGCAGTTCGCCGCCACCAGCTACGTCACCGCGCTGCTCGCCGAGCTCGACTCGCGCACCGGCCTGCTGTCGTGGACCAATCACGGCCACCCGGCGCCGGTGGTGATCCGCAACGGCCGCTGGGTCACCACCCTGGACTGCCCGCCGACCGCCCCGCTGGGCACGGGGCTGGGCAGCGACGCCGCGCTGTGCCAGGAACAGCTGGAACCCGGCGACCGCATCCTGCTCTACACCGACGGCATCGTCGAGGCCCGCAACAGCCGCGGACAGGAGTTCGGCCTGCACCGCTTCGTCGACTTCATCATCCGCCGCAACGCCGACGGGCTGCCCGTCCCGGAGACGCTGCGCCGTCTCATCCGCAGCATCCTGGACCATCACGCCGGCCGGCTCGACGACGACGCCAGCGTGCTGCTCCTGGAATGGCGGGGGCCGGACGCCCGCATCCCCGCCGGGACGAGCCCCGCGCGACTCGCCACGAAGTTGTGACGGAGCGCTAGTGGTGCGCGGGGACGAGCTGGAACTGCTCGCCACGGCGCAGGTAGCGCACCCTTCCTTCGAGACCGCGCCGTTCGACCTCGCGCTCGAAGTCCGACAGGGGCGACTTCATGACGGTGTAGTCGTCGTAGTGAACGGGGATCGCGGTGGCGCACCGCACCGTCTCCAGCCACTCGGCGCCCTGCCGCCCGTCCATGGTCACCGTCAGCAGCCCCATCAGCCGGGTGCCGCCCAGGTGCACGATGCCGACGTCGATGTCCGGATAGCGCCGCCCGATCTCGGCGATCCCGTCGTACATCAGCGTGTCGCCGCTGATGTAGAGCCGCAGGTCGGGCGGGCCGCCGCGGGGGCCGAACTCCAGCAGCGAGCCCATCACCGGCGGCAGCAGGCGCCGCAGCTGACCGGGCGCGTGCCGGCCCGGCATGGCGGTGACGCGCACCATCCGGTCGCCCTTGACCAGTTCGTGCGGCTGCCAGGTGCGCAGCCCGATCGCCTGGCCGAATCCGCGGGCGCGCAGGGTGCGCGCGGCGGCGCCGGTGGTGAGGATGGGCAGGTTCCGCTCCAGGTTCCGCTCGGCCACCCTGTCCCAGTGGTCCTCGTGCAGGTGCGACAGCACCACGCCGTCGAGGTCGGGCAGCTCGTCCACCGTCAGGGCCGGGTCGCGCAGCCGCGTGGTGGTGATGCCGTAGCCGAGGTGTGCGCGCTCGCCCCGGCGCAGGAAGTTCGGGTCGGTCAGCAGCGTGAAACCGCCGCAGCGGATGATGGTGGTGGCGTTGCCCACGAAGGTCACGGAGTTGCCGGGCCGTGCGCCCGCCGTATCGCCTGTCATGGCTTCCCCCTAGCCATACGGTCGCGTCCGCACCCCCTACCCCCAAACTCCGGCATCTCACCCCGGGGCGGGAACGGCGGGCACGCCCGCTTCGTTCGAAAACGTGCCTCCGTCGCCGTGGCGGGTAGGACCCGGGGTGTCGACCGTTTCGGATGCCGGAACACCTGCTCAACGAGGAGATCGGCCATGACGGCTGCCACCGGGCATCGCACCCACCGCGAGCACTCGCACGTCCACGGCGAGGGATGTGGGCATGTGGCCGTCCCGCACGACGACCATGTCGACTTCCTGCACGACGGGCACTTCCACGTCCTGCACGAGGATCACGTCGACGAGTGCGCGCCGAAGGGGCACATGGCCCACAAGGAGCACGAGCACCAGCACGGGCCCGGCTGCGGACACGTCGCCGTCCCGCACGACGACCACGTGGACTACCTGCACGACGGGCATCGCCACGCCGCCCACGAGGGCCACTGGGACTGCCACTGACCGCCGAGCGGGCCGGCCCCGGCGTCCCGGCGCCGGGCCCGGCGGCGGTTCAGACCCAGATCGCGCACGGCAGGCCGTCGGAGAAGACCTGGGGCGGGTCGGGCAGGGACCTGGCCTCCCCCCGGGCCACCCGGCGGGCCGTCCACGCGGCGGCCGCGGCGTCCAGAACGTCGTCGGCCCCGGCCAGGGCGCCGGGTTCGCCGAGGTCGGCCGGAAGGTCGATGCCCTGACGGGCCAGGAGCGCGGCGCGCTGCCGCATCCCGGCCCATGACTTCTTGCCCGCGGTGAGGGGGCCGCCCGACAGCGCGGCCATCTCGGCGAAGCACACCTCGGGGTGCGCCTCGACGACCCGCGTCCCGGCCCGGCGGATCCACCGGTCGACCTGCAGGATCTTGCCTCTGAGCGCGTAGGACTGGGCGGAGATGCCGGTGCCGCAGATCCGCCGGCTCTCCCTGGCGGCGGTGGCGTAGTCGGCGGCGCGCAACGCGGTTCTGACCGGTGTCATGAACACCGACGCCCACCGGGGCCCGGCGGCCTCGCGGGCGAGCTCGTCGGCGCGGCGCCGGCCCGTGTCCGCCAGGCCGATGGGGATGTCGACGGCGATGACGTCGAGCGGTGCGTCACGGGCGGCGGTGGCGGCCAGGTCGCCGATCTCCGTGGCGTGGCAGGCGATCGGCGCGCCGCCGGTCAGGACGACGCCGATCCAGCCCGTCCGGCACGCGTCCACGCCCATCACCCGGAAGCGGTCCACCGCTTCATGATGCGCCGACGACGAGAGCCGGGGCACGTAGACGTGCGGGAGGCCGGGCAGCCGCCGCTCGCCGCGGGCGGCGACGACCTCCTGCAGCGTGGCGGCGCGGAAGATGGTGGCCGTGCCGGTCAGCACCAGGGCCTTGCCGCCCAGCCGCCGCACGTCCCGCGCGTACCGGGCGTACTCGTTGCGCTGGAACATGCCGACCAGTCCGCCGCCCGGCTTGCCGGTGAACGTGCCGCCCACCGCGGCGTGGCGGCCGCTCGCCAGGTACGCCAGCCCGTGGCGGACGAACCCCGGGTCCAGCGCCGAGTCGGCGTCCATCACCATGATCGCGTCGTGGGGGCCGAGGATCGGCAGCAGCCGGTCCAGGACCTGGTTCAGGGCGCCGGCCTTCTGGTGCCGGTTGTCGCGCGTGCCGACGCCAAGCCACGTGGGCGCTCGGCGGTCCCGGATGGCTACACGGATCGATGACCGGAAGTGGCCGCTGCGGACATCCGAAACATGGCGGCGCCGGGACGTACGGCGCCCGAAATGAGTCGTTCGCCCCTTATTGCGAAGGGCGACGGTCGATGTACTGGGCCTGTAGTCGGCACGAGGAGTCAGCATGGAACCGAGGTGGCCGCGGGTCCGGAACGTCTCCGAGACGCCGGCGGAGGACGTCCGGCGGGCGGTCGAAGCCGCGGTCTGGGCACCGTCGGTGCACAACACCCAGCCCTGGAGCTTCAGCCACCGCGGATCCCGCATCACGTTGCGCGCCGATCCGGACCGGCGGCTCGGCGTCGCCGACCCCACCGGCCGGGAGATGGTGATCAGCTGCGGCGCGGCCCTGCTCAGCCTGCGGGTCGCGGTCCGGTGGCTCGGATACGAGCCGGAGGTGCGCCTCCTGCCGGACCCGGACCGTCCCAACCTGCTCGCCGACGTCATCCTCGGCGCCCGGATCGCCGAGAACGACGACGACCGGCGGCTGTACGACCAGATCCGGCGGCGGCGCACCCACCGCGGCGGTTTCGTGCCCGGTCCCGGCGTCTCCCCCGCCCTGCAGGCGAAGATGCGGCTGGAGGCGCAGCGGGAGGGCGCCGGGCTGCTGGTCGTCGAGGACCCGCACGCCCTGCGCGTCCTGGCCGCGCTGACGGAGGCGGCCGAGCACCTGCAGCAGCTCGACGCGTCCTACCTGCGCGAGTCGGCCCGCTGGGCGCCCCGGCCGGGCACCTCGCGTCCGGAGGGCGTGCACGAGGAGGCCTATCCGCGGCGGGAGCGGCGCACCGAGCCCTACTTCCCCGGGCGCGACTTCTCCCGCGGCCAGGGCTGGGGGTCGGCCCCCGGCGCCGGCGCGGGGAGCGCGCAGGAGCAGGTGACGGGCCTGGTGATGCTGATCACCACGTCCGGGGACGCGCCGGGCGACTGGCTGCGGGCCGGGCAGGCGCTGCAACGAATCCTGCTGCGCGGGGCGCAGGAGGACGTCTCGGCCGCCTTCCACACGCAGGCCCTGGAGATCCCGGAGCTGCGCGCGCTGGTCCGCGGCCGGTTCTGCCGGGGCCGGCACCCGCAGATGCTGCTGCGGCTCGGCAGGGCCGAGGCCGCGCGGGCGAGCGTGCGCCGCCCGGCCGAACAGTCCATGATCGAGGACTTCTGACGATGCCCGGCGGACAGGAGCCGATCCAGGTGCTGGACCGCGAGACCTGCCTGGTCCTGCTGGGCGGCGTCCCGATCGGCCGGGTCGCCTGGGCCGACGACCGGGGCCGGGTGACGGTGCTGCCGGTGAACTTCGTGCTGGACGGCGACACCGTCGTCTTCCGCAGCGCCGCGGGCGCCAAGCTCGCCGCCGTCGCGGCGGGACGTCCCATCACCTTCGAGGCCGACGACGTGGAGCCGGCCCTGAAGACGGGCTGGAGCGTCGTGGCCGAGGGCCCCGCCACGATCATCACCGACGCCGACGAGCTGCGCCGGCTGGAGTCCCTGCGGCTGGCGCCGTGGGCGCCGGATCCCAAGCCCGACTACGTGCGCATCGCGATCCGCCACGTGTCCGGCCGCCGCCTTCCCCTGCATCCGGGCGGCGTGTACGTCGAACACCTCTACCCGGGCGAGAAGTCCATCTAGCGGTCGCGACGGCCGCGGGGGAGCGTGCCGGCGCCAGGCCGGCCTCGCCCACCGTCCCCGGGCAGGAACACGGCCCCGCGACCGCGGCGAAGGTTTCGACTGCCCGGCCTCCGTGGGAAGAAGCCTTTCGGTCCGCCGGGGCAGGGCACAAAGCCCCTCCCGGCCCGTGCCGCCGGCTTCTAGCGTCGGTGAGGACCGAGGGAGGAGCCATGCGACGATCACATCCGACCCGCGCCGGTGCCCGGCCGCGTCCGCTCGCCCGGGTGCGCCCGCTCGTCCGCGGGCTCGTCCGCAGGCTCGGATTCGGCCACAGCGACCTGCGGCGTCCCGTCGACCGCGCGCAACGCGCCGTCGGCGTCGCGCTCGTCGTCGTGTTCCTGGCACTGGCGGCGCCGCTGGCGGTCTGGGCGGCGGGCCACTCCTACCGGACGGGCCTGCGGGACGAGGCCGCCCAGAAGGTCGGCCGGTACCCGGCCGTGGCGACGATCACGCGGCGTCCGGCGGGCGCCGTCGCGACCACCGGCGACCAGTCGCCGTCCACGGTCTGGGCGCGCTGGCGCGCACCGGACGGAACGGCCCGTAGCGGGGAGATCCCGGCGTGGCCGTCCGCCGGCAAGGACGGCTCCCGGCGCATCTGGGTGAACGCCTCCGGAGACCTCGTCGGCCAGCCGCTGCGGCGAGAGCAGGTCGTGGTGAACGCGGCGCTGGCCGCCTGCTACTCCGTCATGGGCGTCGGCGCGCCCCTGGCGCTCGTGTACACGCTGACCCGGCGCGTGTGCGACCGCCGTCGCGCCGCGTCGTGGGACAGGGCGTGGGAGCAGCTCGACCGCCGCTACGCCGGTTGAACCCGCCCTCCTCGTCTCCTCCTGCCCGCCCGGCCCGGGCCTGCTCGGCCCGCAGGGCGCACGAGTCCCACAGGTGCCACCGCTCGGCGTGGTCGCCGGTCAGGTCGGTGGTGTCCTGGTCGTCATCACTTCCGGCATCGCCCGGTCATCCCTCGCGGGTCTCGCCTGTCTCGGCGTGGGTGGGCTGGACGATGGCGACCGAGCACGGCGCGTGCTGCAGCAGGGCGCTGCTGGTGGCCCCCAGCAGCAGCGGGTCGACGGTTCCCCGGCCCCGGTTGCCGACCACGACGAGATCGGCGTTGTCGGCCGCGTCGAACAGGGCCTCGCGGGGCGGGTCGAGGACCAGCGACGTCCACGCGTCGACCTGCGGATAGCGCACCCGGTAGGGGGCCACGGCCCGTTCCAGCCGGGCGCCGCAGACCCGCTTGAGCTTCTCGTCGTCGTGGAACATGTCCAGCTCCTCGCGCGGCACCGCGCCCGGCTCCCAGCAGCCGTACACCGCCAGCAGGCTCCAGCCGCGCAGGGCCGCCTGCTCGAACGCGAAGGCCAGGGCCGCGTCGCCGCCCGCCGAGCCGTCGACCCCGGCGACCACGCGCCGGTGACCGGTGGCGGGGGCGCGCACGACGACCACGGGGCAGCGGGCCCGGGCCGGGAGCTGGAGCGCCGTCGAGGCCACCGGCAGGCGGGCCTGCTCGTGCGAGCCGATGACGATCACCTCGGCGTCGTCGCCCGCCGCCAGCAGCGCCGCGTACGCCGGTCCGTCCGTGAGCCGCCCGTGGATCCGCACCCCGGGCGCGGAGCGCTCGGCCAGGGCCACGCCGTGGTCCAGGACGTGCTCGCCCATGCGCTTGACGATCGCCGCGCCCTCGTAGTCGATGTGGCTGATGGGGTACGGCCAGCGCCAGGAGTGCACGACGGTCAGCGGCAGCCGCCGCAGCCGGGCCTCCGTCGCCGCCCACCCCACCGCGTATGCGCTCTGCTTGGTCCCGTCATAGCCGACGAGCACGTACGAGCCCCTGCTCATGGCGCCTCCCGGTTCCGTACGTCCTCGTCCCATCGCATCCCCGCGTCCGAGACCCGCCCCAGAGGCGAAAGGCCCGAGGTGAGGGGGACCTCCGCACGCCACCGGACGCGTGCGGGCAGGCGGGACCTTGGTCCCGGCGTCGCGGGGCCAATGGCGGTCGTCCCCCCGGAGGGAGGCGGGCAGTATGTAAGCGACACCCACCGACGGCGCAGAGGAACCGCCGGGACCGGGACGGGATGAGACGGCCACTGCGGCCGCAAGACCCATCGTCGCCAAGACGGATGACCCGGATCCCAAGCGCCCCGCGAGCGACCGCCGGTGGGTGCCGCATGAGGAGCCGGCCCCTCGGGGGAACCGGTCCCCCCTCCGGGGGACCTCCCTCTCCTCCCCGGGGACCTTCGCCCCTGCCGCCCTGTTCCCTCCGGCTGATGTCGTGAAGGCCGCAATGGCTCGCGGTCCGGGGACGCTCGGGCCGCCTTCGTGGCCCTGGAGGCAGATGATGTCGGCTCCCATGACCGACGCGGGTGAGCACGCGCTGCTGCGCGACGGCTCGATGGTCCACATCCGGCCGCTGGCGCGGTCGGACGGCGCGGCGCTGCACGCCCTGGTGGACCGGCTGTCCGAGCAGTCGGCGTACCTGCGTTTCTTCACCGGCGGCCTGCGCACCCCGCACGCCTACGTCGACCGGGTCACCGGCGACGGGTGGCCGGGGCACGCCCTGGTGGCCTTCATGGGCGGGCAGGCGATGGGCCTGGCGGAGATGATCCCCGACGACGGCGGCCGCGCGGAGATCGGGGTCCTGGTCGACGACCGGATGCACGGGCGCGGCCTGGGCACGCTGCTGCTGGAGCAGCTGGCGATCGAGGCGGACGCCCGTGGGATCGCCGAGTTCACCGCGACCGTGCTGTGGGAGAACCGGGCGATGATGGAGCTGCTGGCCACGGCCGGGTTCCGGGTGCGGCGGCGGTTCGGCGACCACGAGTACGACATCGGCTTCCCCCTGGCGTGCACCGGCGAGCTCGTCACCGCGATCGAGGCGCGCGAGCACACCGCCGGGGTGGCGTCGCTGAAGCGGGTGCTGCGGCCGTGGTCGGTGGCGGTGATCGGCGCGAGCCGCGACCCGCGGACCGTGGGCCACCGGATCCTGCGCAACCTGCTGGACGGCGGCTACTCCGGGGCGATCTACCCGGTCAACCCGCACACCGACGAGATCCTCGGGCTCCCCGCGTTCCCCACCGTGTCGGCCGTCCCCGGCGGGGTGTGCCTGGCGGTCGTGGCGACGCCCGCCGAGGCGGTGCCCAAGGTGGCCCGCCACTGCGCCGAGCACGGGGTGCAGGCGCTGGTCGTGGTGTCGGCCGGGTTCGCCGAGACGGGCGCCGAGGGCGTCCGGCGGGAGGCCGAGCTGCTGGCGATCTGCCGCGACGCGGGCATGCGCCTGGTCGGGCCCAACTGCCTGGGCATCGTCAACACCGCCGACGGCCTGAACGCGAGCTTCCTGCCCGCCATTCCGGCGCGCGGGCGGCTGGCGGTGATGTCGCAGTCCGGTGCGGTCGGCTCGGCGCTGCTGGAGCAGGCCGGCGCGACGGGGCTGGGGGTGTCCAGCTTCGTGTCGGCCGGCAACAAGGCCGACATCAGCGGCAACGACCTGCTGCAGTACTGGGAGGACGACCCCGACACCTCGGTCGTCGCGCTGTATCTGGAGTCGTTCGGCAACCCGCGCAAGTTCGCCGCGCTGGCGCGCCGGGTCGGGGCCCGCAAGCCCGTCGTGGTGCTCAAGAGCGGCCGGTCGGACGCGGGCGGCCGTGCCGTCCGGTCGCACACCGCCGCCGCGGCCACCTCGGACATCGCGGTGGACGCGCTGCTGCGCCGCGCCGGGGTCGTGCGCGTCGAGACGGTCCGGGACCTGCTGGACACCGCCCGCCTGCTGGCCTGCCAGCCGCTTCCGCGCGGCCGGCGCGTGGCCGTGGTGGGCAACTCCGGCGGGCCGGGCGTGCTGGCCGCCGACGCCTGCGCGGCGTGCGGTCTCGAGGTGCCCGAGCTGGCCGCGGCGACCCGCAGCGCGCTGCGCCGGGCCCTGGGCCCGTCGGCGGCCGTCGCGAACCCGGTGGACCTGACCGCCGACGGCGGCGCGGCGCAGCTCACCGAGGCGTTGCGGACGGTGCTGGCCGACCCGGGCGTCGACGCGGTCATCGCCGTCTACACCCCGCCGTTCGGTTCCGGCGCCGCGGCCTCCAAGGCGGCGATCGCCGCGGCGGCGCACGGCGCGGACAAACCGGTGCTGGCCTGCGTCGTCGGCGAGGACTCCCTGATCGACGACGGCGCCGTCCAGGTCCCCGCGTACGCCTACCCCGAGCAGGCGGTCACGGCGCTGCGGCACGCGGTGGACCAGGCCGAGTGGCGCGGCCGGCCCGCGTCCCCGGCGGCCGAGCCGCCCGGCATACGGCCGGGACGGGCGCGTTCGCTCATCGAGGCGGAGCTGCGCTGCACGCCGTCGGGCCGCTGGCTGGACCCGGAGACGGCGCACCGGCTGCTGGGGCACTACGGCATCGCCATGGCCGAGACGATCAGCGTGGACGGGCCGGAGGGCGCCGTCGAGGCCGCCGCGCTGACCGGCCTGCCGGTCGCGCTCAAGGCCACCGGCCCCGCCCTGGTCCACAAGAGCGACGTCGGCGGCGTGCGGCTGGACCTGCGGACGGCCGAGCAGGTCCGGGACGCCTACCGGGACATGGCCGCCGCCCTCGGCGACGCGATGACCGGCGCCGTCGTCCAGCGCATGGCGGGCGCGGGAGTCGAGATCATCATCGGCGCGCTGGAGGACCCCAGGTTCGGCCCGCTGGTCATGGTCGGCATGGGCGGGATCGCCGCCGACCTGCTCGGCGACCGGGTGTTCCGCGCGGCGCCGCTGCTCGACGGCGAGGCGGGCGAGATGATCCGCTCGCTGCGCTGCGCCCCGCTGCTGTCGGGCTACCGGGGCCGCCCGCCCGCCGCAGTGCCCGCCCTGGAGGACCAGCTGGCGCGGGTGTCCCGGCTGGTCGCCGACAACCCCGAGATCGCCGAGCTGGACCTCAACCCGGTGATCGTCACGCCGCGCGGCACGGCGGCCGTGGACGTGCGCGTCCGCCTCGCCCCTCCCCCGCCGGCGCCGTCCCCCCTCAGCCGCGCCCTCGGCTGACCGACGGCCGCCGACACCGGGACCTTCGCCCCTACGGAGCCGCGGGCGGCGCAGTGGAGCATGAAGACCGATGCGACGACAGCAGCCGGACAGAGATGGAGAGACGGTGACGGTAGTGGACGGCCCGCCGACGGAGGATCCGCCCCGTTTCACGATGTCGCTCATGACCGCCCCCGGAGGGACGAGGGTGGTGAGCGTGGCCGGTGAACTGGACATCGCCACCGCGGAGCTCTTCGGCGACCTGCTGCTCACCGCGCTGGACCTGGATCACCCGTGGGTGGTGGTCGACGCCGGGCGGCTGGACTTCTGCGACGCCCAGGGACTGCGCGCGCTCACGTTCGCCGGCGACCTCGCCGAGGCGCTCGGCGGCCGGGTCACGATCGTCAACGCCCGGCCCCCGGTGGTGCGGCTGCTGCGGATCACCGGGCTGAGCCGGCGGTTCGCGGTCACCGCGGCCGCCGTCCGGCCGGGCTGACCCCGTCCGCGGCCGGAGCGGAACGAAGCGGAAGAAGCAGGCAGGCGCGGGAAGCGACACGACAGCGAACAGCGAAGAGCCGGGCGGTTGCCGCCCGGCTCTTCGCCGCTTCTCGCTTCTCCTCACTTCAGCGCGGGCAGCCGGCGTACCAGGGCGGTGCGTCCCCACCACCGGCCCAGGCCGAGGGTGTCGCCGGCGCTGACCAGCGCCAGGCCCACCAGCAGGACCGCGTAGATCAGATGGTCGTCCATGAACGGGTTGTTCTCCGGGGGCAGCACCGCGCTCCACATCATCACCAGCAGCAGCGCACCCGCCGCCGCCGCGATCCGCATGCCGATGCCCAGCACCAGCGCCACGCCGATCCCGGCGAGGCCGATCATGAACAGCCAGTCGAGCGCGACGACGCCGGCCAGGTCGCGGTAGAAGCCCGCGAACGGGCCCTTGGGGGCGTGCGCGAGGAACCCCTCGGTCGGGCTCCCGCCGTTGAGCCACGCCTTCGCGCCGGGGGTCTCGTGCCCCAGCCCGAAGGTCTTGTCCAGGAACGCCCACACGAACACCCAGCCGAGCGACAGCCGGGCGATCGCCCAGACGTACCGCGCGGCGGGCGATTCGACCAGCGGCTCGGGCCGGCTCAGGTGCGGTTGCCGGATCGTTCGGTGCCCGTCACGGGCCTTGGGGGTCGAGACTGCCATCGTCCTCTCGCCTTCTCCAGGAAGGGTTGCCACCTACGACTCAACCCCCGGCGCGCTGGGGCGGACAGACGCTTAGGTCTCCTGATCGGCGGGACGTTGGTCCTCCGAACCGTCCGGGACCAAAGACCCCCGCATCGGGGGACGAGGTCCCTACGGCGGCCGCCGTGAGAGCGCGGAGGCTGGAAGGTGACGTCCCAACCACGGCGCCATGGAAAGGACGACATGAACCGCAACGCCACACGCGCCCGCGGCACCGGTCACGGTTTCCGGGACCTGGTCGACCGGGCCCTGCTCGCCGCCATAGCGGCCGTCCTCTTCCCCCACCCGCACGGCTGGCTCAGGCGGTTGTCCCGTTACCGGCGTGACGTCGGCAGGGCCGGCGTTCAGCGGACGGACCTTCAGCGGACGGGCCCGCCGAGGAACGAAGCGGCCGTGCCACCGCGTCCCCGTCTGGAACTGGTGCCGCCACCGCCGGAACACGCCGGAGCCCCGCGTACCTCCCGTGCCACCCCGCCCAGGCCCCGGCTGCACGTCGTGCCGAAACCGGGCACCTCACCGGAGCGTCCGCCGGTGAACGCGCCGACGGCTCGGCGCTGAAGGAGCCGGAAGGCCCCGCTCAGAAAGACCCCGCTCTCAGAAAGACCCCGCTCAAAAGACCACGGAGGTTGTTCAGATCACGGGAGTGCCCGCGACGGTCTCGACGTCCACGGTGATGCGCGGCAGGTCCAGCAGCGAGTTGTGCACCGTGCAGCGGTCGATGGCGTTCCGCAGCCCCGCCACGATCATCGGCGACAGGCCGTGCGGCGGTCGCACGCTCAGGTCGACGCGGGCGACGTGCGGCCGGGCTCCGGCGTTCATGACGAACCGTCCCCGGACCTCCAGGCCGTCGGCGGGAATGCCGTGGTCGCGCAGATGGCGCCGTCCGTGGAGGGCGGCGCAGGCGGCCAGGCTCGCCACGAACAGCTCGACCGGCGTCGGGCCGTCGTCCATGCCGCCGAGCGCGAACGGCTGGTCCACGCAGATGACGTGCCCGCGGACCAGGACGGCGAACGCGTCCCCGGCGCGGTGGATCACGGTGATCTCGTTCATGGCGCACCCCCACGCGGTGGCTTCGGAACCGTACCTCTCAGGCTCCCCCTCGCGGGCCGCCCGCCGAAGGGGCGAAGGTCCCGCGCGCCGGGGGCCCGTCGGCACTGTCGGCGGCTCCGCGCCGCCGCGAGGCTGGAGTCGATCAGGAGGTTCATCATGAATGCCATGCCGGGTCCGCGATGCGTCGTCGTCGGCGTCGACGGTTCGCCCAACTCGATCGCGGCGCTCCGCCGCGCCGTGACCGAGGCCCACCGACGCAACGCCGTGCTGGACGTGATCCATGTGCTCGGCTCGCACGATGGCGGACCGCGCCCGTTGCGCACCGTCGTCGAGTGGCTGCGCCTGCGCCGCCTGGCCGCACGCGAGATCCCGCGGTCACGGCGGCTCACCGCCCGGCTGCGGGTACCGGTCGGCGACCCCGGGCAGGTGCTGGCCGCCGCCGGCCGCCGCGCCGAACTGCTGGTCATCGGCGCCCGCAAGCACTCCGAGCACGGCAACCCGCTCGGCGGGGCCACCGTGCCCGTGGTGCTGGAGAGGGCCGCCTGCGAGGTGGTGATCTGCGCGGATCACGCCGCGAGCCGCCAGACGGCCTGACGCCGGGGCCGCCGCGACGAGCGCGTGGCCGCCGGGCCGCTCGGCACTACGCCGTCCGGACCTGCCCAGCAAGGCTGAAGACCTACGAAAGGCCCCGGGAGGGAACATGCGACGACGCAAGGTCGCCGACGTCATGACCGCGCGGGTGGTGACCGTCGCCGAGGAGACGCCCTTCATCGAGATCGTGGAGGCCATGGCCGAGCACGGCATCCACGCCGTGCCCGTGGTCGGCCAGGACGGCCGGGTGACCGGCATCGTCACCGACGCCGACCTGCTGCGCAAGCAGGAGTACAAGGACGCGGAGGGCCCGCGGACGCTGCTGGAGTCGCTGCGGCGCCGCCGCGTGCACGCCAAGGCCGGCGCCGTGGACGCCCGGGGCCTGATGAGCGGCCCCGCCGTCACCGTGTCGAAGGACTCCTCGGTCGCCGAGGCCGCCCGGCTGCTGGCCCGGCACGGGTTCAAGCAGGCCCCGGTGGTGGACGCGGACGGCCGCCCGGCCGGCATCGTCACCCGGGCCGACCTGCTGCGCGTCTTCCTGCGCTCCGACGACGACATCCGCGAGGAGATCATCCGCGAGGTCCTGGTGGACCGGCTCTGGCAGGACCCCTCCCAGGTCGCCGTCCGCGTCCAGGACGGGGTGGTCCAGCTGACCGGGCGGGTCGACCGGCGCAGCATGATCCCGGTTTTGGTCCGGCTGGCCGCGGCCACGGAGGGCGTGGTCGACGTGCGGGAACTGCTCTACTACAAGCAGGACGACACCATTCCAGAGTCCTACCGCCGGGTGTGAGGGCGATGGACGCCGCGCCGCCCGCCGCCGTGAGCGAGACCCACATCGGGATCGTCTTCTTCGCCGCCGACCGCGCCTACAAGCTGAAGAAACCGGTGAGCCTGGGCTTCCTGGACTTCACCACGCGCGAGGCGCGCGAACGCGCCTGCCACCGGGAGGTGGAGCTGAACCGCAGGTTCGCCCCCGACGTGTATCTCGGCGTCGCCGACGTCCACGGTCCCGCCGGCGAACCCTGCGACCACCTGGTCGTGATGCGCCGGATGCCGGCCGAGCGGCGCCTGTCGCGCCTGGTGGCCGCGCACGTGCCGGTGGACGACGCGGTGCGGTCGGTGGCGCACGCCCTGGCGAGCTGGCATTCCATGGCGCCGCGCGGCCCCGGCATCTCGGCCGAGGGCACCCGGGACGCCCTCCAGGGCCGGTGGGCCGACGGCTTCCAGCAGGTGAGGCCGTTCCACGGCACGTCGATCGACACCGCCGACGCGCTGGAGACCGAGCAGCGCGCCATGCGCTTCCTGGCCGGGCGCGGGCCGCTGTTCGACGCCCGCATCGCCGACGGCCGCGTCGTCGACGGGCACGGCGACCTGCTGGCCGGCGACATCTTCTGCCTGGACGACGGGCCGCGCGTGCTGGACTGCCTGGAGTTCGACGACCGCCTGCGCTCGCTCGACGGGCTCGACGACGCCGCGTTCCTGGCCATGGACCTGGAGCGCCTGGGCGCGCCCGGCCTGGCCGAACGCTTCGTCGCCTGGTACGCCGACTTCGCCGCCGACCCGGCGCCGCCGTCGCTGCGCCACCACTACGTGGCCTACCGCGCCTTCGTCCGCGCCAAGGTGGCCTGCCTGCGGCACGCCCAGGGCGACCCGGACGCGGCCGCCGAGGCGGGCGCGCTCGCGCAGGTGGCGCTGCGGCACCTGCGCGCCGGGGCCGTCTCGCTGATCCTGGTCGGCGGGGCGCCCGGCACCGGCAAGACGACGCTGGCCGGCGCGCTGGCCGACCGGCTGGGCTGCACCCTGCTCGGCAGCGACCGCGTCCGCAAGGAACTGGCCGGACTGGCGCCGGAGCAGCCCGCGGCCGCCGCCTACCGGGAGGGCATCTACGATCCGGCCTGGACGCACCGCACCTACACCGAGCTGATCGACCGCGCCCGGCGCCTGCTGCGCCTGGGCGAGAGCGTCGTCCTGGACGCCTCGTGGACCGCCCCCGAGCACCGCGACGCGGCCGCCGAGGCGGCGCGGCACGAGCACGCCGACCTGTTCGCCCTGCGCTGCGAGGCGCCGCCGGAGGTCGCCGCGGAACGGCTGCGCACCCGCCCGCGCGGCGCGTCCGACGCCGACGCCGCCGTCGCGGCGGCGATGACCGCCGACGCCCGTCCGTGGCCCGGCGCGACCGTGGTCGACACCACCGCGGCGCCGGAGACCTCGGCCCGGGAGGCGCTGGCGCTGGTCCGCCCGCACGGCGCCGAGCACGTCTGGCACCGCCGGCCGCGCATGGCGCCCGGCTGACCCGCGTCCCCGGTGCCGGGACCCGCGTCCCCGGTGCCGGGACGGTCACGCGGGCGGTCAGCCGGCGAGCAGGACGGCGGCGCCCTCGACCCGGTCGGCGGCCAGGTCGGCCAGGGCCCGGTCGGCGTCGGACAGCTCGTAGGGCGCGCCGGCGACGCGCAGCGGCAGCCGTCCCGCCAGGCGCAGGAACTCCTCCCCGTCCGCCCGGGTGTTGGCGGTGACCGACCGGACCTGCCGCTCCTGGAACAGGTGACGCCGGTAGTCGAGCGCCGGCACGTCCGTCAGGTGGATCCCGGCGATCGCCAGGGTGCCGCCCCGGTCCAGCCGTTCCAGGGCGACCGGGACCAGCTCTCCGGCCGGGGCGAACACGATCGCCGAGTCCAGCGGCTCGGGCGCGGGGTCGAACGAGTCGCCCGCGGACGCGGCCCCCAGCGCCCTGGCCAGGGTGCGGGCGGCGGCCGCCCGGGTGAACACGTGCACGGTCGCCCCCTCGGCCATCGCGATCTGGGCCGCCAGATGCGCGGACCCGCCGAAGCCCCAGATCCCCAGCCGCCCGCCCGGCGGCAGCGCGGCGCGGCGCAGCGCCCGGTAGCCGATGATCCCGGCGCACAGCAGCGGCGCCACCTCCAGGTCGCCGCGATGCGCGGGCAGGTCGTAGACGTAGGCGTCGCGCGCGATCGTGTACTCGGCGTATCCGCCGTGGGCGTCCCAGCCGGTGTAGGAGGAGTACGGGCACAGGTTCTCGGCGCCGCGGCGGCAGTACCGGCACGCGCCGCAGGTGCCGCGCAGCCACGCCGCGCCGACCCGGTCGCCCGGCGCGTGCCGGCAGCCCGCGCCCGCCGTGACCACCTCGCCGACGATCTCGTGCCCGGGGGTCACGCCCGGCAGGTGCACCGGCAGGTCGCCCTCGGCCACGTGCAGGTCGGTGCGGCACACCCCGCACGCCCGGACCCGCAGCAGCAGCTCGCCGCCGCCGGGCTCGGGCACGTCCCGGTGCACCGGCCGCAGCGGCCCGGTCGCGATCGGCCCGGGCTCCCGCACGCTCCACGCCCGCATCACCGTCTCCCCCCAGGACCGCGATGCCCGCTTCCGGGCGGCTGACACGGGCCCGCGGGACGGCCGGCGCCGCGCAGCGAAGAATGTGTTGAATTTGTCCGGGTATGCGGCTTTTCACGTGTTTGATGCGCGTTGTTCGACGCGGCGGCGAACGGGGGGACCGATGATCAGTAGGCGGCGCGTCCTGCGGGCGGGAGCGGCGGGAGGAGCGGGCCTTCTCCTGCCCGCCGGAACGACCGCGCGGACCGGGGCGGGAAGGGCCGCCCCACTCGATCCCGCGGCGATCAAGAAATACGCGGCCGAGCTGGTGATACCGCCGGTGATGCCACCGGACCGCCGCGGCGACACCGACCGGTACACGATCGGCGCGCGCCAGTTCCGCCAGCAGCTGCTCCCGCCGGGCAGCCCGGCGACGACCGTGTGGGGATACGGGTCCTCCCGGCACCCGGACACCTTCCACTACCCCGCCTACACCATCGAGGCGGAGATCGACCGGCCGGTCGAGGTCAGATGGGTCAACGAACTGGTGGACGCCCGGGGAAGGCACCTGCCGCCCCTGCTGCCGGTGGACCCCACGCTGCACTGGGCGTACCCGCCGGGAGGCACGTCGGGGCGCGACTCCCGCCCCTCCTTCACCTCGACACCCGGTCCGTACACCGGACCGGTGCCCATCGTGACGCACCTGCACGGAGGGCTGAACACCGAGGAAAGCGACGGCTACGCCGAGGCGTGGTATCTACCGGCCGCACGCGACATTCCACGGGGATATGCCTCCGTCGGTTCCTTCTACGAGGAATTCAGACGGAAATTCGAGGCCAAGCACGAAACACGTTGGCGCCCGGGTGACGCGGTGTTCCATTACGACAACCACGGCCGGGCCACCACATTGTGGTTCCATGACCACTGCCTGGGCATCACCCGGCTGAACGTCTACGCCGGCCTGTCGGGCTTCTACCTTCTGCGCGGCGGGCCGACGGACCTCGACCGGGGGGTGCTGCCCGGTCCCGCCCCGAGACTCGGCGACCCGCCGGGCACGCGGTACTACGAGATCCCCGTCCTCATCCAGGACCGGTCGTTCAACGCCGACGGGAGCCTGTCCTATCCGGCGAGCCGGGCCGTGTTCGACGGTTTCAAGGGGCCCTACGTTCCGGCGAGCGACATCTCCCCGATCTGGAACCCCGAGTTCTTCGCCGCCGCGATGCTCGCCAACGGCCGGACCTGGCCGGTGCTGCGGGTGGAACCGCGCCGCTACCGGTTCCGGTTCCTCAACGGCTGCAACGCGCGCACGCTGATCCTGAAGATCGTCACCGATCCGCTGGCGCGCCGCCCCGCCGCCGCGGCGCTCACCCCGTGGCAGATCGGCAGCGAGGGCGGCTTCCTGCCGGCGCCCGTCCGGCTCGGGCAGCTGCTCATCGCGCCCGCCGAGCGCGCCGACGTCATCGTCGACTTCTCGGGCCTGCCCGCCGGCACCGAGCTGTACCTGATCAACGAGGGGCCGGACGCGGTCTTCAAGGGCGGGACGGCCGGCACCGACTTCAGGCCCGCGAACCCGAAGACCACCGGGCAGGTCATGAAGTTCGTGGTGCGCCCCCTCGCCGCCGCGGACGGGTCGACGCCTCCCGAGCAGCTCACGCTCCCCCCGTTCCAGCCGCTGGGCGCGGCGCGGCTCACCCGGCGGGTGTCCCTGAACGAGGCGAAGTCCGCCCGCCTGAAAGGCGTCGGCCCCAGGGCGGTGTTCCTCGGCACCCTGGACCGCCACGGCAAGCCGGTGCCCCTGGAATGGGACGCGCCCGTCACCGAGGAGCCGGCGGTCGGGACGACCGAGATCTGGGAGATGCACAACTTCACGGCGGACGCGCACCCCATCCACATCCACGAGGTCCAGTTCCAGGTCGTCGACCGGCAGCGGCGCGGGCAGAGGGCCCGCCCGCCGGAGGCATGGGAGCGGGGCTTCAAGGACACCGTGCTCGCCCTCCCGAACGCGATCACGCGCGTCAAGGTGCGGTTCGACCGGGCCGGCCGGTACATGTGGCACTGCCACCTGCTGGAACACGAGGACAACGAGATGATGCGGCCGTACGTCATCCGCGCGGCCCGTTGACACGCCGCCCGCCCGGCGGGCGTCAGCCCGCCTCCTCCAGGGGCGCGCGCCACACCAGGAGGGTTCCGCCGCCGGGACGGGTGCGCGTCTGGAAGGAGCCGCCCAGACGCTCGGCGCGTTCGGCCATGTTGCGCAGCCCGCTGCGGCGGCCGCCCTCGGGGATTCCCACGCCGTCGTCCTCCACCCGCAGCACCACCTCCTCGTCGCCGACCTCGACGGCCACCTTCGCCTCGGTGGCCTGGGCGTGCCGGGCGACGTTGGACAGCGCCTCGCGCGCCACGGCCAGCAGGTGCTCGCCGACGTCGTCGGAGACGGCGGTGTCCAGCAGGCCGTCCAGCCGGACCGAGGGGGCGAAGCCGAGGTTGGCGGCCGCCGCGTCGACCACGGCGTGCAGGCGGCTGCGCAGGCTCTCCTCGTCGGGCGTGGTCTGCAGGGCGAAGATCGTGGAGCGGATCTGCCGGATGGTGTCGTCCAGGTCGTCCACCGCCCGCTGCACCCGGACCGCCACGTCCCGCCGCTGCGTGATCTTGATGGCGCTCATCAGCGTCATGGCCGTGGCGAACAGCCGCTGGATGACGGTGTCGTGCAGGTCCCGGGCGATGCGGTCGCGGTCCTCCAGCAGGGTGAGACGCTCGGTGTCGCGGCGCCGGTCGGCCAGCTCCAGCGCCACCGCGGCCTGGGCGGCGAACGCCTCGACCAGCCGCTGGGCGGCGGTGTCGAACGCCTGCGACAGCGGCGCGTTGAGCAGGGCGAGCACACCGCGGGCGGAGGCGCCGAGCCCGAGCGGGACGACCAGGACGGCGCCGTCCTGCAGCCCGGCGGGCAGCTCGACGCTCCACGGCGCCACCCGGCCCTCCTCCAGGCGCAGCGGGACGCCGGTGCGGTACACGCGGCCGGGCACCCCCTCGGCGGTGGTCTCGTCCAGCGGCATGCGCAGGCCGCGCAGCTCGCCGGCGTGCGCGCCGTCGGCGGCCTCCATCCGCAGCTCGCCGCCCGACTCGTCGGTCAGCCACACCGTGGCCAGGTCGGCGTCGGCGATCTGGCGGGCGCGCTGGGCGACCAGATCGGTGACCTCGCGCGGGTCGGTGCCCGACAGCAGCGCGGTGGAGACCTCCGCCGAGGCCTCCAGCCAGCGCTCCCGGCGCCGCGTCTCCTCGTACAGCCGGGCGTTCTCGATCGCGACGCCGGCGGCGGTGGCCAGGGCGATGACGACCGCCTCGTCCTCCTCGTCGAACTGCGCGCCGCCGGCCTTCTCGGTCAGGTAGAGGTTGCCGAAGACCTCGTCGCGGACCCGGATCGGCACGCCCAGGAAGGTGCGCATCGGCGGGTGGCCCGGCGGGAACCCGTACGACTCGGGATGCCGGCTCAGATCCGTCAGCCGCAGGGAGTGCGGCTCCTTGATGAGCAGGCCGAGGATGCCGTGGCCGTGCGGCCAGTGCCCGATGTCCTCGATCTGCCGGTCCGACACGCCCACGGTGATGAACTCGACGAGCCGCTCCCCCTCCTCGCTGATCACGCCGAGCGCGCCGTACCGGGCGTCCACCAGCGTGGTGGCGGCCTCGATGATGCGGTGCAGCACCGTCTCCAGGTCAAGCTCGCTGCCGATGGAGACGACCGCCTCCAGGAGGGCGTGGATCCGGTCGCGGGTGGCACGGGCCGCCTCCAGCCGCGCCTGCAGCTCGGCGAGCAGGTCGTCGAGCCGTAGCTGGGGCAGCATGGGGCGTGCCACCTCGTCCCCGGAGCCGTTGTCGTGGATCACCAGTTCAGCATTTCTCGTTCGAGCGCGGGCGTCCATCTCGGGACCTTGGTCCCCCCGATCGGGGACCTTGGTGCTTCTCGACCTTTTCCCCCACGGCTAGCGTCGAACAGTGGACACGACCACGAGACTAGGGGACTGATGTCATGACGGGCCCAACGGCCGACAAAAACCAGATCATCCGGGTATTCCTCCTGGACGACCACGAAGTGGTGCGCCGCGGCGTCGCCGCCCTGCTGTCGGCCGAGGACGACATCGAGATCGTCGGCGAGGCGGGCTCGGCCGACCAGGCGCTGGCCCGCATCCCCGCGGCCCGCCCGCACGTGGCCGTGCTGGACGTGCGGCTGCCGGACGGCGACGGGGTGAGCGTCTGCCGCGAGATCCGCTCCCGCCGGCCGGAGATCGCCTGCCTCATGCTGACCTCGTTCGACGACGAGGACGCCCTGTTCGACGCGGTGATGGCCGGCGCCGCCGGCTACGTGCTCAAGCAGATCCACGGCTCGGACCTGGTCGGCGCGGTGCGCACCGTCGCCTCCGGGCAGTCGCTGCTGGACCCCCGCAGCACCCAGCGGATGCTGCGGCGCCTGCGCGAACGGCAGGAGCGCAAGGACCCCCTGGCCGCCCTGTCGGACCAGGAACGCCAGATCCTGGAGCTGATCGGCGAGGGCCTGACGAACCGGCAGATCGGCGAGCGGATGTTCCTGGCCGAGAAGACGGTGAAGAACTACGTCTCCAACCTGTTCGCCAAGCTGGGCATGAGCCGCCGCACGCAGGCCGCCGCGCTGGCCGCCCAGCTCAGGGCGGAGGGGACCCGCGCGAACGCCGGACGCGAACACTGACCGGACCGGAACACCAGTAGGGCCGAAAGCCCCTTTCCGGATCGTCCTGTGGCAGCGGGCCGTGCGGCGCGCGGGTCCCGGCCGCCGTCCAGGGACCTTCGTCCCTGGTGCCGGTGCGCGGCCCGGCGGGAGGCTGAGGGGCATGCCTCTCGATCGCAGCGGACTGGAGATCCTGGACGCCGACCAGTGCCGTTCCCTGCTGGCGGGTGCTCCCGTCGGCCGCGTCGTGTTCACCGACCGGGCCCTGCCCGCGGTCCAGCCGGTCAACTTCGCGCTGGTGGACGACGAGGTGGTGATCCGCACGTCCAACGGGTCCAAGCTGGCCGCGGCGGTACGGGGCGCCGTCGTCGCGTTCGAGGCGGACGACTTCGACGCCACGACCCGCACCGGCTGGTCGGTGGTGGTCGTCGGCCACGCCCGCGTCGTCACCGACCCCGGCGAGCTGGAGCGGCTGCGCCGGCTGCCGCTGTCCCCGTGGGCGCCGGGCGAGCGCGAGCACTTCCTCCGCATCCGCCCGCAGATGTTCTCCGGGCGCCGCATCCCGGCGTCCGCCCCCGACACGGCGGGCCACGCGGCGCCCCTGTGAGAGCGGCGCCCCGGTGAAGCGGGCGCCCGCGCCGGCCCTCAGGCGGCGCCGAGGGCGGCCCGCACCCCCGCGGCGATCTCCAGGTCCTCGCGGGCGGTGACCACCAGGGTGCGGACGGGGGCGTCGGCGGCGGTGATCTCGATGTCGCCGTGGGCCGTCGCGTTGCGGTCGGGGTCGACGGCGACGCCGAGGTGGAACAGGTCCTCGGCGAGGCGGCGGCGCGCCTCGGCGTCGTGCTCGCCGACGCCGCCGGTGAAGACCAGCACGTCCAGGCCGCCCAGCGCGGCGGCCATCGCGGCGGCGCAGGCGCGCAGCCGGTGGTGGTAGACGTCCAGCGCGAAGGCGGCGGTCTCGTCGCCGTCGGCGGCGCGGACGCGCAGCCGCCGCATGTCGCCGGTGCCCGCCAGCCCGCGCAGCCCCGAGCGGTGTTCCAGCGCGTCGTTGACGTCCTCGGCGGACAGCCCGTGGCGGATCAGCCACAGCGGGATGCCGGGGTCGATGCTTCCGGCGCGTCCGGCCATGACCAGCCCCTCCAGCGGGGTGAAGCCCATCGTGGTGTCGACCGAGCGGCCGCCGGCGACCGCCGCCAGCGAGGCGCCCGACCCCAGGTGGCAGATCACCATGCGCCGCGTGGCCGGATCGGTCCGCAGCAGCTCGCCCGCGCGCCGGGTGGCGTAGGCGTAGGACAGGCCGTGGAAGCCGTAGCGGCGCAGGCCGTGGCGTTCGCGCCACTCGGCCGGGACGGCGTAGGTCGCGGCGGCCTCGGGCAGGTGCGCGTGGAAGGCGGTGTCGAAGCAGCCGACGACCGGGACGCCGGGCAGGGCCCGGCCGATCTCGCCCAGCGCGTACAGCGACAGCGGCTGGTGCACGGGCGCCAGGTCCACCAGCTCGTACAGCCGCTTGGTCACCCGGTCGTCGACGACCACGGGTTCGACGAGGTCGCGGCCGCCGTGCACGAACCGCAGCCCCACGGCGTCGGGCCAGGGCATCCGCGCCACCGCGGCGGTGATGCGCTCGGACTGCCGCCCTCCGTCACCGGTGGCGATCTCGGCGCGGGTGAGCGGGGTGTCGTCGTCCAGCAGGCTCAGCTTGAGGCTGCTGGATCCGGGGTTGACGGTCAGTATCCGCATCGCTGCCTCCTCTCTGGCCTAGTAGGGCCAGGTCCAGTCGCGGACCTCGGGCGCGTCCTCGCCGTGCTCGCGCGTGTGGGCCCGCATGACCAGCCGCTGGTCGTTCATGCGCTGGCGGACGTGCGCCACCCGCCCGCCCAGCGACGGCACCCGGTCGATGACGTCCATGACCAGGTGGTAGCGGTCCAGGTCGTTGAGCATGACCATGTCGAACGGGGTCGTGGTGGTGCCCTCCTCCTTGTAGCCGCGCACGTGCAGGTTGCCGTGGCCGGCGCGGCGGTAGGTGAGCCGGTGGATCAGGTACGGGTAGCCGTGGAAGGCGAAGATGATCGGCTTGTCGACGGTGAACAGCGCGTCGAACTCGGCGTCGCCGAGCCCGTGCGGGTGCTCGGACTCCGGCTGCAGCCGCATCAGGTCGACCACGTTGACCACCCGCACCCGCAGCTCGGGGAAGTGGCGCCGCAGCAGGTCGGCGGCGGCCAGCGTCTCCAGGGTGGGGACGTCGCCCGCGCAGGCCAGCACCACGTCGGGGTCGGCGCCGCCGTCGGTGCTCGCCCACTCCCAGATGCCGATGCCGCGGGTGCAGTGCAGCACGGCCTCGTCCATGGGCAGCCAGTTCGGGGACGGCTGCTTGCCCGCCACGACGACGTTGACGTAGTCGTGCGAGCGCAGGCAGTGGTCGGCCACCGACAGCAGGGTGTTGGCGTCCGGCGGCAGGTAGACGCGGATGATCTCGGGTTTCTTGTTCATCACCACGTCCAGGAAGCCGGGGTCCTGGTGGGTGAACCCGTTGTGGTCCTGGCGCCACACGTGCGACGACAGCAGGTAGTTCAGCGAGGCGACGGGCCGCCGCCACGGCAGGTGCCGGGTGACCTTCAGCCACTTGGCGTGCTGGTTGAACATGGCGTCGACGATGTGGATGAACGCCTCGTAGCTGTTGAACAGCCCGTGCCGGCCGGTCAGCAGGTAGCCCTCCAGCCAGCCCTGGCACAGGTGCTCGCTGAGCACCTCCATGACGCGGCCGTGCGGCCCCAGGTGCTCGTCGGTCGGGTACCGGTCCCCGGTGAAGACGCGGTCGGTGACCTCGAACACGGCGCCCAGCCGGTTGGAGGCGGTCTCGTCCGGGCCCATGATCCGGAAGTTGTCCGGGTTGGCCGCCACGACCTCGCGCAGGAACGCCCCCAGCGCCCGGGTCGGCTCGGTGACGGTGGCGCCCGGCTTGTCGACCGCGACCCCGTAGGCGCGGAAGTCCGGCAGGACGAGGGGCCGCAGCAGGAGCCCGCCGTTGGCGTGCGGGTTGGCGCTCATCCGCCGCTCCCCCACCGGCGCGCAGTCGCGCAGCTCGGGCAGCGGACGGCCGTCGGCGTCGAACAGCTCCTCGGGCCGGTAGGACCGCAGCCACGCCTCGAGCATCGCCAAGTGCTGAGGGTCGTCCCGTACGCCCGCCAGCGGCACCTGGTGGGCCCGCCACGTGCCCTCCACCGGCAGGCCGTCCACCTCCCTCGGGCCCGTCCACCCCTTGGGGGTGCGCAGCACGATCATCGGCCAGCGGGGCCGTCCGGTGAGCACCCCGGAGCGGGCCGCGGCCTGGATGCGGGCGATCTCGTCCAGGGCCTCGTCCAGCGCGACCGCCATCGCCCGGTGCATCTCCTCCGGGTCGTCCCCGCTCAGCAGGATCGGGTGGTGGCCGTAGCCGCGCAGCAGGGCCACCAGCTCCTCCTCGGGGATGCGGGCCAGCACCGCCGGGTTGGCGATCTTGTAGCCGTTCAGGTGCAGGATCGGCAGCACCGCCCCGTCCCGCACCGGGTCCAGGAACTTGGTGGAGTGCCAGCTGGCCGCCAGCGGGCCCGTCTCGGCCTCCCCGTCGCCGACGATGCACGCGACCACCAGGTCGGGGTTGTCGAACGCCGCGCCGTAGGCGTGCGCCAGCGCGTACCCCAGCTCGCCGCCCTCGTGGATCGACCCGGGCGTCTCGGGCGCCACGTGGCTCGGCACCCCGCCGGGGAAGGAGAACTGCCGGAACAGCCGCGCCATGCCGGCCGCGTCCCGGGATACGTGCGGATACACCTCGCTGTAGGTGCCCTCCAGCCAGGCGTTGGCGACCGCCGCCGGGCCGCCGTGCCCGGGCCCCATGATGTAGATCATGTCCAGGTCGCGGGCCTTGATCACGCGGTTGAGGTGGGCGTAGCAGAAGTTCAGCCCCGGCGTGGTGCCCCAGTGGCCGAGCAGCCGCGGCTTGATGTGCTCGGGACGCAGCGGCTCGCGCAGCAGAGGGTTGGCGAGCAGGTAGATCTGCCCGGCGGACAGGTAGTTCGCCGCCCTCCAGTACGCGTCGATCAGCCGCACGTCGTGGTCGGTCAGCGCTTCGGCTTGCTTCATGGCGGGTTCCTTCGCCTTGTCGGTGCCCGCGGCGGACGCGGCGGGGGCCGGTCCGCCGCCGCGGGCCGTCGAGCGTTCCGCGTCTGGACGACCTCCCCGCGACCGGGCACGGCAATCGCATCACCGCCCGTCCCGGCCGCGGCAGGGACGAAGGTCCGTTCCCCGGGGGCCGTCCGGACGCCGACGTCCCCACGTCCGGTGACGTTCGTCCCTGCCGAACCGGCCGGGTGTGCGCCGACAGTGGAGACATGAGGGCAGGGCCGGAACGGGAGACGTGAGGCACGACATGAGGCACGACACGAAGGACGCCAACGGCGGGCTGCAGGTCATCGGCACGCGGGAGTGCCTGGACCTGATGCGATCGGTGCCGATCGGCAGGATCGTGTTCACCGACCGGGCGCTGCCGGCGATCCAGCCGGTCAACTTCGTCCTCGACGCCGACGACAGCGTGATCATCCGGACCGTGCCCGGGTCGAAGCTGGCCGCCGCGACCCGCGGCGCCATCGTCGCCTTCGAGGCCGACGACTTCGACGAGGCCGACCGCACCGGCTGGTCGGTCACCCTGGTCGGCCCCGCCCGCGCCGTGACCTCCCCCGCCGAACGGGCCCGGCTGGCCCGGCTGCCGCTGACCCCGTGGTCTCCGGGGACGCGGGACCACTTCATCCGCGTCACCGCGCGGCATGTCACCGGCCGCCGCATCCTGCGGCCGCCCACCGCGCCGCCCCGAAGGGACGCCGTCTCCGCCCACGTCCAGGAGGAACCATGAACACGCGCAGGCCGCCGGACCGGCGCCCGGTCGCCGAGGTGATGACGACCGACCTGCTCACCGTCACCGCCGATGAGACCGTGCTGATGGCCTGGGAGCTGATGTGCCGGGCGCACGTCCACCACCTGCCGGTCGTGGACGGCGACGGGCACTGCCTGGGCGTCGTCGACGCGGCGACGCTCACCTCCACCTGGGAGCCGACCAGCCCGCTGCGCGCCCGCAGGGCCGTCACGACCCTGCTGCCGCGCCGGGGCCCCATGTGCGTACGGCCCGAGGCCACGCTCGCGCAGGCCGCCGCCGCGATGCTGTCGGCCGAACGCGACAACGTGACGGTGATCGGCGAGCACGGCGACCTCATCGGCCTGGTCACCGCCCGCGACCTGATCGCGGCGCTGGCCGGAGCCCCCGGGCACGACCGCCCGCGCGGCTCGTGCATGCCGTCGATGTACCGGATGGAGCCGGTGCTCCCCGAGCGCCAGCGGGACACCGTTCCGCACAGCACGGTCTCCCCGGACTGACCCCGCCCCTTCAGCCCGGGGGGCAGAGCCGCCGGTCGCGGACGCCGGACGGCGCGTCCGCCCACACGTCGCCGACCGTGACCGTCGAGGGCGCCCTGAGCTGCGCGCACGCCCGGTCGCGGACGGCTTCGTCGTCCAGCGGGACGTCGACGGCGGTGTCGTTCAGGGCGTCGAAGACCCGCAGGCCGCGCGCGGTGCTCGCCGTTCCGAAGGTGGCGAACCGGCCGAACAGGACGGTCGGCATCCGCACGGTGGCGAGCGGCGTGCCGGTGGCCGCGTCGGTGATCCGGAGGTCGCCCTCGGTGCCGATGGAGACGGCACTGTCGCGATAGGCGACGAGCTGCTGGAGGCCGCCGCCGTGCCCGGGCAGCGGCGACTCGCTCCAGCTCCGGTCGGCGTCGCGCCGGTAGCGCAGCACCTGCCCGTCCGCCGAGGCCGCCACGACCACGCCGTCCGGGAACGCGACGACCCTGGCGAGGCGGCGCCGGGTCAGGGTCGCGCGCCCGGCCCAGGGGTCGCCGTCCCTGAGGCGCAGCGCGTACAGCCCGCTGCCGGTCACCGTGAACAGGCGCTCGCCGTCGGGGGACATGGCCAGCGACACCTCTCCGGGCGGGACGCGGATCGTGCGGGGCGGGGAGGAGAGCCCGCGCCCGCCGTCGTGCACGGTCACGCGGTCGCCCCAGCCCACGATCAACCGGTGCCGCCTCTCGTCGTCGATCACGGCGTAGACGCCCGACGAGGACGGGTTCGCGACAGCGGCCGGCCGTCCGAGGCGGTCGCCCTCGACGGTGACGGTCTGCAGGCCGCCCGTGCCACCCACCAGGAGGGTGCGCGCCGACGCCAGGTAGGCGCTGCCGCGATAGTTGATCCTTCCCAGCTCGGTGGAGGCGACCAGGCGCCGCGTGCCCGAATCGACCAGCGCCACGGCGCCGATGCTGTCGGCCAGGCCGAGCACCACGAGTTCCCGCCGCGTCCCCGGCACGGGATGCACCGCGCGGACCCAGCGCAACCGGGGATAGGCGTCCTGCCCCTCCCGCTGCCGGTACAGCCGGACGGCGCCGGTGCGGGCCGGGACGGCGAGCAGGGCGCCGTCGCCGCTGAGCGCCGCGATCGAGCCGGTCAGGGTGGACCTGGCGTAGGTGGTGTTCACCGCACGCGGCGTCCTCCCGTCGTCCTGGGTGACCGAGCCGGGTTCGGCCGGCACCTCCACGACGCCGTTGGACACGGCCAGCAGCAGCGAGTCCGCGCGTCTGCCGCCGGCGATCCACCCGTCCCGGCGGTAGAGCAGCTGCCCGCCCACCGCCACCGCGACCGGTGCCCGCAGCCGGTGCCCCAGGTCGGACGCGAGGAAGTAGACGCTGGTCATCGTCATCACGTAGACCGCCGACCCGTCGGCGCGAACCGCGATGTACCGGCCGGGCGAGCCGAGGCCCCGCCACACGCGGTCCTCGCCGCCTCCGCGCGGGCGCCACGACCGCACCGTCCGGTCGTCCCCGGTGGACAGGACCGCGTCGCCGGAGGGGGTGAAGGCGACGGCCCGCACCGCGCCCTTGTGCGCGCGGGCCGTGCGCGGTGCGGCATCCAGGCGGGACAGGTCCCACAGCAGGACCGAGCCGTCCGCGCAGCCCGCCGCCAGCCACCGGTCGTCGCGGGAGAAGGCCAGGCTCACCGGCTGCCGGCCGGCCGTGGGCAGCGGCGCGGCGGCGGCGTGGCCGCCGGGCGGCCACAGCAGCACCCGGCCGCCGCCGGCGAGCGCGAGCGGGCCGTTCGCGGCGCCCGCGAAGGCCAGCGCGGTCGTGCGCCCGATGCCGCCGGGCGGCGGGACGTCGGCGCCGGTTCGGGTGTCGCGTACGTGCGGGGTCCCGTCGCGGCCGACCACGGCCACCAGGCGGCCGTCCCCGCTGAGCGCGATCATCGCCGGGTCGGTCGCGCCGGTCGCCAGCACCCGTTCGGTGCGCGTGTCGGCGGTGACGGCCGACAGCAGCGCGCCCCGCACCGTGGCGTTGCGCGGGTCGAGCGCCCGCGCGGCCAGCGCGCCGGCCAGCGCCCGGTCCGGTTCGTCGGCCTGCCGGTCGGCGGACCCGAGGGCGAGCCGCTGTGCCTCGGCGCCCGCCCGCTGGTCGGCGCCGCCGCCGCTCAGGACGACCCCGAGCACGGTCGCCGCGGCCGCC
>NZ_BAAAZG010000049.1:0-9941 GCF_039536785.1 Actinomadura miaoliensis
TGTCGGCCGGGCGCGAGCGGCGCGGCGGCGCGGGCGGCCCGCGCAAGTGGGAGATCTACGTCCCGCTCGGGCTGTATCTGGCGTTCACGCTCGTCCCGTTCTACTGGATGCTGCTGTACGCCTTCCGCCCGGCGGGCAGGACCGGCTTCCTGCCCTGGCCGCTGACGTTCGAGCACTTCACCACCGTGTGGAACAGCGTCGGGTTCGGCGTCTACTTCCAGAACAGCCTCAAGGTCGGCGTGGTCGCGCTGCTCACCACGACGGTGATCGCGCTGGCGGGCGGGTACGCGCTGGCCCGCTACCGGTTCCGCGGCAAGACGCTGTTCATGGTCGCCATGCTGTGCACCCAGTTCATCCCCGGCGCCATGATGCTGATCCCGCTGTTCGAGATCTTCCGGGAACTGCGGCTGGTCAACTCGCTGTGGAGCCTGGTGATCGCCGAGACGGTGTTCCAGCTGCCGCTGTCGCTCATCCTGATCAGCGGGTTCGTCAGGAACGTGCCGGTGGAGCTGGAGGAGGCCGCCTGGGTGGACGGCTGCTCACGGCTGCGCGGCTTCTTCACCGTGGTGCTGCCGCTGCTGCGGCCCGGCCTGGTGGCGGTCGGCTCGTTCGCCTTCATCCACTCCTGGAACAACTTCCTGTTCGCGCTGATGTTCCTCAGCCAGCAGGAGAAGTACACGGTCCCCGTCGGCCTCAACTACATGATCGGCGAGTACGGCGCCGACTTCGGCGCCCTGGCCGCCGGCGGCGTGGTGGCCGCCCTGCCCGTCGTGCTGGTGTTCGCGGTCATCCAGCGCTACCTCGTCCAGGGCCTGAGCGCGGGCGCGGTGAAGGGATGAGCGAGCGGGGGGCAGGGATGAGCGACAAGGTGACGGCGACGATCGCCGGGAGCGCGTTGGAGCCGGGGACGCGGATCCTGGTCACCGGCAGCGCCGGGCGGCTGGGACGCAGCGTCGTGACGGCGCTGGCCGAGGCGGGGCACGAGGTGTTCGGCGTGGACCCCGCGCCCGGCACACCGGCCGCCGCGGCCGCCGTCCTGCCCGCCGACCTCACCGACCTCGGTGAGGCGTTCGAGGCGATGGCGCGGTTCCGGCCCCGGGCGGTGGTGCACCTGGCCGCGATCGCCACGCCGTTCAGCCGCACCGACGCCTACACCTACCGGGTCAACACGCAGCTGGCGTTCAACGTGTGCGAGGCGGCGGCGCACTGCGGCGGCGTGGAACGCGTCGTGGTGGCCAGCAGTCCCACCGTCATCGGGTACGGCGCCCCGCACGGCTGGGCGCCGTCGTACCTGCCGCTCGACGAGGACCACCCGGTGGCGCCGTGGAACGCCTACAGCCTGTCCAAGCTGGCCGCCGAGCACACCATGCGGATGTTCGCCGCCGCCCACGGCGACCGCGTCCGGTACGCGGCGCTGCGGCCGTGCTTCGTCGTGGCGCCCGAGGAGTGGCACGGCGCGCCGACGCAGAGCGGCCACCGCATCGGCGAACGTCTCGACCGCCCCGACCTGGGCGGGACGTCGCTGTTCAACTACATCGACGCGCGGGACGCCGCCGAGTTCGTCCGGTGCCTGCTCGACGGGCTGCCCGCGCTGCGCAACGGCGAGGTGTTCTTCGCCGGGGCGGCCGACGCGCTGGCCCGCGAACCGCTGGCCGAGCTGCTGCCCCGCCACCTGCCCGCCACGGCGCCGCACTGCGCGGCCCTGGACGGCACCGCCCCGGCGTTCTCCTCCGCCAAGGCCGAGGCGCTGCTCGGCTGGCGGCCCAAGCGCAGCTGGCGCACCGAACTGTCCACGGAGGTATGACCATGCGGCTGGACGGAGTGCTGTTCTTCCCGGTGACGCCGTTCGGCGCGGACGGCGCGCTGGACGAGGCCGTGCTCGCCGAGCATCTGCGCGCCGGGCTCGCCCACGGGCCGGGCGGGGTGTTCGTCGCGTGCGGGACGGGCGAGTTCCCGTCGCTGTCGGCCGCCGAGCACGACCGCGCGGTGCGGACGGCGGTGCGGGTCGCCGGCGGAGACGTCCCGGTGGTCGCCGGGGCGGGCGGACCGCTCGGCGCCGCCCTCGACCAGGCCCGGGGCGCGGCGGCGGCCGGCGCCGACGGGCTGCTGCTCATGCCGCCGTACCTGGCCCAGGGGCCGCGGCAGGGCCTGCGCGCCTACGTCGAGACGGTCGCGCGGGCCGCCGGGATCCCGGTGATCGTCGCTGCCTACCACCGCGCCCAGCGCGACGACCCCGGGCTGGCCGAACGGCTGCTCGCCGAGTTCTACGCGCCGCTGGTGGAGCTGCGCAGCCGCGTCCCCGGATACGCGGTGTCGCTGGTCAAGGCGGGGGTGCGGCTGCGCGGCCTGGACGCCGGCGCGGTGCGCCCGCCGCTGGCCGAGCCCGCGCCCGAGCACCTGGACGAGCTGTCCCGCCTGGTCAAGACCGGGCTCGCGCTGGTGGAGGCGGCGTCATGAGCGTCATCGCCGAGGTGCGCAGCAGCGTCCACCGGGTCCCGCTGGTGCGGCCGTGGGGACCGAACACCACGCACATCCACCTGGTCGTCACCCGCGTCATCACCGACGACGGGCGGGCCGGCACCGGGTTCAGCTGGGCGCCCAACGTCGGCGGGCGCGCCGCGCACACCCTGCTGGAGTCCGACATCCGCGACGCCGCGATCGGCCTGCCCGCCCATCCGGCCGTCGCCTACGACCGGCTGTGGTGGCACCTGCACGAGGCCGGGCGCGGCGGGCTCACCACGATCGCGCTGGCCGCCGTCGACCTGGCGCTGTGGGACCTGCGCGCCCCGGCCGGCCTGGTCGAGTCGATCGGCCGCCGCCGCGACGCCGTCCCCGTCTACGGCAGCGGCGTCAACCGCCACTACGGCGTGGACGAGCTGGTCGACCAGGCCCGGCGCTGGGTCGAGCGGGGCCTGACCGCCGTGAAGATCAAGGTCGGGCTGGCGGACCTGGACGAGGACGTCGCCCGCGTCGCCGCCGTCCGCCGCGTCATCGGCCCCGGCGTGCGGCTCATGCTGGACGCCAACCAGCTGTGGGACCTGCCCCGCGCGCTGCACGCCATCGAGGCGTTCCGCCCCCACGACCCGTACTGGATCGAGGAGCCGCTGCCCGCCGACGACGTGCAGGCGTACGCGCGGCTGCGGGAGGGCGCCCCCGGCGTGCCGATCGCGCTCGGCGAGAACACCCACACCCCCTGGCAGTTCCGCGACCTGCTCACCGCGGGCGCCTGCGACATCCTGCAGCCCAACGTGGTGCGCGTCGGCGGCGTCACCCCGTTCCTGCGCATCGTCGACCTGGCCCGCGCGTTCAACGTGCCCGTCCACCCGCACCTGCTGCCCGAGCTGTCCGGGCAGCTGGCGTGCTGCCTGCCGCTGCCCGCGATGGTCGAGGACGTGGAGGACGCCTCGTTCGCCGCCCTCGGCCTGCTCGACACCGCCGCCCCGCCGCCCGTGCGGATCGGGGACGACGGCCTGCTGCGTCCCGGCGACGGACCCGGACTCGGGCTGCGCTTCGACGTGGACCTGCTGAAAAGCACCCGGCTCGACGACGACGGAGGAAACTCGTGAAGCTCACCGCGACGGTCGTCACGTCCGCCCTCGCCCTCGGCGGCGTCCTCACCGCGCCGGCCGCCCACGCCGCCGTGCCCCATGCCGCCGTCTCCCAGGGCGGCGGGCACCGCACCGACCTGGGCCGCCAGACGCTCGCGCCGGACGACGGATGGGCGGCAGCCGAGGGCGGCACCACCGGCGGCGCCGCGGCCGCCCCCGCGAACGTCGTCACCGTCCGCACCCGGGAGGAACTGGCCGCCGCCGTCGCCGGCGACACCCCCAAGATCGTGTACGTGCGGGGCCACCTCAAGGGCGGCGACGACTGCGCCGCCTACGCCGACCCCGAGTACAGCCTCGACGCCTACCTGCGGGCCTACGACCCGGCGCACTGGAGCAGCCCCGCGTCCGGGCCGCTCGAGGAGGCCCGCAAACGCTCCAACGCCAACCAGCGCCAGGACGTGATCGTCCGCGTCGGCTCCAACACCACGCTCGTCGGCGCCGGCAGGGGCGCGCGGCTGACCGGCATCAACCTGATGGTGCAGAACGCCGAGAACGTCATCATCCGCAACCTGGACGCGCAGGACGCCTACGACTGCTTCCCCGGCTGGTCGGGGGAGGACTGGAAGACCGAGTTCGACAACATCACCGTCTCCGGCTCCCGGCACGTGTGGGTCGACCACGTCACGCTCGGCGACGGCGACCGTCCCGACTCGGCCGAGCCCGCGTACTTCGGCAAGGTGTGGCTGCACCACGACGGCCTGCTCGACGTGGTGAACGGCAGCGACCTGGTGACCGTCTCCTGGTCGAAGTTCGCCGACCACGACAAGTCGCTGCTGTGGGGCAACAGCGACGGCGCCACCGGCGACCGCGGCAGGCTGCGCGTCACCCTGCACCACAACGAGTTCCGCGGGCTGATCCAGCGGGTGCCGCGCGTGCGGTACGGGCGGGTGCACGTCTACAACAACTCCTACGTGTGGTCGCCGCGGTCCCTGTACGCGTGGGGCGCGGGCAGGGAGTCGGCGATCTACGCGCAGAACAACCACTTCAGCGCCGGCACCCCCGCCGAGAAGATCATCTACAACTGGGGCGGGACCGCGATCCACGCCGAGGGCACCTACGTGGGGCACCGCCCCGTCGACGCCCTGGCCGCCTTCAACGCCGCCAACGACCCCGACCTGTCGGGCGACGTCGGCTGGACGCCCACCCTGCACGGGCGCATCGACCCCGCCCCCGCCGTCCCGGGCCTGGTGCGCGCCAGGGCCGGAGCGGGCCGCGTCTCATGACGGGCGTCATCCTCGCCGGCGCCCACGGGCACGGACGCCGGCACCTGGACAACCTGCGCCGGGCGGCCGCCAGCGGAACCGTCCGGCTGGCGGGCGTCTGCGACCTGCGGCCGGTGGACGAGGCGTCGCTCACCGGGTTCGACCCGGCGCCGGAGCAGTCGCCCGACCTGCCCGGGCTGATCGACCGCACCGGCGCCGAGATCGTCATCGTCGCCACGCCCATCCCCACCCACGCCGACCTGACGCTGGCGGCGGTGGCGCGCGGCGCGCACGTCCTGCTGGAGAAGCCGCCCGCCGCCACCTACGCCGACTTCGAACGCATCGCCGCCGGGGTGCGGGACGCCGGACGCGCCTGCCAGATCGGCTTCCAGAGCCTGGGGTCCGAGGCGATCCCCGCGGTGCGCGCCCTGATCGCCGACGGGGCGATCGGCCGGGTGCGGGGGATCGGCGCCGCCGGGGCGTGGCAGCGCACGTCCGCCTACTTCGCCCGCGCCCCCTGGGCCGGGCGGCGGCGCGTCGACGGCACCGACGTCGTCGACGGCGCGCTGACCAACCCGTTCGCGCACGCCCTGGCCACCGCCCTGGCCGTGGACGGCGCCGAGGGCCCGGACGACGTCGCCGACGTCGAGCTGGAGCTGTTCCACGCCTTCCCGATCGAGAGCGACGACACGTCCTGCCTGCGGTTGCGCACGTCGCACGGCACGGTCGTCACGGTCGCGGTGACGTTGTGCGCCCCCAGGCGCAACGAGCCGTACCTGATCGTGCACGGCGAGGAGGGGCGCGTCGTCCTCACCTACACCCGCGACGAGGTGCGCCTGGAACGGCCCGGCCGCGACCCGCTGGTCTCCGTCCACCCGCGCACCGACCTGCTGGACAACCTGCTCGCCCACGTGCGCGGCGACGCCGGGCTGCTCGTCCCGCCGGAACGCACCGCCGCGTTCATGCGCGTGCTGGACGCCGTGCGCACCGCGCCGGACCCGCTGCCCATCCCCGACGGGCGGCAGCGCGTCAGCGATGTGGACGGGGTGCGGCACCGGGAGCTGCCCGGCATCGAGGCGCTGGTGGCGGCCAGCGCCGAACGACTCGCCCTGTTCTCGGAACTGGACGCGGCGTGGGCCGTGCGCGAGGAGGTGGCGGGATGACCGCCGCGCCGGTGGAGCTGGCCTGCGCGGGACGCACGGTCGCCGAGTACGTGACGCGGCCGGACCTGGAGGCCACCCTCTCGCCCCGCCCGTACTTCCACCCGGTGCGCACGTTCGCCGGAACCGAGGTCACCGAGCTGATGCCCGCCGACCACCGGCACCACCTCGGCGTCAGCATCGCCGTGCCCGACGTGGGCGGACGCAACTTCTGGGGCGGCCGCACGTTCGTCCGCGACCAGGGCCCCACCTGGCTGGACGACCACGGCGTGCAGAGGCACCTGAGCTGGACCGGCCGCGCCGCCGGCGCCTTCACCGAGACCCTCGCCTGGATCGGCGCCGACGGCGAGACGGCCCTGCGCGAACGGCGGGACGTGCGCGCGGTCGCGGCGGGCGACCACTGGGCGCTGGACGTGGCGTTCACGCTCACCAACGTCACCCGCGAGCCGCTGCGGATCGGCAGCCCCGCCACCAACGGACGGCCCGGCGCCGGATACGGCGGGTTCTTCTGGCGGGCGCCCGGCACGTCCACCGGAATCCGGGTGCGCACGCCGCACGCCGAGGGCGAGCGGGCCGTGCACGGCGCCCGCACCGGCTGGCTGGCGATGACCGGCACCGCACCCGACGGCCGCGCGTGGACGCTCGCCTTCGTCCCCGCCGACGCCGCCACCGCCGCCGACCCGTGGTTCGTGCGGGTCGGGGAGTACCCGGGGGTGGGCTCCTCGCTGGCCTGGGAGCGCTCCCTCGACGTGCCCCCGGGCGGCCGCGTGACCCGGCGCGTCGTGACGGTCGTCGCCGACGGGCACCTGCCGGCCGCCGAGATCGACAAGCTGCGGGAGGCCCTGTGCCCGGCTCCCTGACCCCGCTGCCGTGGACCGCCGACCTGGGCGACGGCACGTACCGCAACCCGGTGCTGAACGCCGACTGGTCCGACCCCGACGCCATCCGCGTCGGCCGCGACTACTACCTGACCGCCTCCAGCTTCCACCGCGTGCCGGGCCTGCCCGTGCTGCACTCCCGCGACCTGGTCAACTGGACGATCACCGGGCACGCGCTGCCCGAACCCGAACCGGCCGAGGCGTACGCGGCGCCGCGCTGGGGCTGCGGCGTATGGGCGCCGGCGCTGCGCCACCACGCGGGCCGGTTCTGGATCTTCTACCCGGACCCCGACCACGGCATCCATGTCGTCACCGCCGACGACCCCGCCGGGCCGTGGACGAGGCCGCGCCTGCTCAAGCCCGGACGCGGCCTCATCGACCCCTGCCCGCTGTGGGACGAGGACGGCTCGGCCTACCTCGTGCACGCCTGGGCCAAGAGCCGCGCCGGTTTCAACAACCGGCTCACCCTGCACCGGATGAGCCCGGACGCCACGCGCCTGCTGGACGACGGCACGGTCGTCGTGGACGGCGACGCGATCCCCGGCTGCCGCACCCTGGAGGGCCCCAAGCTGTACCGGCACGGCGGCCACTACTGGATCTTCGCGCCCGCCGGGGGAGTGGCCACCGGCCGGCAGTACGCCTTCCGCGCGCCCGGCGTGTTCGGCCCGTACGAGCACCGCGTCGTCCTGGAGCAGGGCGACAGCGACGTCAACGGCCCGCACCAGGGCGCCTGGGTGGACGCCGCCGGCGGCGGGCACTGGTTCCTGCACTTCCAGGACCGGGGCGCCTACGGCCGCGTCGTCCACCTGCAACCCATGCGCTGGCGGGAAGAGGACGGCTGGCCCGTGCTCGGCGCGCACGGCACGCCCGTCGCGCGTCACCGCAAACCCGTGACGGGCGAGCCGCCCGCGGCCCCCGCCTCAAGCGACGACTTCACCGGCGGGCGCTTCGGCCCGCAGTGGACCTGGCAGGGCGTCCCCGACCCGGCGTGGACCGGGCGGGCGCCCGGCGGCGGGCTCCGCCTGGCCTGCGTGCGCCACGCCGACGCCGGCGACCTGCGCCGCCTGCCCAACGTGCTCGGCCAGCGGCTGCCCGCCGAGACCTTCACCGCCACCACCGACCTCACCCTGACCGGCGGCGAGCCGGGCTCCCGCGCGGGCCTGGCGGTGCTCGGCGACGCCTACGCCTGGATCGGCCTGGAACGCACCGCCACGGGCGTCGACCTGGTGTACCGCGTCGCCCACCCGGACGGCGCGGAGAAGGACGCGGCCACGCGGCGCCCGCTGCTCGACCCTGGGCGTCCGGTCCGGCTGGCCGTGCACGTCGGCGCCGGAGCCGAGTGCCGCTTCACCGCCGACGCCTCCGGCGAACCGGGGGGTCGCGGGGGGTCGTCCCCGCGCGAGAACAGGGCCGGGCCGCGGCGGTTCGGCGACCCGTTCACCGCGACCGGGGCGCGCTGGGTCGGCGCCACCCTCGGCCTCTTCGCGGCCGCCCCGCCCGGCGCGGGCCCGGCCGCCGGTCACGCCGACTTCGGGGGCTTCCACGTCGACGGAGAGGAGCACCCATGACGACCCCACCCCAGACGAGAAGGGCAGGAACGACGATGACGCGACGCGGTCCCGAACCGGGGCGGAGGACCCCCCTGGCGAGAGTGCCGCTGGCGGCCACCGCGATCGTCGCGGGCGGCGCGCTGGCGCTCGGCGCATGCGGCGGCGGCGACTCCGGGTCGTCCGGCGGCACCACCACGATCACCTACTGGGACACCAACGCCAGCGCCGCCAACAACCCCCGGTGGAACCACACCATCGCCGAGTTCGAGAAGCGCAACCCCACGATCAAGGTCAAGTACGTCGGCATCCCCATCGCCCAGGTGCAGCAGAAGCTCGACACCGCCATCGCCACCGGCGGGCTGCCGGACGCGGGCGGCATGACCACCGCGCTGCTGGCCGGGGTGGCGGGCCAGGGCGCCCTGGAACCGCTGGACGAGCGCCTGGCCAAGAGCCCGCTCAACGGGAAGATCAACAACACCTTCCTGCAGCTCACCAAGCAGGCCGGGCCGGACGGCAAGCTGTACGAGCTGCCCAGCAACGCCAACATGGGCGTGCTGTGGTACCGGCCCGACTGGTTCAAGGACAAGGGCCTCAAGCCGCCGGAGACCTGGGACGACTTCTACACCGCGGCCGAGCGGCTCACCGACGCCGGCGACAACCGCTACGGCTACACCATCCGCGGCGGCGCCGGGTCGATCGCGCAGGTGCTGGAGTTCATGTACGCCCAGTCCGGCATCACCCAGATCTTCGACGCGCAGGGCAAGGCCACCCTCAACGACCCGCGCAACGTCGCCGCGCTGCAGAAGACCGTCGCGCTCTACAAGAAGAACACCCCGAGCGCCGACGTCAACAACGACTACATCAAGATGACCGCCCAGTTCGACGGCGGCACGATCGGCATGATGCAGCACAACCTCGGCTCCTACGGCGACCACAAGAAGGCGCTGGGCGAGGGCAGGTTCGCCGGCGTGCCGATCCCCGCGCTGCCCGACGGCACCCGCGTGGTGATCTCCAACCCGATCGGCGGGACGGCGGTGTTCAAGTCCAGCAAGCACAAGGACGCCGCCTGGAAGTTCGCCGAGTTCGTCTCCTCCAAGGAGATGACGTCCTACTGGAGCCGGCAGCAGGGGCAGATCCCGGCCAACACCGACGCGGCGGCCGAGCCGTGGATCAAGGAGAACCCCACCCTGGAGAACGCGATCAGGGCGACCAACGACCCCAAGACCAAGATCGTCCAGCTGCCGTACCACCTGCCCGAGTTCAACGCCATGACCAAGGCCGAGGCCGAGCCGCAGTTCCAGAAGGTGCTGCTCGGGCAGCTCACGCCGCAGGCGTTCCTGGACGAGCTGGCCAAGAAGTTCACCGAGGCCGAGGCCGAGTTCCGCGAACGCAAGGGCAACTGAGGCCCCACGGTCGCGTCAACGGCCCGAGGCGGGAGAGAGCGTCGACGACAGCCACCCGAACGCCTGCTCCTGCATCACCGCGTCGAAGGCGTGCCCCACCGGGTGGAACGTCCCGGTGTAGGCGTCCGGACGCCCGGCTG
>NZ_BAAAZG010000049.1:9985-11309 GCF_039536785.1 Actinomadura miaoliensis
CGGGCGTCCGCGTGCCGCATGCCCGCCGGAGGGAACAGCGGGTCGCGCTCCCCGTACAGCACCAGCAGAGGGGACGGGGCGCCGAGCGCCACGATGTCGGGCCAGTCGCCCACCGCCGCCAGGCCGGGCGGCCACGACACCCACGAATGGGCGTCCACGTGCTCGCCCAGCATGTGCGGGAGGGAGGCCATCATCGCCACCACCACCGACGCCCGCACCTGCGGGCACAGCGCGTGCAGCATCCCCGCGCGCAGGCCGCCGCCCGACAGGCCGACGCAGCCCAGCGCGTCCGCCCGTACGCCCGGCAGCCCGGCCAGCACGCGCGCCGCGATGAGGTCCTCGCGGGCGACCAGGCCGAGCAGGGACGTGCCCAGCAGGTTGCAGTACTTGGCGACGACCGGCTCGTGATGGCGCGCGGCGGTGTCGTAGTGCCGCCGCCCGGTCATGGACCCGCCGCGTCGTTCGGCCAGTTCGCGCAGGTCGTCGGCGAGGACGCGGACGCGTTCGGGCATCGTCTCCAGCGGGAAGCGGCGGCTGCCCCACAGGAACACGTCATGGCACAGCACCGCGAAACCGCGCCGCGCCAGTTCCACCGCGAACGCCCGGCCGCCGTAGATCTCCTCGCGCAGCGCGCGTATCTCGGGCGGCACCTCGCGGGACGGGCCATCGGCGATCTTCTCCTTGCCCCAGTACTTCATCCCGGCGTGGCAGTGCAGCGCCAGCACGCCCGGCAGCGGCCGTCCGGCGCCGGCCGGGCGCAGCACCCAGGCACGGGTGCGCGGCCCGAAGCCGGGCGACCACGACAGCTCCTCGCCGTCGATCCCGCCGGCCGACCAGACGCGTTCGGTGCGCACGCCGACGTCCTCGCCGTACGGGGGCATGCCCAGCGACTCGTCCAGGCGGGCGCGCAGGGACGCGTCGGGGCCGGGCCACAGCGGACGCCGGCGTCCCGCCAGCTCCACCAGCCCGCCGAAGTCTCCGAGATGCCGCATGGGTCAGCACCCTAGAAGCTGAACTGCCCGCCCCAGGGGCCGGCGGGGCGGGCAGACGGAACGCCGGGAGTGTTGGGCGGAGTCCCCGGCTCGTCGTTCCACCTGGAAGTCGCCGGGGCGGACGCGAAAGGTTGCCGCGTCCCCCGAAATATCTGTGAGAGATGTGAAAGACCGTCTTCCGGGTCCGTACGGGGCCGGATACCTTCGGCGCCGTGTGGGAGCGCTCCCAGGGGCCGGGACCCGTCCGCACCCTGTTCATCCGAGGAAGGTCATGTCGATGAGGTTCCGTCCAGCGCTGGCCGTCGCCTGCGGCCTGCTCGCCGCCGCGGCGG
>NZ_BAAAZG010000050.1:0-37671 GCF_039536785.1 Actinomadura miaoliensis
GCTCGGCGCGTACACCGCCACGGTCGGCGGCGCGCAGGCGGCGGCGGTGCGGGAGCCGAGCGCCGAGCGCATCCGGCGGGCGGTCGGCGCGGGCGTCCTCGGGCTGATCCCGTTGCAGGCCGCGCTGACCGCCGCGCGCGGGCATCCGGTGGCGGGGCTGGCGCTCGTCCCCGCCCACCCCCTGGCCCGGCGCCTGGCACGAAAGGTCTCGCCGACATGACGCTGCGGTTCGGCTACGGCACCAACGGATTCTCCGACCATCGGCTCGACGACGCGCTGGCGGTGCTGGCGGGCCTGGGCTACGACGGCGTCGCGCTCACCCTCGACGTGCGGCATCTGGACCCGTTCGCTCCCGACCTGCCGCGCGCGGTCGACCGCGTCGCCGCCCGCCTGGACGAGCTGGGCCTGTCGGTGGTGGTCGAGACGGGCGCGCGGTACCTGCTGGACCCGTGGCGCAAGCACCAGCCGACGCTGCTGTCGGAGGACGGCGCGGACCGCCGCGTCGACCTGCTGCTGCGGGCCGTGCGCGTCGCCGCCGACCTCGGCGCGCAGGCGATGTCGTTCTGGAGCGGCACGGCCCTCGGATCCGACCCGCCGGACGTGCTGTGGGACCGGCTGACGCGGGGCTGCGAGCAGGTGCTGCGCCTGGCCGACGAGCGGGACGTGACGCTGGCGTTCGAGCCGGAGCCCGGCATGTTCGTCGACACCATCGGCGGATACGAGCGGCTCGCCGCCGGGCTCGGCGCCCCGCCGCGCTTCGGGATCATGCTCGACATCGGGCACTGCCGGTGCCTGGAGCCCGAGCCGGTGCCCGACTGCGTCCGCCGGGCCGGGCCGCGGCTGGCGGGCGTGCAGATCGAGGACATGCGGCGGGGCGTGCACGAGCACCTGGAGTTCGGCGCCGGGGAGATCGACTTCCCGCCGGTGATGAAGGCGCTGGACGAGACGGGCTACACGGGGCTGGTCTCGGTGGAGCTCCCCCGCCACGGCCACGACGCCCCCGGGGCCGCCCGCCGCTCGCTGGAGTTCCTCAGGGAGGTCTCATGACGCGGGAGGCCCTGCGCGACGAGCTGACGGCGGCACTGGCACCGGTGCTGGACGCCGACGCGTCCGCCTGGCTCGCCGCCGCCCGCGAGCGCATCGGCGGCGACGCCGACGCCGCCGCCGTGCTGCTCCCCGCCGCCGGCCGCCGCTGCGGCCGCGGGCCCCTGCCCACTCGGACGACGACCCCCGAACCCTGGTCAGTCGACGACGCGGCGCGCGTGGTGATGTTGCTGGAGCTGCCCTGCACCGGCGACGCGCTCGCGGCGCGGCTCGACGACCTGTACCGGCACGGCGACGCGCACGAGCGGCGGGCCGTGCTGCGGTCGCTGGACGCGCTCGGCGCGGAGGTGGGCGAGGCGGCGCTGCCGCTGCTGCACGACGCGCTGCGCACCAACGACACCCGCCTGGTGGCCGCCGCCCTCGGCCCGTACGCGGCCGAGCGGCTGCCCGCCCCGGCATGGCGGCAGGCCGTGCTGAAGTGCGTGTTCATCGGCGTGCCGCTGTCCGTGGTGGCCGGTCTGGACGACCGCGCCGACGCCGAGCTGACCCGGATGATGACCGACTACGCGCGCGAGCGCACCGCCGCAGGCCGCGACGTCCCCGCTGACGTGGCCCGTTTCCTGGAGGTCCGGTGAGAATCTTCGACCCGCACATCCACATGACCTCGCGCACCACCGACGACTACGAGCGGATGTACGAGGCCGGTGTGCGCGCGCTGGTGGAGCCCGCGTTCTGGCTCGGCCAGCCGCGCACCTCGGTCGGCACGTTCGTCGACTACTTCGACGGACTGGTGGGCTGGGAGCCGTTCCGCGCCGCGCAGTTCGGCATACGGCACCACTGCACGATGGCGCTGAACCCCAAGGAGGCCAACGATCCGCGCTGCCGTCCCGTCCTGGACCTGCTCCCCCGCTACCTGGAGAAGGACGGGGTGGTCGCGGTGGGCGAGGTCGGCTACGACTCGATGACCCCGGAGGAGGACGAGGTGTTCGCCCGGCAGCTCGCCCTCGCCGTCGAGCACGACCTGCCCGTGCTGGTGCACACCCCGCACCGCGACAAGGCGGAGGGCACGCGCCGGTCGCTGGACGTGGTGCGCGAGTCGGGGCTGCCCCCGGAACGCGTCGTCATCGACCATCTCAACGAGGTCACCGTGAGGCCGGTGGCCGACGCCGGGTGCTGGATGGGTTTCTCCATCTACCCCGACACCAAGATGGACGAGGACCGCATGGTGGCGATCCTGCGCGAGTACGGCACCGAGCGGATGCTGGTGAACTCCGCGGCCGACTGGGGCCGCAGCGACCCGCTCAAGACGCGGCGCACGGGTGAGGCGATGCTCGCCGCCGGGTTCACCGACGACGACGTGGACCGCGTGCTGTGGCGCAACCCCGTGGAGTTCTACGGGCAGAGCGGACGGCTGGCGCTGGACGAGCCCGCCGAAGCCGGGACGCTGTTCGAGGGCAACTCGGTGCTGCGCGGCACGCCCGCCTGAACCCGCGGAGGACGCACATCATGCGGTTGCGCCATCGCGACGGCACCCTGGTCCATCTCGCCTACTGCGCCAACGTCCATCCGGCCGACGACTTCCCCGGCGTCCTCGACAGGCTGCACCGGTACGCCATACCGGTACGGCGTCGCCTGGGCGTGCCACGGTTGTCGGTGGGGCTGTGGCTGCCCCGCCCCGTGGCCGCGACCCTCGTCGCCGATCCCGGTGCGCTGGACAAGCTGCGCGCCGCCTTGGCCGCAGGCGGCCTGGAGGTGGTGACGCTCAACGGGTTCCCCTACGCGGGTTTCGGCAAGGACGTCGTCAAGACCGATGTGTACCTGCCCGACTGGGGCGACCCCGACCGGCTCGCCTACACGCTCGACCTCGCCACGGTGCTCGCCGCGTTGCTCCCCGACGACGTCGCCCGCGGCAGCGTCTCGACGCTCCCGCTGGGCTGGGCCCCGTGGTGGGACGGCGAACGGCACGACCGGGCGCGCCGCCACCTCGACGCGCTGTCCGCCGGGCTCGCCGACCTGGAGAGGCGTACCGGCCGGACCATACGGGTCGGCCTGGAGCCGGAACCGGGATGCGTGGTGGAGACCACGGCCGACGCCGCCCGCCTCCTCACCGGCGTCGACACCTCGCGGGTGGGCGTCTGCCTGGACACCTGCCACCTGGCGGTCGAGTTCGAGGAACCGGGCGAGGCGCTGGCCCGTCTGGACGCGGCGGGGCTGCCGGTGGTGAAGACACAGGCGTCGGCCGCGCTGCACGCCTCCGATCCGTCGGCCGCGCGGCGGGAGCTCGAAACGTTCGCCGAACCGCGCTACCTGCACCAGACGCGCGCGCACACGGCCGAGGGCGTCCACCGGGTCGACGACCTCCCGGACGCTCTCGCCGGCGGCCTCCCGGCCGACGGGCCGTGGCGCGTCCACTTCCACCTTCCGCTGCACGCCGATCCACCCGCCCCGCTCGCCGGTACCCGCGCCGACCTGCGCGCCGCCCTGGACGTCCTGCTGGGCGGACCGGCGGCGCGCACCGACCACGTCGAGGTGGAGACCTACACCTGGACGGTGCTGCCGGGCGGCCGTCCCGACCTGGCCGACGGCATCGCCGCCGAGCTCGACTGGACGCGCGCCGAACTGGTCCGGCTCGGCCTCATCGAGGAGGACGCATGACCACGCCGCTCGTGGTGCTCGACGTCGTGGGGCTGACCCCGCGGCTGCTGCCGCACATGCCCAACCTGTCCAAGCTCGCCGCCGACGGCTTCCAGGCCGAGCTGGGCACCGTGCTGCCCGCCGTGACGTGCTCGGTGCAGTCGACCTTCCTCACCGGGGAGATGCCCAGCGGACACGGGGTGGTCGCCAACGGCTGGTACTTCCGCGACCTGGGCGAGGTGTTCCTGTGGCGGCAGCACAACGCGCTCGTCGGCGGGGAGAAGGTGTGGCACGCCCTACGCGAACGCCACCCCGGCTACACCGTCGCCAACGTGTGCTGGTGGTACGCCATGGGCGCCGACGTCGACTGGACCGTCACGCCCCGTCCCATCTACTACGCCGACGGACGCAAGGAACCCGACTGCTACACCCACCCGCCGTCGCTGCACGACCGTCTCACCTCGCGCCTGGGCGACTTCCCGTTGTTCACCTACTGGGGGCCGCGTGCCGGGCTGCCGTCGTCGCAATGGATCTGCCGGGCCGCCCGGATGCTGCTGGAGGAGGAACGCCCCGACCTGACCCTGGTCTACCTGCCGCACCTGGACTACGACCTGCAACGGTACGGGCCGGACGACCCGCGCGCCGCACGGGCCGCGGCCGCCCTGGACGAACTGCTGGGCCCGTTGCTGGCCGCCGCGCGCGCTCGGGGCGCGACGACGGTGGCGTTGTCGGAGTACGGCATCACGTCCGTGTCGCGTCCGGTGGAGATCAATCGTGCGCTGCGCCGGGCCGGGCTGCTGAACGTCCACACCCAGGACGGCATGGAGTACCTGGACCCGTGGACGTCCCGCGCGTTCGCCGTGGCCGACCACCAGATCGCGCACGTGTACGTCCGCGACCCGTCCGACACGTCCCGCGTCCGGGCGCTGCTCGACGACCTGGACGGTGTGGAGCGGGTGCTCGACGAGGCGGGCAAGGCCGAGGCGGGGCTGGACCACGAACGCTCCGGGGAACTGGTCGCGATCGCCGAGCCCGACGCGTGGTTCGCCTACTACTACTGGCTGGACGACGCCCGCGCCCCCGACTTCGCCAAGCTCGTCGAGATCCACCGCAAGCCCGGCTACGACCCCGCCGAACTGTTCATGGACCCCGACGACCGCACGGTGCGGCTGCGCGCCGGGCTCGCCCTGGCCCGCAAGAAGCTCGGCATGCGCTACCTGATGAACGTCGTCCCGCTGCACGGGAACCTGGTGCGCGGCAGCCACGGGCGGCTGCCCGCCGATCCCGCGGACGGCCCCGTGCTGATCTGCTCCGATCCGTCGGCGGCCCGGGAGCGGTATCACGCCACCGAAGTCAAGCAGCTCCTGATCGACCTGAGCACCTGAACCGATGCGGCGTTCCTACTAGTCTGTCGGAGTGTCCCCTCCTTCGCCCGTCTCGTCCTCTGATGCCCGACTGGGCTGGCTGGACGCGCTGCGGGGCTGGGCGGCGATGCTGGTGGCGCTGCACCACGCCAGTTACGTCTTCGTGCCGGACCTGCAGGCGTCGCTGGCAGGCCGGTGGGACCCCGGCCACTACGGCGTGCTGGTGTTCTTCCTCGTCAGCGGGTACATCGTGCCCGCCTCGCTGGAGCGGCACGGCAGCGTGCGCGCGTTCTGGACCGGCCGGGCCTTCCGCCTGTACCCGCTGCTGGCCGTGGCGTGCCTGCTGGGGGTGCTGCCGTTCCTGCTGAACGTGCGGGGGCTGCGGGCGGGGCTGGAGGAGTTCGACCCGGTGACGGCGATCCTGGCGCACGCGACGATGCTGCAGGACCTGCTGGCCGTGCCCAACGCGATCAACGTGCTGTGGACGCTGTCGTACGAGATGGCCTTCTACCTGCTGATCGTCGCCCTGTGGGTGGTGGGCGGGCAGCGCCGGTCCGCGCCGGTCGCCGTGGGCTTGGCGTTGCTCGCGCTGCCGGCGGGCGCGCTGCTGCCGACGGCGCTGCTGTCGCGCACGGCGGGCACCGGCCCCGTGGTCGTCGTGGCCGCGACCGTTCTGGTGGTCGCGGTGGCGGCGGCGATGTCGGAGCATCGCGGCCTGCGCACGGCGGGCGGCCTGCTGGGCGGGCTGCTGGCCGTCACGCTGGTCGCGGCCAACGGGCGCGTCGAGCCGTGGGAGGGGGCGGTGATGCTGGCGGTCATGTTCGCCGGCACCGCCGTCTACCGGGCCGAGCACGGCCAGGTGCCGCGCCGGGCGACCGCGCTGGCGCTGGGCGCCGTCCTCGCGGCGTCGCTGGCCGCCGTGGCGTGGAACCCCCGCCTGGGCACGACGGGCGCCCAGGCATGGCAGGCCCAGTGGGTCTGGGGCAGTTCGCTGCTGCTGGCGGCCGCCACGTTCGGCGCGGCGTGGCTGCTGCGGCGGCGCCGGTTCCCGCGTTGGGCGACCGGGCTGGGCACCGCCAGCTTCTCGGTGTACCTGCTGCATCCGATCCTGCTGATGGTGTCGGCCCAGTTCCTGGGCAGGGGCGGCCGCCAGGACACGCCGGGCCTGGTCGTCTTCGTCGTGGTGCTGGTGGCGGTGAGCTGGGCGTCGCATCGCTGGATCGAGGCGCCCGCCCAGCGGGCGGGGCGGCGCCTGAGCGGCCGCGCCGTGCGAGCCCGCGCCGCGGGCGGCGCGGGCGTCGTCGCGGTTCCGGCCCCGCCGCGGTGAGCCGCAGGCGGGACACCGGGCGGGCTCCCGCCTACCCGGCGGACTCCCGCGGGGCGGGCTCGTGGGGTGCGGCGACGCGGAAGACGCGCAACTGGAGGGCGAGCGTGGCGTAGTAGCCGACGAGTGTGGTCAGCTCGAACACGCCGTCGTCGCCGAGGACGTCGCGGGCCCGCGTGAACTCCTCGTCGGCCAGGTCGCCGCGGCCGGCGAGCGCGCGGGCGGTGTCGGCGACGAGCCGTTCGCGTTCGTCGGTGAACGCGTCGTGGTCGCCGTCGCGCAGGGCGCGCAACTCGTCGTCGGTGAGCCCGGCGGCGCGCCCGACCGCCTCGTGGGCGTGGCGCTCGAAGGCGCTGTCCCAGACGGCGGCGACGGCGAGGATCGCGATCTCCCGGTGGCGGTCCGGCAACACCCCCCGGTAGCGGATGGCCGCGCCGAGTGCCTGCAGGGCGTGTCCCAGGGCGGGACTCAGCAGCATCGCGTTGAACGGGCCCTCCAGGCCGCCCGCGTCGTCCGTCAGCGCGAACAGCCTCGGCCCCTTGCCGCGCGGGCCGGACACGATCTCGTCGTAGAGGGCGCGCTGGTCGGCGTCCAGCTCGTCGGGCCGCAGCCTGCGCAACCGGGACGGCGTCTCCTCGCCGGGCATTCGCGAAACCTCGCTCTCGCATGCTGACCTGCGGTCTTCCGCAGGATCTGGTGGCAGCTTAGGCTGCACCCGCCGGATGGCGGGAAGAGCCCGCCTGCTGGCGGTCGAAGTCCGCGGTCCGGAGGCGGACCATGGGGGCACCCCCCGAGACGAGGAGGCTCAGATGACCGCTACACAGGAGCCCGCGCCGGCGCAGGTGGGCCCGCCCCCGCCGTTCGACCCGGAACTGAGCGCGGCGCTCGACATGGTGCGCGAGCAACTGCCCCGCCTGTCGACGCTCGAGTCCATCCCCGAGGTGCGGCAGGGGCGCGTCGGCACGGTCCCCCCGGTCACCGACGACGACCTGCGGCTGGACGGCGCGTTCGAGGTGGAGGAGCGTGCCGTGCCCGGGCCGCCCGGCGCCCCGGACGTCTCCCTGCTGATCTGCCGTCCGGTGGGAGTGGAGGCGCCGTACCCGGCGATCTACCACATCCACGGCGGCGGCATGATCCTGGGCGACAACCGGACGGGCCTGCCGGACATGCTCCTGCCGTGGGCCAGGGAGCTGGGCACGGCGGTGGTCTCGGTGGAGTACCGGCTGGCGCCCGAGCATCCGCACCCCGCGCCCGTGGAGGACTGCTACGCGGGACTGGTGTGGACGCACGAGCACGCCGCCGAGCTGGGCGTCGACCCCGAGCGGATCATCGTCGCCGGGGCCAGCGCGGGCGGCGGCCTGTCGGCGGGGGTGGCGCTGATGGCGCGCGACCGCGGCGGCCCGCCGCTGCTGGCGCAGATGCTGCTGTGCCCGATGCTGGACGACCGCAACGACAGCCCGTCGGTGCTGCAGATGGAGGGGCTGGACATCTGGGACCGCACCGCCAACCACGTGGGCTGGACGGCGCTGCTCGGCGACGCCCGCGGCGGCCCGGACGTGTCCCCGTACGCCGCTCCGGCGCGGGCCGTGGATCTGTCGGGGCTGCCGCCCGCGTTCATCGACGTCGGCTCGGCCGAGTCGTTCCGCGACGAGGACGTGGCCTACGCGGTGCGGCTGTGGCAGGCGGGCGGACGGGCCGAGCTGCACGTGTGGCCGGGCGGCTACCACGCCTTCGACGGCTTCGCACCGCAGGCCCCGGTCTCGCGGGAGGCCCGCGACGCCCGGCTGCGCTGGCTGCGCCGCGTCCTGAACGGCTGAACGCGACGCCGCGCCCGCACGGGGTGTGAGGGCGTCCCGCACGGTGTCATGATGGCGGCGTGAGGGAGCTGGCGGGCAGGCTCGCGGCGCTGGATCCGGACGCGGGCGCGGCGGTGCGGGTGATCGCCTACTTCGACCGGCTGACGCAGGCCCGCGCGGGCCTGGAGGCGATCGTCCGGGGCGCCGCGGTGCTGGCCGGATGCCCGGCGCGGCTGGTCGATCCGCGGCGGCGGGTGCGCGTGCGGGTCACCGAGACGGGGCACCGCGACGACGCCGGGACGCCGCCGGACCCCGCCTGGCCCCGCGCCGCCGTCGAGCCGGACGGCGACGCGGCGCTGTGGCTGGAGCGTCCCGGACCGGCCGGAACGGTCGAGGCGATCGTGCTGGAACGGGCCGCGACGGCCGCGCGCGACGTGCTGGACCGCACCCGCGGCCGCGCGCCCGTGCACGACCCGGCGCTGGTCGAGCTGCTGTGCGACGCGTCCGCGCCGGAGGCCGCGCGGCTGCAGGCCGCCCACCGGCTGGGGCTGCCGGCCGCCGGCGCGGTCCGCGCGGTGGCCGTCGAGGACGGGCAGCCGAGGATCGCCACCGGTTCGGCTCCCCCGGTGACCGACGGGCGGCGCGCGGGAGTGGGCCCCGCCGTCGCGCTCCGCGACCTGCCGTCGTCGTGGCGGGCGGCGCGCACCGCGCTGCGCCTGACCGCGAGCGGCACCGACGAGGACCCGGGTCCGCGCGTCGTGCACGCCGACGAGATCGGGGGCCTGGCCGTCCTCGCCGAGTCGGTCGGCCCCGGCACACCCCCGTCGCCGGACGTGGAGGCGCTGCACCGCGCCGCGTCCGCGGCGCCCTGGATGCTCGCCACGCTCGACGCCGTGGCCACCGCCGCCAGCCTGCGCGCCGCCGCGGCCTCCCTCACGCTGCACCACTCGACGCTGCAGGAGCGGCTCGCGCACGCCGAGCGGCTGCTGGGCTGGAACGTCCGCGGCCCCCACGGCAAGCTGCGTCTGCAACTGGCGCTGGTCCTGCGCCGCCTGCACCGCGCCCCCGGCCCCTGACCACGCCAGCGGTGACGCGCGGCGGGCGGCGCGTGGAGTCAGCGGCGGACGAACAGGCCGATGCCGTTGGCGACGGGACGTTCGGAGCCGTCGGACGGCGCGTTGCGCACGGTCGCGGCCCTGCCGCGCGGGCCGCGGACGACCAGGGTGGACGAGCCGCCGCCGTCGAGGTTGACCGCGTCGTCGGCGCCCGCCTGCCACATCAGCCGCGCCAGCTCGGCGAGGGTGACGCCGCCGCTGTGCTCCGACCGGCCGTCGACGACCATCAGGTACATGCGGCGGCCGTCGCGGCTGATGCCCGCGGCCGTCCTCGGAGCCGGGTCCACGGCCGCCAGCCCGGCGGGCGGCCGGGCGTCGCGCAGGATGCGGAAGCCGCCGATGGCGAAGCGGAAGCGGTGCCGTCCGGCCAGGCGGTAGCGCACCCGTACGCGGTCGCCGCGGCGCAGCCCGCGCAGCGCGGCGGCGGCCTGCTCCCGTCCCACCAGCACGACCGTCCCCTTGGGGATGGCGCCCCGGCCGACCGTGCCGCGGACCTTGGTGACCACTCCCCGGCGCACCGTCACCTCGGCCACGTCGGTGCTGCACGGCGCGTTGCGCAGCATGTCGGTGCCGCAGACCGCGCGTCGCCGTGAGGCTTTGCCCCACTGGCTGGTGAACACCCCCGCTCCGCCCACCGGCAGCGCGTACTGGTTGAGCCCGCGCACGGCGATGGTGGTGCGGCCGGAGCGGATCGTGCCCTTCAGGCGCAGCCTCGACACGTGCCCCACGCGCTTGCGGTCCACGCCGATGACGTCCTCGACGGAACTGGTCGGCGGCAGCGGCGGCCCGAACCGCTGCCCGAACGGCACGGCGCCCTTGCGGGGACGCCCGCTGTCCACCTCGGCGCCCGACGCCGCCCCGGTCGCCTCGACGCCCGCACGCGTCTCGCCGATGTTGAAGAAGTCGCCGTTGACCCCGGCCACGGCGCGCTGCGCCCTCGCCATCACCGACACTTTCCTGCGGGCGGCGACCACGGGCGGGCGCAGCAGCCCCACGCCGACGCGCCGGTCGGCCAGGTCGGCCTCCAGGAGGTGGCCGGCGACAGGACCGGCGACGCCCCGGGTGTGGAATCTCCTGGCGGTGATCCCCGGCGACACCCGCCTGGAGGAGGTGTAGCGCAGGCCGAGGGGCACGGCCGCCCGGGACGCGGGCATCGCCGCCTTCACGTCGGGCCGTTCCCCGGACCCCGCGCCATCGGCGTCCGGCGGTTGCCCCCTCCGGGCGTCCCCCGGGCCGGAGGCCCTCGCGTTCGCCGGTCCCGACTCCGGTCCCGGTCCGAGAACACAGACCGCCATCACCGCGCCCGCCGTCACGAGCACCGCCGCAAACCTACTGATCACCGGACAAGCCTTTCCCCCCGCGACCACCCGGCCGACCTGGTGATCTTCCTACAGCGGCGGCCCCGGATCCCGTATCCGCGCGCCCGGCGTGGCGTCGTCCGGCACGGGTCATCCGCCGTTCATCCGGTGCCCCGGTCACGGCCATGCGGCGGGCCGAGACTGTGACGCTCATGAACAACAGAAAACGGGGGCTGCGCCGCGCGTTCGCGGCCGCGGCCGCGGCGGTCCTGGCTGCCGCCGGATGCACCGTCCTCGGGGACGACCCGCCGGAGCGCGGCGAGCTGCGCGTGCTGGCGGGCAGCGTCATCAACTACGAGTCGGTGCTGCTGTCGCTGAACGCCTCGGGGCGGCTGCCCGAGCCGCTGACGATCGTGTATCCGCGCGACGGCGTGGTCACCGCCGACTATCCGCTCACGCAGCTGGCCTCGGCGTCGCAGCGGGCCCGCGACGCCCACCGCCGCCTCGCCGACTACCTGACCGGCCCGGACGGGCAGCGGCGGATCTCCCTGCTCGCGCACCGCCGCGCGGTGCGCGGGGCGCCCGGCCCCTTCCCGGCGGCTCCGCCCGAGCTGCCGTTCCCCGACCGGCTGGAGACGGTGAACGCGCTGGTCGCCGCCTACTACGACGAGTACCGGCGCCCGTCACGCACGATCTACGTGCTGGACGTGTCGCGGTCGATGCAGGGCGAGCGGATCTCCCGGCTGCGCGCCTCGCTGGTGGGGCTGACGGGCGCCGACAACTCGCTGACGAGCGGGTTCCAGCGGTTCCACGCGCGCGAGGAGGTCACGCTGATCCCGTTCAGCGACCGCCCCGAGACGCCGCGGACGGTGACCGTGCCCGAGGACTCCCCCGAGCCCGCGCTCGCGCAGATCCGCTCGTACGCCGAGGGGCTGCGCGTCGGCGGGCAGACCGCCGTGTACGACGGCCTGCTGCGCGCCTACGAGCTGGCGCGGGAGCAGGCCGCCCGCGATCCCGACCGGTTCACCACGATCGTGCTGATGACCGACGGCGAGAACGCCCGGGGTACCGACCTGAACGGCTTCCGGTCCCGGTACGGGCGGCTGCCGGGCGCGGCGCGGGCCGTCCCGGTCTTCCCGATCCTGTTCGGCGAGGCGGCCGCCCACGAGATGGCCGAGGTCGCCGCGCTGACCGGCGGCCGCACGTTCGACGCTCGCACGCAGTCGCTGGAGACCGTGTTCAAGCAGATCCGCGACTACCAGTAGCCGGCCCCGGCCCTCCCGCGGACGCTCCGGACGCGCGCCGGAACATTCGGTAGCGGACGTTCGTTGACCTCACAACTACAACGTCCCGGGGGCCGACATCAGGAGAACGAGCATCCACGAGCCGAACGAGGCGGACCGGGCGCGCGCGGGCGACGACGACGCGGGCGCCGGTGCACCACGGGCCGAGCTGCGCTTCCCCCCTGGTTCTCTGGTGCTGGTCGCAGGGCTGCCTGGCGCGGGCAAGAGCACCCTGCTGGACCGGCTGTACGGGCTGCGGGGGAACGAGACGCAGCCGGTCCCGGCCGGGGACGCGCGGGTGATCGACTCCAGGCAGGCGCGCAACTGGTGGGGACGGTACCTGGGGCCGCTGCCGCCGCGGGCGCGCGTGCCGCTGGTCCACACCACCCACGTCTGGCGCATCGCGCGGGCCGTGGTGGAAGGCCACGACGTGGTGGCGCACACCCGCGGCACCTGGCCGCACCTCCTGCACGGATTCGCCTGGCTGGCCCGGCGGCGCGGCGGCGACGTGCACATGATCCTGCTGGACGTGGACCCGGTGACCGCGCGGGCGGGCCAGTTCCAGCGCGGCCGGGTGCTGACCGAGGCGACCTACCGCCGGCACTGCCGCCGCTGGCATCCGCTGATCGAACGGGCGCGCAGCGGCGCGTACCCCCGCGCAGCCTCCGTCACCGTGCTGGACCGTTCGGCCGCCGACCTGCTCAAGGCCATCCACTTCGAGTAGCCGCGACCCGTCGCGCACGCGGCCGGTGCTTCCGCTGAGCGGAAACGCGCGTCGCGTCCGGGCCGGGCCCGCTGGTGGACTACCGGCACACGGACGGGGCGGACGCGGGGGTGGACGCGGCCCCGAACGCGCTGGATAGGGTCGTCTCAGCGGCCAGGATCGACGGAAGGGCGGCAGCCATGGCACAGCAGGTACGCGGAGTCGTCGCGCCGGGCAGGGGGGAGCCGGTCCGCATCGAGACGATCACGGTGCCCGACCCGGGGCCGGGCGAGGCCGTGGTGAAGGTGCAGGCGTGCGGGGTGTGCCACACCGACCTGCACTACCGCGAGGGCGGCATCAACGACGAGTTCCCGTTCCTGCTCGGGCACGAGGCCGCCGGGATCGTGGAGTCGGTCGGCGAGGGGGTCACCGAGGTCGAACCGGGCGACTACGTGATCCTCAACTGGCGGGCGGTGTGCGGGCAGTGCCGGGCGTGCCTGCGCGGCCGTCCCTGGTACTGCTTCAACACACACAACGCGAAGCAGAAGATGACCCTGGCCGACGGCACCGAACTGTCGCCCGCGCTGGGCATCGGCGCGTTCGCCGACAAGACGCTGGTGGCGGCCGGGCAGTGCACCAAGGTCGACCCCGCCGCCAAGCCCGCGGCGGCCGGTCTGCTGGGCTGCGGGGTGATGGCCGGCCTCGGCGCCGCGATCAACACCGGCGCGGTCGGCCGCGGCGACTCGGTCGCGGTGATCGGCTGCGGCGGCGTGGGCGCGGCCGCGGTGCTGGGCGCCCGGCTGGCCGGAGCCGCGAAGATCATCGCGATCGACCTGGACGAGCGCAAGCTGACCACCGCCACCTCGCTCGGCGCCACCCACACCGTGCACGCCAAGGACACCGACGTGGTCGAGGCGGTGCGGGAGCTGACCGGCGGGTTCGGCGCCGACGTGGTGATCGACGCGGTGGGCCGTCCGGAGACCTACAGGCAGGCGTTCTACGCCCGCGACCTGGCCGGCACGGTGGTGCTGGTCGGCGTGCCGACGCCCGAGATGACGCTGGAGCTGCCGCTGCTGGACGTGTTCGGCCGCGGCGGCGCGCTCAAGTCGTCCTGGTACGGCGACTGCCTGCCGACCCGCGACTTCCCCATGCTCATCGACCTGTACCTGCAGGGACGGCTGGACCTGGACGCGTTCGTCTCCGAGACGATCCAACTGGACGAGGTCGAGGCGGCGTTCGACAAGATGCACCGCGGCGACGTGCTGCGCTCGGTGGTGGTGCTGTGATGGCCGCGCGCATCGACCACGTCGTCACCTCCGGCACGTTCTCCCTGGACGGCGGGACGTGGGAGGTCGACAACAACGTCTGGATCGTCGGCGACGACGCCGAGGCCATCGTCATCGACGCCGCGCACGACGCCGGCGCCATCGCGGCGGCCGTCGGCGACCGGCGCCTGCTGGCTATCGTGTCCACGCACGGCCACGACGACCACATCGACGCCGCCCCCGCGCTGTCGGCGCGCACCGGCGCGCCCGTGCTGCTGCACCCCGCCGACCTGATGCTGTGGAAGCAGCGCCACCCGGACACCGGCCCCCAGGGCGAGCTGTCGGACGGCCAGAAGATCACGGTCGCCGGGGTGGAGCTGACCGTCCTGCACACGCCGGGGCACAGCCCGGGCGCGGTGTGCCTGTACGCGCCGGACCTCGGCACGGTGTTCTCCGGGGACACGCTGTTCTCCGGCGGCCCGGGCGCGACCGGCCGCTCGTACTCCGACTTCCCCACGATCATCACCTCGATCCGGGAGCGGCTGCTCACGCTGCCGCCGGACACCGTCGTGCGCACCGGGCACGGCGACAGCACGACGATCGGAGCGGAGGCCCCGCATCTGGAGGAGTGGGTGGCCCGGGGGTATTGATCGCCTTTCCCCGGCGGGCCGCCCGCGCCGAACCCGGGACGGCGCCAGGGCGCGCGGCATAGGGTCCCCTGTGGCGGCGGGCCGTCGTGCGCCCGCGGGTTGCCGGTCACCGGGGAGGTGCGATGCGGGCCAGGGCGCCGCAGGCCGTCGTCCTCGCGCTGTGCGCGGTCGTCAGCGGATGCGGGACGGACGCGGAGTCCTCGACACGGGAGCGGGACGTTCCACCGCCCACGGCGGGCAGCGGGCCCGCGGCGTCCCCCACGGTCGCGGCTCCGGCGTTCACCTCGTCGCCCACGTCGTCGGCCACGTCGTCGCCCGCCTGGTCGCCGGCGCCGTCACCGGTGCGGCCGCTCGGCCGCGCGGGCAAGTGGCGCATCACCACCTACTACACCGCCGTGGAGAGCTACCACGGCGGTCGGCGCAAGGCGGTGCGCGGCTGCCCCGAGCTGCGCTGCGACGACGGTGACACGCCGCTCGGGTCGTACCCCGAGGACTTCATCGAGATCATCCAGACGGAGGGCAGCGGCCGGATCACCAGCGGCCCGCACCGGGGCCGGTACCTCAACTGGTCGCACAGCGTCGGGTTCTGGCTGGACGACACCACCCGCGACTCGGCCGGGCGGCCGCTGCGCGCCTGGCGGTCGGCCGCCGCCGACCGGGACGTGCTGGCGCGCGGCCAGCGGTTCGTCGTCACCGACTGCGGCCGGGACGGCGCCGGGCGCCCGGTCGAGGACGAGGTGTGCGAGCGGTTCCGGCGGGCGAGCTGGACGGTCACCGACCTGTTCCGTCCCGGGTACGGCGGCGAGCACCACGCCGACGTCTACATCGGCGAGGAGACCGGCCCGGGATTCGCCCGCTCCGCCCCCTGGTACACCACGCTCCGCGACGCGACGATCCACCTCGCCTAGGCGGCGTCCTCGGCCGGCGCGGTGTCCACCGGGGAGGCGAGGCGGGTGGGCTGGGTGCGGCCGCGCAGGACGGTCTCGCCGTCGACGCGCCAGTGCCGCGCCTCGTCGGGGCCGGCGGCCTCGACCACCGAGCCGGCCGCCAGCACGCGCGCCTCGGTGCCCTTGGCCAGGTCGGTGAGGCGGGCCGCCTCGTTCACCGGGTCGCCGATCACGGTGTACTCGAAGCGCTCCTCGGCGCCGATGTGCCCGGCCACCGCCTCGCCCGCCGACACCCCGACGGCCGCGCTCAGCTCGGGCACGCGGTCGCGCAGCCGTCCGGCCAGTTCGCGGGCGGCGGCGAGGGCCCGGCCGGACGCGCCGTCCAGCGCCAGCGGCGCGCCGAACACCGCCAGCGCGGCGTCGCCCTCGAACTTGTTGATCCAGCCGCCGTGCTCGCCGACCACCTCCACCACGACGGCGAAGAAGTCGTTGAGCAGCTTGACCACCTCGGTCGGCGGGCGGTCGGCGGCCAGCCGGGTGGAGCCGATGATGTCGACGAACAGCACGGCGACCTCGCGCAGCTCGCCGCCGAGGTCGATGCCGCGTTCGAGGGCGACGCGGGCGACGTCCTCGCCGACCTGGCGGCCGAACAGGTCCTGCAGGCGGGCGTGCTCGCGCAGCCCGGCGGCCATGTGGTTGAACCCGGCCTGCAGCAGCCCGACCTCGCTGGCGTCGTAGACGGGGACCTCGACGTCCAGGTCGCCGCGCTGCACCCGGGCCAGGCCGAGCCGCACCGACTCCACCGGGTCGGCGATGGCGCGGGCGGCGCCGTAGGTGACGCCGAGGCCGACGAGCAGGGCGGTGCCGCCGAGCACCAGCACGGCGAAGGCGAAGTCGCGCACGTCGACGTGGCCGAGCACGAACGACCCGACGGCCAGCACGATCAGGCCGAGGATCGGCACGCCGGTGCCGAGGGCCCAGGCCAGCACCGAGCGCGACACCACGCCGGGCAGTCCGGTGCGGCGGGGCGGTCCGGTGCGCAGCGCGGTGGTGACGGCGCGCCGCAGCAGCCGCTCGGTGAGCAGGTAGACCACGGTGCAGGTGGTCAGGCCGCCGAGCAGGCTGGTCAGGCCGAGCTTGACGGCCAGCAGCACCGAGAACGGCAGGTTGATGATCACCCAGCCGACGGTGCCGATGCTCCACAGGGTCAGGTGCAGGGCCATCATGCGCAGCGGTCCGTACAGCAGCAGGAGCCGTTCGCGCTTGTCGGGCTCGCGGTGCTGCTCGACCAGGCGGCGCAGGCGGCGGAAGAAGCGCTCGCCGAGCAGCAGTCCGCCGGGCACGGCCGCGATGACGTAGCAGGTGAACACCAGCAGGTTGATCATCCGCAGCCGGTCCGACACCGCGCCGTCGGGGTTGGGCACGACGATGGTGAACAGCAGCACCACCAGGGCGCCGCCCAGGTTGGCCAGGCCGGTGGAGACGGTGACCAGGATGCGGGCGCGCCGGGCGATCTGGGCCCGGGTGTCGTCGGGGCGGCCGTCGATGCACCGCCACAGCAGGGCGAGGGGACGCCGCCGCGGCCGTGCCGGTGCCGTCCGCGTCTGGTCCGTCTCCATGGGGGTGCAGGGTAGCGGCTTTCCCGTCGCCTCGAAGCGCCGCGGTCCCGCCGCCGGCCGGCCGGACGGGCCGTCGCCGGGGCGCCAGTGCGGCATGGCCCGCGCGAAAGCACCGCCCCACCGGGCGGGCAGGTTTGACCGGCCGGTCAATCAGGGAATGTTAAAAACGGACAAAGATGTCCAAAGTTCCCCCCGGTGGAGGTGGCTGATGGGTAGGTTCGCATGGCAGGACGGGGTCGCCTTCCTGGCGGGTCTCGTCGCACTGGTCGCGCCGGAGCTGTGGGCCGACGACGCGGGCAAGCAGCCGCTGATGGTGCTGGGGGCCCTGCTGGCCCTGGCCGGGCTGTACGCGCTGCTGGGCGCGGGCGGCCCGGCGCCCTGGACCACCACGGCCTTCGCCCTGCTGGTCTTCGTGTCCCCCTGGGCGTTCAGCTTCGCGGGTGAGGGCGCCGCGGCCTGGACGGCGTGGATCGCCGGCGGCATCGCGGCTATCGTCGGCATCTGGGGAGCCACACAGTCGGGAGGCGGCCTGACCCGTACGGGCGGCGGCCGCGCCACGACGGCCTGATCGGACGGTACCGCTCTGTGGTCCCTGGCGCGCGGGCGCCCAGGGGCCACAGCGCCGTGTCAGGGGGGAGGCCGCGGATGAGGGCGGTGAAGAGACGGCGGTCTTCGCGCGACCCGGAGGGCGCGGACGCCCGCACCCGGATCCTGGACGCGGCCGAGGCGCTGTTCGCCGAGCGCGGGTACGACGCCACGTCCACCGCGCGGATCGCGCGCCAGGCCGGGGTGCCCAAGGGCCTGGTGTTCCACTATTTCCCGCAGAAGATCGACGTGCTGGTCGCGCTGGTCGACGAGCGCACGGCGGTGGAGGAGCTGCCCGAGGACGCGGTGGAGGCGCTGCCGGGCGACCCGGCGGGCACGCTGTCGCGGCTGGCGCGGCGGTTCCCGCTGCGCGCCTCTCCCGCCATGCGCCGCATCCTGTTCCGCGAGGCCGACACGCACCGCTCGGTCGGCGAGCGGCTCGGCCGGCTCAACGGCGAGGTGTTCCGGCGGGCCCGGCGGGCGCTGGAGCTGGCGCTGCCCGGCGCGCGCGGCGACCAGGCGCGGCTGGAGGTCGCCGCCGCCACGTTCGCCGCGGTGCTGATCTACCAGGAGAACCTCGCCCAGCTCAGCGGCCAGCACGTGGATCCGGACGCGGTCGCCGAACTCATCGCGCACGCCCTCGGCGCCTGACCGCCGTGCCCGCGCGGGCCGCGGGTCAGGTCTGGATGGGCTCGAGCAGGCGGTGCGGTTCGCGCAGGGCCAGGCTGACGGGGTCGTCGCGGACGTAGCCGCCGGGACCGGGGCGCAGCTCGACCTCCTCGGGCGGGACGGGGCAGGCGCACTCGGGGCAGGTGCCGTCGATGGCGAGCCGGGCGCCGCATCCGGCGTGGAAGTACAGGCGGGCCGGCCCGCAGTCGTCGAAGTGCCGTTCTCCCCAGCGGGCGAGCGTGTGCACGACCGGCCACAGCTCCTTGCCCATCTCGGTGATGACGTACTCGTGGCCCGCCTTCTCCAGCAGCCCGGACTCCACGAGCGACTGCAGCCGTTGCGACAGCACCGCGCGCGGGATGTCCAGGCGGGCCAGGAAGTCGCTGAACCGGCGCACCCCGTACAGGGCGTCCCGGATGATCAGCATGGTCCAGCGTTCGCCCACCACCTCCAGCGCGCGCGCCATCGAGCAGTCCTGGCGGGCGTAGTCCTTGCCGAGTGCCATGCAGGCCACAGTACCCGCGTTGGGGGTTCATTCACTGAACCAGATCGTGCTAACGTCGCCGCACGGCCATTTTGGTTCGTTGAATGAACTTGGAGTGTCATGACGTCCCACGCCCCCGCCACCCCGGCGCCCTCCCGCGCGGGCGGCCGGGCCGACGGGCCCACCGCCGCGCTGGTGGTGCCCGCCGCGGCCACGCTGCTCGCGCTGATGAACTACACCGCGCCGCTGACCACGCTGGTCGACACCGCGGCCGGGCTGCGCGCGGGCCCGACGGCGCAGATCTGGATCATGAGTTCGATCAGCCTGGGCCTCGCCGCCGTGCTGCTGGCGGTCGGCGGGCTGGCCGACGACCACGGCCGCAGGCGCGTGTTCACCGGCGGCGCCGTGCTGCTGGCGGTGGCCAGCGCCGCCTGCGCCCTGGCGCCGAACGCGACGTGGTTCGTCGCGGGCAGGATCGTGCAGGGCGCGGCCAGCGCGGCGCTGCTCGCCGGCGGCCTGGGCATCATCGGCCACGCCTTCACCGGTCCGGCCCGGGCCCGCGCCACCGGGGTGTGGGGCGCCATGCTCGGCCTGGGCATCGCGCTCGGCCCGCTGGCGACCGCGGCACTGACCGCCCTGGTCGACTGGCGGCTGTGGTACTGGGCCTGCCTGGTGGCCGCCGTCCCGCTGGCGGTCGCGGCGGCGCGATCGCTGCCGGAGTCGCGCGCCGAGCGTCCGCGCGGCCTGGACCTGCCCGGCGTGGTCACGATGAGCGGCGGGGTCGCGGCGCTGCTCACCGCGATCACCCTGGGCCGCACCGGCTGGACGCGTCCGGCGGTGGCGGTGCTGCTGGTCACCGCCGTCGTGCTGCTGGGCGCGTTCGTCGTCGTCGAGGCGCGCCGCCGCGAGCCCATGCTGCACCTCGGGCTGCTGCGGCGGCCGCTGTTCGTGGTGGCGACCGTCGGGGCCCTGGTCACCGGGCTGGCCGTGATCGGGGTGATGAGCTACCTGGGCACCCTGCTGGACCTGGCCTACGGGCTCACCCCCGTGACCGTCTCGTTGCTGCTGTCGATCTGGTCGGGCCTGTCGTTCGTGGCGGCGCTGCAGGCGCGGCGGCTGACGGCCCGCGTGGCGCCGCGGGTGCTGCTGGCGTCCGGGCTGGTGCTCAGCGCGGTGGGCGAGGTCGCGATGCTGGGCCTGGCGCCGGGCGGCCACTGGTGGCGGCTGGTGCCCGGCCTGGCGGTGGCCGGCGTCGGCAGCGGGCTGGCCAACGCGATGCTGGCGCGGCTGGCCGTGGAGAGCGTTCCCGCCGACCGGGCGAGCATGGGGTCGGGCGCCAACAACACCGCCCGCTACGTCGGCGCCTCGCTGGGCGTCGCCATGGTCGTCGCGATCGCCACGGGCGGGGACCACTCGCTGGACTCGCTCGCCCACGGCACCAACATCGCGCTGGTGATCTCGGCGGTGCTGGCGGTCGGCGGCGCGGTGCTGGCCGTGGTCGTCCGCGAGCGCCGTGCGCCGCGGGCGCGATGACACGGCACGCGCCTAGGCGAGCTGTTCGATGAACTCGGTGAGCTGGGCGAGGTTGCGGCACTCGTACATGGGGACGACCGCGCCGTAGCGGGAGGCGGCCGAGTCGCCGGTGTCCCACTGGGCGCGCGGCTCGGGGTTGAGCCAGTACGCGTGCCGCGCCCGCTCCGCCAGCCCGCGCAGCACGGGCAGGGACAGCTCGCCGTAGTTGGAGCGGGCGTCACCGAGGATCAGCAGCGCGGTGCGGGGGCCGACCGCGTCGCCGTAGCGTTCCTCGAACACCTTCAGGGCGTGCCCGTAGTTGCTGCGGCCGGTGATCCAGACCAGGTCGGCCTCCCGGGCCATGCGGGTCATCGCGTCCACCACGTCGGCGCCCGGCGCGAAGTACTTGGTGATCTCGTCGGTGCCGTCGATGAACGCGAACGCCCGCACCTTGCTGAACTGCTCGCGCAGCGCGAACGTCAGCAGCAGCGTGAAGTGCGCGAACGCCGACACCGAGTCGCTGGCGTCGCACAGGATGACCAGCTCGGGGCGGTGCGGGCGGCGGGGCCGGTGCCGGGTGGTCAGCGGCACTCCCCCGGTGGCCAGCGACGCGCGGACGGTGCGGCGGAAGTCGAGCCGTCCGCGCCGGTCCATGCGCTGCTTCTGGGCCAGGCGGGTGGCCAGGCGCCGGGCCAGCGGGTGGACCTGGCGGCGCAGCGCGGCCAGGTCGGCGCGGCCGGCGCGGCCGAAGTCCAGTTGTTCCAGCGGCGGCCGCACCGACAGGCGGGCGGTGCGCTCGACGCCGGTGTCCTCGGCGATGCGGCGGCGGACCTCGGCGCCGACCAGGTCGCGGAACCGGTCGATGCGGTCGCCGAAGGTGCGCCGGGCGACCTGCTCGGCCATGCCGCCCCGGTCCCGGCCGGTGAGCACGGCGTTGAGCAGCCGCGCCATCAGCGTCTCGGGCGACATCGCGCGCAGCACGCCGGAGGAGAACCACGACTCCTGGCCGGGGGTGCGGCCGTACTCGGCGACGGCCTCGCGCGCGAACCGCCGCAGCCCCGCGTCGTCGCCGGTCAGCAGCAGGTCGAACAGGTCCTCACGGCGCCGCTGGACCTGCGGGTCCAGGGCGGGCGGCACGCGGCGGGCGCCGGGCTCGCGGGGCTCGGCCGGACGCGGCGGGGCCGTGGCGCCGTCACCGAGCGCGGGCGGGAACCACAGGTCGAACAGCAGGTCGAAGGCGGGCCGGTGCGCCGGGCGCTTGACCAGCGTGGCGGCGTAGGCGGCGCGCAGCGCCTCCCGGTCGGCCAGGTCGACCAGCCCGGTGGCGCGCACGGCGTCCAGGCCCTCGGCCACCGACACCGGCAGCCCGGCCTCGCGCAGCGCCGCCACGAACCGGGTGTGCCGGTCCAGCAGCGAACGCGCCATCGCCGTCAGCCCCCCAGGCCCAGTTCCTTGACGGCGCGTTCCTGGTCGGACACGTGCTTGAGGACGACGCCGAGGGTGCGCGCCACGGCGGCGTCGTCCAGTTCGTCCAGGCCGAGGGCGAGCAGGGTGCGGGCCCAGTCGACGGTCTCGGCGATGGACGGCGCCTTCTTGATCTCCAGGGCGCGCAGCGCGGCCACGGTCCGCACCAGCTGCTCGGCCAGCCGTTCCCGCACGCCCGGCACCTGGGCCAGGACGATCTGGCGTTCGCGTTCCGGCGCCGGGTAGTCCAGGTGCAGGTAGAGGCAGCGCCGTTTGAGGGCCTCCGACAGCTCCCGGGCGGCGTTGGAGGTGATCACCACGAAGGGGCGGCGGACGGCGGTGACGGTGCCGAGTTCGGGGATGGTCACCTGGAAGTCCGACAGCACCTCCAGCAGCAGGCCCTCGACCTCCACGTCGGCCTTGTCGGCCTCGTCGATCAGCAGCACCGTGGGGCCGTCGCGGCGGATCGCCGCCAGCAGCGGCCGCTCCAGCAGGAACTCCTCGGTGAAGATGTCGTCGTGCGTCTCGCGCCAGGCGCGGTCGGCGGGCGCGGCCTGGATCGCCAGCAGCTGCTTCTTGTAGTTGAACTCGTACAGGGCGCGGGCCTCGTCCAGGCCCTCGTAGCACTGCAGGCGGATCAGCTCGGCGCCGGTGGCGGCGGCGACGGCCTTGGCCAGCTGCGTCTTGCCGACGCCCGCCGGGCCCTCCACCAGCAGGGGCTTGCCGAGCTCCTGCGCCAGGTAGACGGTGGTGGCGATCGCGTCGTCGGCGAGGTAGCCGGTGCCGGCCAGCCGCTCGGCCACGTCGGCGGGCGAGCCGAACGCCCGGCCGCCGCCGGTGTCCGGCGCGGTGTCGAGTGTCATCCCTTGGCCTTCGTGTAGGTCTGGTTGGTGCCGGCGAACACCAGCTTGCGCCCGTCCTGGTCGAGCCGGACGCCCCAGTACGTGCCGGACTGCGGGTCGCCGCCCTGCCAGGAGAACCGGAACGTGCCGCCGCCCTCGGGGATGGCCTGCCCGCTCCACAGCGTCTGCTCGCCGCGCTTCCAGGCGCCGGTGCCGTCGGCCTTGAAGACGAAGTAGTCCTTGGCCGGTCCGACCCAGCGGCCGACCAGCGGCCGGACCTGCCCGGGCGGCACCTTCGGCACGGGGGCCAGGCGGGTCGCCGTCGCGGTGCCGCCGGCGTGCGCGCCGTCCTCCCCGTCGCCGCCGCAGGCGGTGAGGGCGAGCGCGGTCGCGGCGGCCAGACCCGCCAGGGGGACGGTCGAGCGAGCCCGGACTCTCACGGGGACCTCCGGAAGATCTCGAGAGGTCGGCAGTTTACCGGCTGGTAGCGTCGCGCCGGGCGTCACTCCCGGGGGGTAGGCGGCGTCTGGCACCCACGGGTGACGCGGTGCGGGCGTCCGGCCTCGTATAACCGGAGCATGACGACTTCTCGCCCGCCGCGCGGCGCGCCGGCCGCCGCCGGTCCGCCGCACGCCGCCGGTCTGCCGCACGTCGGCCTGCCCGGCGCCGGTCTGCCCCGCGACGACCTGGCCGCGGCGCTGGCGGCCCGCCGCGAGCTCGGCCCCGACTACGACGCCGCCTTCGCCGAGACGGTCGTGGACCGCGTCGAGCAGGCCCTCGACGCCCGGCTGGGACCCCGCCCCGCCGGATACGCGGCCGGACGGGCGGCGCGCCCGGCCGACGGGCCGGGCATCGCGCTGGTCGTGGTGTCCCTGCTGGCCGCGATCCCGCTGAGCGCGATCGGGGTGGTCAACGCGGGACTGCCCGGCCTGCTGATCGTGTGGGCGGCGATCGTCCTGATCAATCTCGCGCACGCGCTGCGCCCCCGTCCCTGAGCCCCCGTTCCCCGAGCCCGCGCCGCCCGAGCCCGCGGCCCGGGGCCGCCGAGGGGCGCGGCGTGCCGCGAGGGGGTCGGCACGCCGCGCGGCGGCGATGGATCACTTACCGGGTTCGGGATCGCGGGGCAGGCCGAGCATGCGCTCGGCGATGATGTTGAGCTGCACCTCGGTCGTCCCGCCATAGATGGTCATGGCGCGGCTGAACAGCATGGCCCGCCCCACGATGCCGCTTTCGGCCAGCGGCACCTCGGTGGTGGCCGCGGGGCCCTGCGCCTCCCAGCAGTAGTCGGCGACCTGCTGGTTGAACTGCACGCCCAGCAGCTTGCGCACGCTGGACTCGGCGCCCGGCTCGACCCCGTTGAGCTGCTTGAGGGTGGCGCGCAGGCCGAGCAGGTCGATCGACTGGCCCTGCGCGACCAGCCCGCCGACCTCGGCGAGGGCGACCGGGTCCAGGTCCCGGCCGTCGAAGAACTTCAGCAGCTCGGGCACGCCCATGCCCAGGCCGCCGCCGGTCGACAGCGACACCCGCTCGTTGCTGAGGGTGTTGCGGGCGACCTGCCAGCCCTTGTCGACCTCGCCGACCACGCACTCGTCGGGGACGAACACCTCGTCCAGGAACACCTCGTTGAACATGGCGTCGCCGGTGAGCTCGCGCAGCGGCCGCACGTCCACGCCCTCGGACTTCATGTCGACCAGGAAGTAGGTGATGCCGTCGTGCTTGGGCGCGTCCGGGTTGGTGCGGGCCAGGCAGAAGCCCCACTGCGCGTGCTGCGCCACCGACGTCCAGATCTTCTGGCCGGTCAGCCGCCAGCCGCCCTCGACGCGCTCGGCCCGCATCGACAGCGACGCCAGGTCGGACCCGGCGCCCGGCTCGCTGAACAGCTGGCACCACACCAGCTCGCCGCGCAGCGTGGGGCGCAGGAAGCGCTCCTTCTGCTCCTCGGTGCCGTAGGCCACCAGCGACGGCACCAGCCACGCGCCGATCACCAGGTTCGGCGGCTTGACGCCGGCGCGGCGCAGCTCCTGCTGGATGAGGATCTGCTCGACCGGTCCCGCGCCCCGGCCCCAGGGGCGGGGCAGGTGCGGGGCGGTCCAGCCCTCGTCGCCCATGCGGCGGTTGCGCTCGTCCTTGTCGGTGACGGCGGCCAGCTCGGCGACCTCGGCGCGGACGCGTTCGCGCAGCGGCCGGGTCTCGTCGTCCAGCTCCAGCTCGACGGGACGGCGCCCCCCGGCCAGGGCGCGTTCGGCTACGACGGCGGCCCACCGCTTGGCCGGGCCCGCCAGCGTCCGCAGCGTCAGGGCGCGGCGCAGGTAGACGTGCGCGTCGTGCTCCCAGGTGAAGCCGATCCCGCCGAGGATCTGGATGGCGTCGCGGGCGGCCTGCACACCGGCGTCCAGCGCGATGACGCCGGTGACGGCGGCGGCGAACCCGGCCTCCTCGGCCCCCTCGTCCAGGGCGCGGGCGCCGTCCCAGACGGCGGCGCGGGCCTGCTCCAGGGCGATCAGCATGCGGGCGGCCTTGTGCTTGACGCCCTGGAACTGCCCGATCGGGCGGCCGAACTGCTCGCGCACCTTGGCGTACTCGGCGGCGGTGGTGACGCACCAGGACGCGGCGCCGGCCGCCTCGGCGCCCAGCAGCACGGCGGCCAGGTCGCGCACGTGCCCGCCGGTCAGGCCGTCCAGCACCCGGTCGGCGGGCACGGACACGCCGTCCGCCTCGACCCTGGCGACCCGGCGGACGCGGTCGATGCTGGGCAGCGGCGTGACGGCCAGCGCGGCGGCGTCCACCGCGACCCACTCCTCGGCGCCGTCGGCGCGCACCGGCAGGACGATCACGTCGGCGAGCGCGGCGCCCAGCACGGGCTCGGCGGCGCCGGTGACCACCAGCGCGTCGCCGTCGCGGCTGCCGGTCAGCTCCCCGGCCAGCGCCAGCGCGGCCGTGCGGGAACCGCCGGCCAGGCCGGGCAGCAGCTCGCCGCGGGCCTTGGCGTTGCTGGAGGCGTTGATCGCGGCGGCCGCCAGCACGGTCGGCAGGAACGGGCCGGGCGCGGCGGCGCGGCCCAGTTCCTCCAGGACGACCGCCAGCTCCAGCAGCCCGTACCCCTGCCCGCCGTGCTCCTCGGGGATGTGCAGGCCCAGCAGGCCCTGCTCGGCCAGGGCCGGCCAGAACCCGGGCCTGGTCTCCTCGTCGGCTTCCAACGCGGCGCGTACCACCGCCTGCGGGACGGCGCGTTCGGCGAACCCGCGCACCGACTCGGCGAGTGCCTCATGCTCTTCGGTCAGCCCGATGGCCATGCGTCACCTTCTCTCGGAGCCCTGCTGACTCCGATTCTAGAACACGATTCGGATCTTGCGGATCGGTTCTAGTGGACGTCCGTCGCCTCCTGCGGCCGCCCGTCCGCGGACTCCGCCGCCTCGTCCCCGGTGGCCGCTTCGTCCTTCCGGCCCTCGCCGCGGCGCCCGGCCATCAGGCTGGCCACGGTGGTGATCGCCAGGGTGGAGCCGATGACCGTCAGGGACAGCCAGATCGAGATGTCGGGCGCCCAGTGCACGCCGTACTCGTGCAGCGCGTGCAGGATCAGCTTGACGCCGATGAACCCGAGGATGAACGCCAGCCCGTAGGAGAGGTAGACCAGCCGGTCGGCCAGGCCGCCGATGAGGAAGTACAGCTGCACCAGGCCCATCAGAGCGAAGGCGTTGGCGGTGAACACCAGGTACGGCTCGGTGGTCAGCCCGAAGATCGCCGGGATGGAGTCCACCGCGAACAGCACGTCGGTGGACCCGATCGCGATCATGACGATGAACAGCGGGGTGAACATGCGGCGGCCGTCGCGGCGGGTCAGCATCCGGTCGCCCTCGTACTCGTCGGTGGTGGGCACCACCCGCTTGGCCCAGCGCAGCAGCGCGTTCTCCTTGACCTCCTCCTCGTCGTCGCCCCGGACCAGGCCGATCGCGGTCCACAGCAGGAAGGCGCCGAACAGGAAGAAGACCCAGGTGAAGTTGTTGAGCGCGGCGGTGCCGAGGGCGATGAAGATGCCGCGCAGAATCAGCGCGATGACGACCCCGGCCATCAGGACGGTGTGCTGGGCGTGCCGGGGCACGGCGAACCTGGTGAGGATCACCATGAACACGAACAGGTTGTCGACGCTGAGACTCTTCTCGGTGACGAACCCGCCGAAGTACTCACCGGCGTACCGGCCGCCGGCGAAGAACCACACGGCCACGCCGAACAGCACGGCCAGGCTGATGTAGAAGACGGACCAGAAGGCGGCCCGGCGGGTGGTGAACTCCTTGTTCTCCCCGCGGTTGATCAGGAACAGATCGATGACGATGATCGCGGACAGCCCGACCACGGTCAGGATCCACACCCATGGCGCGACGTTCAACGCAGTACTCCTCCGGCGTGCGCGACGTCATGACGGCAGCGCGTACCGTCACGCGTCGGTCCTGGGGTGCGGGGCCCTCCCCCGCACCAGGGCATAACTCAACGCCGGAGGTCTCTCCCGCCCGCCTACGGAGCGGACCGCGGGTCCCGGGTCGGCGCCATTGCCGGCCGTGCTGACGGAAGCCCGCGCGCAGGGATACTCCCCTCCACTACCGGCTTCAACGCAGGCCCCACCGGGGCGGTTCCCACTCAGTCCAACTTTTTCGAGAAAAATCTGAACTCGTCCGCCGCGGGGAGCGTCAAAGGGTGTGCCGGGACTGTGCGAGACGGGTGTAGACGCCCGCGAGCTGGTCGACGGCGTCGTCCTCGGTCGGCAGCGACGTGGCGCGCTGCGCGGCGGCCGCGCCCAGCCGCACGGCGAGCGCCGGGTCGTCCAGCACCCGGCCCACGGCCCGTTCCAGCGCGGCCGCGTCCTGCGGCGGCACCAGGATCGCCGCCTCGCCCTGCCCCTCGGACGGCCCGCCGCCGACCATCACGGGGATGCCGCCGACGCGCGTGGCGACCAGGGGACGCCCGGCCCGCAGGATCTCCTGGACGATCAGCGGCTGGCCCTCCCACACGCTCGGCACCACCGCCACGTCGGCCGCCGCCAGCAGCGCCGGGACGTCGGACCGCCGTCCCAGCAGCCGCACCGGCAGGTCCTCGGCCTCGATCCGCGCACGCAGCTCGTCCTCCAGCGGACCGGCGCCCACGATCGCCACCAGCGGCGGCGGGGTGCGGCGCGCCCAGCCGGCGGCCGCGTCCAGCAGCGTCGGCAGGCCCTTCTGCTCGGCCAGCCGCCCGACCGTGACGACCAGCGGCCGTTCCTCCACCCCCAGCTCGGCGCGCAGCTCGGTGCGCACCTCCGGCCCCGGACGCCTCCTCGGCGCGGGCGCGGGCACCAGCGCGTGCTCGACGTGGCGCGCCCCGAGCGCACGCATGCGCTCCTCCAGGTCCGGCGACACGCCCAGCACCATCGCCGCGCCCTTGGCGACGACGCGTTCCAGCGCCCCGTACACCGCGGCCGTCTTCCCGCCCGCGATGACGGCGTTGTGCAGGGTCACGACGACGGGCGGCCCGCCCTGCGCGAACCGCAGCGGCCCCGGGGTGACGCGCGCGCACGCCGCCACGGCCAGGCCGCCCGCCCGCAGCCCGTGCGCGTGCACGACGTCGGCGTCGCGCAGCAGCGTGCGCAGCCGCGCCACGGCACGCGCGTCGTTGACCGGGCGCGGCCGGTCGGCGATGTCGACGGCGGCGAACCGCGCCCCGACCCGGCCGAACCGGAACTGCTCCTCGGTCGAGGGCGGCCCGCACACCGCGACGCGGGCGCCGCGCTCCACCAGCCCGGCGGCCACGGACCGCACATGCCGTCCCACGCCGCCCGCGCTGGTGGCCAGCACCAGCGCCACCCGCATCCCGTCCACCTTCTCGGCACCCATCTCGTCAGTCATCCTCGCGTGACCCTCCGGCTGAGGACGGCCCGCAGGTCCCGGCCGTCGACCACGAACGCGATCATCATGAACACCACTCCCGCGGCGGCCGCGGCCGGCACCGCGACGCCGACACTCCACAACTGCCCGCCCGCGCCGAGCAGCGCGGCCACGGCGTATCCGGCGGCGCCGCCGCCGGCGCCCCCGGCCACCCCGGCGGCCAGCGCGCGCGGCACACCCCGCACCGCCGCCCGCCCCCGGGCCCTCAGCAGCACGCCCAGCAGCAACGCCCCCGCCACGGTCATCCCGACCGTGTTGCCCAGTCCGAGCGCCGCCACCACCCACTGCCGTTCCACGACCACCACCAACGCCACGTCCGCGGCCATCACCAGCCCCCACCCGGTGACGGTCGCCAACGCGCCGACCCTGCCGCGGCGGCAGGCGAACAGCACCCGCCCCAGGTGCGCCACCAGCCCGTACCCCAGCAGCCCTGGGGCGAAGGCCAGCACCGCCCGGGCCAGCACCTCCTGCTGGTCGGCGCGGCCGGGGTTGAACACCACGGACGCGGGCAGCGCCACGGCCGCCAGCACGGCCGCGCCCGCGCACGACACCAGCACCACCGCACGCGTGGTGGAGGCGGTGATGCGGTCGAACTCCTCGCGTTCACCGTCGTGCGCCCGTGCCGACAGCCTGGGGAACGCGCTGGTGGCGATCGGCACCGCGAGGATCGCCCAGGGCAGCAGGTAGATGGCCCAGGCGTACTGGTAGTTCGCCAGGGCGCCACCGGTGCCCCGGTAGCTCAGCGTCACGACCAGCAGCGCCGACAGCTGCTGCGCCACCACCGTCGCCAGGCCCGCCACCGCCAGCCGCCGCACCTGCGGCGCGACCCCCTCGGGGAACCGCAGCGTGGGACGCAGGCCGAGCCGCAACCGCCACACGGCGAACCCGGCGGTCGCGGCCATCGCCACGCCGCCGCACGCGGTGCCGACCGCCAGCGTCAGCTCCGCTGACGCCGGAAGACGCGCCAGGTCGTTCTCGTAGCCGCGGCCCAGTGGCGCGTACACCAGGTACGCGCCGATCACCACGAGGCTCGACATCAGCGGCGCCAGCGCGGGCGCGACGAACCGCTTGTGCGACTGCAGCACCCCGTACAGCACCACCGCCAGCCCGTACATCACCATCTGCGACGACATGATCGCCAGCATGTCGCCGCCGACCGCGATGACCCCGGCGCGCGAGCAGCCCTCCAGGTCGCCCCGGACCAGCAGGTGCATGATCGGGCGGGAGAGCAACGCGAGCGCCAGCGACAGCGGCACCATCGTCAGCACGATCCAGGTGACCAGGGCCGAGGCGATGCGGCGCACCCGCTCGTGGTCGCCGCGTTCGGCGGGGCCCGCCAGCACCGGCACCACCATGCTGGCCAGCGCCCCGCCCGCGACGATCTCGTACACGATGCTGGGCAGCTGGGTGGAGGTGAAGTACGCCTGGCTCAGGCAGGACGTGGTGACGGTCTGGGAGAAGGCGTAGGTGCGGCCGAACCCCGCCAGCCGCGACAGCACGGTGATGACACCGATGACGACGGCGGCGCCCGCCAGGCCGCCGGTGAGGCGGCGCAGTGGTGAGGTCACGGTGTCCGGTGCCAGTGGGGTCTGTGTCACGTCTGTCCGGGGAGCGCCCGGGGGGTGCGGTGGGTGCGTGGGCGCGCGGGGTCGTCGTCGGGTGTCGAGGCGGGGGTGCCGTCACGTCCGGGCGGGACGGCGGCGGTGCGGGTCAGGGCGCCGGGTCGGCGGTGTGCTCGGAGTCGGCGGGACCGGGCTGGGCGGGCACCGAGGCGCCGGCCTGCGGGCCCGCGGCCGGGGGCGCGACGGGACGGCGGCCGAGCATGTCGAGCCAGTTCAGCGCCGGCGTCCGCTGGATGACCTTGGTGAAGCTGACGAACTCGCTGGCGGCGTTGAGCCCGGCCACCCCGGCCAGCACGGCCAGGCGGGGACCGCGGCCCAGGCGGGTGGCGGCCAGGCCGAGCAGGGCGCCCAGCGCGTTGGCGCCGGTGTCGCCGAGCATGGCGCGCTCCCCCAGGTCCTCGGGCAGCAGCGCGACGGCGGCGCCCAGCGGCGCGGCCACCACCGCGCGCGACCCGGTCATCGCCAGCGGCGTGCCGGTGAGCAGGCCGACCTTGATGGCGCGGCCGGGACGCAGGTCGAACAGGTTCATCAGGTTGGCGCTACCGGCGACGAGCGCGCCGTTGACGACGGTGTCGAACGCGCGTCCGGTGCGGGTCGGCGCGGGCGAGCCCGCCACCGCGGCGGCGGCCAGGCCGGTGGCGCCGATGCCGAGGATCTTCACCGCGCCGCTGGTGACCTCGCCGCGCGCCAGCGCGCCCAGGTGCCCCTTGAACCCCCGCGAGGACGTCGTGCCCGCCACGTCGTCGTAGCCGCCGAGCACACCGGAGGCGGTGCCCGCCAGCAGGGCCGCGGCGCGCATCCGGCCGCCGAGCCCGGGGGTGAGCAGCCCGCCGGCGGCGGCGCCCGCCACGAACGCGGGGCCCTCCAGCAGGGTGACCGGCTCGCCGCGGTGGTTGGTGCGGCCCCACACCTCGTCTCCGGGCTTTCCGTTGAGCCCCGGGGGCCGCCGCGTCGCGGCCGCGTACGCGGCGCGCGCGGCGACAGCGCCCAGCGCCGCGACGGCCAGGACGCGGGCCGCCGTGCTGCTCGTCCCGCCCGGCGCGGGCCGTGTCATCCGTGTCATGGCAGTGGGGGTCATCTCAGTGGAGGTCATAGGGGCTCACCCGTTCCTCACCCGCTCTTGCTCGCGGTGGGCACCGGGGAGGGCAGGTAGCCGCTCACGCCCGACCCGGTGCCGTACTGGCCGGACGTGCCGGCGATCTCGTTCTGCAGCGCCAGCACCGCCACCACCCGGCCGGAGGAGGTGTCGACCATGTCGGTCGCCGACACCTGCTTGCGGACGTCGGAGTCGCGCAGCGCCGCGATCAGCCCGCCCTCCTGGGCGGAGGTGGACGGCCCGCCGACCACGACGCCGCGGCCCGCGCCGTCCAGCGCCGCCGCCAGCGACAGCAGCGCCCGGTTGTCGATCTCGCCGCCCTCGTACTGGTACGGGGTGGACGGCGCGATCATGACGGCGAGGGTGGCGTGCTGGCCGGGCCGGCCGGTGGAGGTCAGGTACCCGGCCTGCCGGAACCCGTTGAGCACGGCGCCGCCCTCGGCGTCCTCGCGGCCGCTGCGCGCGGTGTCGCGGGTGACCAGCGCGCTGGCCAGCACGGCGCCCGCGCGGTCGTAGGGGCCGCCGCCGTCGGGCAGCGTCACGCCCTCGGGCCGCAGCTGGCCGGCCAGCTCGTCGACGGTGCCGACCTGGTCGTCGTCCAGGAACTTCTTCTGGATGGTGACCCGGCCGGTGACGGTGGCGCCCGCCGTCTTGGCCAGCTCGCTGAGCTGCTCGATGCTGTCGTTGCTGGCGCCGGGCGTCTCGACGAACACCACCGACTGGCCCTTGAGCCGGTCGACGACCAGGTCGGCGCCGAGCGTCTTGGCGAACTGCTCCTCGCCGTCGCGCTGGGCCTCCAGCTGGCGCTGCTCCTGGCGCAGCTGCTGGCTGTTGCGGGCCGCGTCGCTCGCCTGCTTCTTCAGCTCGGCGGTCACCGACTGCGACAGCGTGGTCGAGCCCAGGATGATGCCGAGCGCCAGCGCCAGGAACACGGCGACGATGGAGACGAGGTGGTAGCGGAAATCGATCACGTGAACAGTCCGGTCAGCCAGAAGAGGAACGCGTGCCAGCGGTCGGCCAGCAGGGGACGGATGATCTCCCCGGCCGGCGACATGATCACGGCGGTGGTCATGGCGATGAACGCGCCGAGCACCAGGAACAGCAGCGAGGAGGTGGAGATGCGGCTGCGGTACAGGCGGCTGACGCCCTTGGCGTCCACCAGCTTGCTGCCCAGCCGCAGCCGGGTCAGGAACGTGCTGGCCATCCCGGCGCGGCCCTTGTCGAGGAACTCCACCATGTTGGCGTGCGTGCCGACCGCCACGATCAGCGAGGCGCCCTTCTCGTCGGCCAGCAGCATGGCGATGTCCTCGCTGGTGGCCGTGGCGGGGAACACGACCGCGTCGCGGCCGAGCTCGTTGACCCGCTTGAGGCCGGGCGCCCGGCCGTCCCGGTAGGCGTGCACGACGATCTCGGCGCCGCACGTCAGCGCCTCGTCGGACACCGAGTCCATGTCCCCGACGATCATGTCGGGCCGGTAGCCGGCCTCCAGCAGCGCGTCGGCGCCGCCGTCCACCCCGATCAGCACCGGGCGGTACTCGCGGATGTAGGGACGCAGCGTGGCGATGTCCTCGCGGTAGTGGTAGCCGCGCACCACGACCAGCGCGTGCCGGCCCTCGATCGGGGTCTTGACGTCGGGCACGCCGACCCCGTCGATGAGCAGGTCGCGTTCGCGCCGCATGTACTCCATGGTGTTGGCGGCGAACGCCTCGAGCTGGTGCGCCAGGCCCGTCTTGGCCTCGGCCAGCGCGGCCTCGACGGTCTCGCCGGTCTGCACCGTGCCCTTGGCGACCACCTCGGCGCCGCGGTACACCTCCGCGTCGTCCACCCGCACCCGGTCGCCCTCGCGCAGCCGGGAGAAGATCTCCGGGCCGACGTCGTCGAGCAGCGGGATCCCGGCCTCCACCAGGATCTGCGGCCCCATGTTGGGGTAGCGGCCGGAGATGCTGGGCGCCACGTTGACGACCGCGGCCACCCCGCACGACACCAGCGCCTCGGCGCTGACCCGGTCGAGGTCGACGTGGTCGATGACGGCGATCTCGCCGGGCTGCAGCCGCTTGGTCAGATTCTTGGTGCGGCGGTCGAGCCGGGCGACGCCGCCGACCCCGGGCCGGTCGTCCTCGCGGCCGCGGCCCAGGGCGAGCACGCGCCGCGGCAGCCGCTGGGACAGCCGGACGCGACGCTCGGTGGTCGGAGAGTCGTTCATCGCATGACATCCTGCCAGAGCACTTGAACCGACACCTGTAACGACAAGCGCCCGGCCGTGTCGGTTCGTTCACCGTCCGCGTTCACCGTCGCGTTCGCGCGCCGCACCGCCGACGTCCGCCGGGGCGTCGCGCGGGCCTGCCCGTGTGCGAGCCGCACACGCGACGCGCCGCCCGGTAAGGCGCTGCGGCACGTGACCGGCATGCCCGTGTCCACTGGGCAGACTACTCGATCAACGCGGCCGTTCCGCGCGGATCACCTACGGACAACCCATGAAATACCGAACGACACGCATAGAACGATGCATGTTCCGCCGGAACGGTGCCGTCCGCGAGTGTCCCGGACGAACCACAACGCACGGTGCGTCGGGGCGCCGTTCAGCGCTCCTGGGCGGCCATCTGCAGGAGCTCCTCGGCGTGCGCCCGGCCCAGCTCGGAGTCCTCCAGCCCGGCCAGCATGCGCGACAGCTCCCGCACGCGGCCCTCGCGGTCCAGGACGGTGACGCCGCTGCGGGTGACCGACCCGTCGTCGGACTTCTCCACCAGCAGGTGCTGGTCGGCGAACGCGGCGACCTGCGGCAGGTGCGTCACCACGATCACCTGGGCGTTGCGGGCCAGCCGGGCCAGCCGCCGCCCGATCTCCACCGCGGCCTTGCCGCCCACGCCCGCGTCCACCTCGTCGAACACGAAGGTCGGCACCGGATCGGCGCCGGCGAACACCACCTCGATCGCCAGCATCACCCGCGACAGCTCGCCGCCCGAGGCGCCCTTGTGCAGCGGCAGCGCCGGGGCGCCCGGGTGCGGGGCCAGCCGCACCTCCACCTCGTCGGCCCCGTACGGCCCGTACTCGCCGGTCGGGGTGACGGCGACCTGGACGCGGGCGTGCGGCATGGCCAGGGCGGTCAGCTCCTCGGTGACCGCCTGGGAGAACCGCTCGGCGGCGCGCGTGCGCACCGCCGTCAGCTCGGCCGCCTCGGCGGCCAGCCGCTCCGACAGCTCGGCGTGCTCGGCGCGCAGCTCCTCGATGCGCTGGTCGTCGCCCTCCAGCTCGGTCAGCCGCGCCGCCGACCGCCGCGCCCACTCCAGCACCTCGTCCAGGGTCTGGCCGTACTTGCGGGTCAGCGCGGTCAGCTCGGCGCGCCGTTCCTGCACGGCGGCCAGCCGCGCCGGGTCGGCCTCCACCGAGTCGCCGTAGGCGGCCAGCTCGGTGCCCACGTCCGCCACCAGGTACCCGGCCTCGGCCAGCCGGTCGGCCAGCCCGGCCAGGGCCGGGTCGTGGTCGCGCACCGCCTCCAGCGCGTGCCGAGCCTGCCCGAGCAGGCCGACCACGTTGGCCGCCTCGATCACCGCGGCCGGGTCGCCCAGCAGCGCCTCGTGCGCGGCGGTGGCGGCGCCGCGCAGCGCGTCGGCGTGCGCCAGCCGCTCCTCCTCGGCGGCCAGCTCGACGTCCTCGCCCGGCTTGGGGTCGACCTTCTCGATCTCCTCCAGGCCGAAGCGCAGCACCTCCGCCTCGTTGGCGCGTTCGCGGGCCTGGGTGGTCAGCTCCTCCAGCAGCGCACCGACCTGGCGGTGCCGCTGGTAGGCGGCGGTGTAGGCGCGCAGCGGCTTGGTCAGCGCCGAGCCCGCGTAGCGGTCGAGCGCGGCGCGCTGCCGCCCGGCCTGCAGCAGCCGCTGCTGGTCGGACTGGCCGTGCACGGCCACCAGGTCGTCGGCCAGGTTGATCAGCATGCTGACCGGCACGGACCGGCCGCCCAGGTGCGCCCGTGACCGGCCCTCGGCCGACACCGAACGGCTGATGATCAGCACGCCGTCGTCGAGCTCGCCGCCGGCCTCCTCCACCCGGTCCACCACCCGGCCGCCGGGGTCTACGACGATCCGGCCCTCGATGGTGGCGCGGCCCGCGCCCGGCCGCACCCGCTGCGGGTCGGCGCGCCCGCCGAACAGCAGGCCCAGGCTGGTGACCACCATGGTCTTGCCCGCCCCGGTCTCTCCGGTGACGACGTTGAACCCCGGGGACAGATCGAGCACGGCGTCGTCGATCACGCCGAGGCCCTGGATCCGCACCTCATCGACCATCGGACGCACCAGCGTCACAACCCCTCGCATCCACAGATCCCGGTTTCGGAGCCTCGCCGGTGAGAGTAGCGGGCGCCGCGAACCGCACGCTCCGCGAGCACGCGGAGTCCTCTCACATTACTTTTCCGCCTCTTCGTCCGCGTCCTGCGTCGTCCGTCCGGTATCGGGGCCGGGCGGCGCGGTCCGGTCGCGCGCGTCCGGCGGAGGCGCGGCGCGCATCCGGGTCAGCTCGGTGCCCATGTCGGTGCCGAGGCCGGTCTCGGCGGGGAGGGCGGTGTCGGCGGGGAGGGCGGGCTGGTGGGGGCGGCCGCGCCAGCCGGTGACCGGCAGCCCGAACTTGGTGACCAGCCGGTTGGTGAACGGGGTCAGGTGCAGGCGCGCCAGCCGGACCGGCGCCGCGCCCCGGCGGACCTCCACGCGGGCGCCCGGCGGCAGCCCCACCGTGCGGCGTCCGTCGCACCACAGCACCGCCCGCGGCGTGTCCGGCAGCACCTCCACCGCCACCACCGAGCGGGGCGAGACGACCAGCGGCCGGGCGAACAGGGCGTGCGCGCTGATCGGGACGACCAGCATCGCCTCGACCTCCGGCCACACCACCGGGCCGCCCGCGGAGAAGGCGTAGGCGGTGGACCCGGTGGGCGTGGCGCACACCACACCGTCGCAGCCCCAGTGCGACAGCGGCCGCCCGTCGATCTCGGTGACGACCTCCAGCATCCGCTCCCGCTCGGCCTTCTCGACGGTGGCCTCGTTGAGCGCCCAGGTGACGTCGGTCACCGTGCCGTTGCGGCGCACGACCACGTCGATGGTCATGCGCTCCTCGACGTCGTAGCGGCGGGTGACGACCCGGTCGACGGTGTTGGTCAGGTCCTCGCGTTCGGCCTCGGCCAGGAACCCCACGTGGCCGAGGTTGACGCCCAGCAGCGGCGTCCCCGCCTCGCGGGCCAGGTCGGCGGCGCGCAGCAGCGTCCCGTCGCCGCCGAGCACGATCACCACCTCGGCGTCCTCGGCCGCCGCGGCGGTGCGCGGCATGACCTGCACGCCGACGCAGCCGATGTCCTCGGCCTCGCCGTCCAGCACCCGCACCGCGATCCCGGCCTCGCTGAGCCGGGTGATGACCAGCTGGGCGCTGCGGACCGCCTCCGGCCGCCCGGTGTGCGCCACCACCAGCACCGATCTCTTGCTCAAACGCCCTCCCCGGGTCGCGTCACCGCGCCGCGGCCGCCTTCGCCCGCGCCACCTGCCTTGCCCGCGTCGCCCCAGTTTGCCGCTATTTCGCCCCTCCTCGCGGCCTTTCCCGCGTTCCTCCGGTTCCACGCCCGATAGCACGAGATCCCGCCCGGACGCGCCCGGGCGTGCCGTGCCGCGCACCGTGTCGCGTCCTCGCGCGGGCGGGGAGCACGCACGATCACTGCGGCCCCTCCGCGATCGCCTTCTCCAGGGCGGCCTCGTCCAGCGGGGGCTCCCCGGCGCGCAGCCACAGGAAGTACTCCACGTTCCCCGACGGGCCCGGCAGCGGGCTGGCGACGACGCCCGCGACGCCCAGCCCCAGCTCGGCGGCGTGCCCGGCGACGTCCCGGACCGCCTCGGCGCGCAGCGCCGGGTCGCGCACCACCCCGCCCGCGCCGACGCGCTCCTTGCCCACCTCGAACTGCGGCTTCACCATCAGCGCGTAGTCGGCGCCGGGCGCCACGCAGCGCTTGATCGGCTCCAGCACCAGCCGCAGCGAGATGAACGACAGGTCGCCCACCACCAGGTCGGGCGGCGGGACGTCCGGCGCGCCCAGCATCTCGGGGGTCAGGTTGCGGATGTTCACCTGCTCCAGGACGGTGACGCGGTCGTCGGTGCGCAGCGACCAGGCCAGCTGCCCGTACCCGACGTCCACCGCGTACACGTGCGCCGCGCCCGCCCGCAGCAGCACGTCGGTGAACCCGCCCGTTGACGCGCCCGCGTCCAGGCAGTGGCGCCCCTCCACCTTCAGCCCGGAGAACGCCGCCAGCGCCCCCGCCAGCTTGTGCCCGCCGCGCGAGACGTACTCGGGACCGGCGTCGGCGGTGTCCACCACCACCGCGGCGGCGAGATCGACCTGCGTGGCCGCCTTCCCGGCGACCCGTCCACCGACCCGCACCCGCCCCTCGGCGATGAGCTGACCGGCGTGCTCGCGCGACCGCGCCGCCGCGCGGCGCACCAGCGCGGCGTCCAGCGCGGCCCGCGCGGTCTCCACGCGCA
>NZ_BAAAZG010000051.1:0-130428 GCF_039536785.1 Actinomadura miaoliensis
CGGCCCGCGGCGCGGCGGGGCCGCCCTGGTGATCGGCCTGGTGGCCGGGGGACTGGTGGGCGTGCTGGTCGTGGCCGTCGTGGTGTTCGTCGCGCTCCGCGGCGACGGCGGGCGGCAGGAGTTGCGCGTCGGGCAGATCGAGGGCGGCGCCGAGGCCAGGATCGGCGAGGACGGCAGCCTGACCATGGCCCGGCCGGGTGTGGAGCGTCCCGTCGTGGAGATCTACGAGGACTTCGCCTGCCCTCCCTGCGGCAAGTTCGACCGCAGCAACGACCCCATGCTCAAGCAGCTGGCGGTCGCGGGGCGGGCCAAGATCGTCTTCCGGCCGATGGTCGTCTTCACGCGGGGCGTCGAGCCCATGTACGGCAACTCGCTGCGCGCCGCCTCCGCGCTGCGCTGCGTCAGCGACGGCTCGCGCTGGCTGTCGTACCAGGACGCCCTCTACAACCACCAGCCGGCCAAGGAGAGCAGCAGGGGCTACGAGATCTCCGAGCTGCTGTCGCACGGCGCGTCGGTGGGGCTGACCGACGACGCGTTCCGCCGCTGCGTGACCGGGCAGTCGCGTTCGGAGGACGTGCTGGCCGCCAGCCGCACCTACACCACCTCCCACGGCATCCAGGGCACCCCGTCGGTGCGGGTGGACGGCCGTGTCCTCGACAACACCGACATCCAGACTCCCGACTCCCTGCGGCGCGCGATCGAGGCCGCGAGCTGATCGAACGGCTAGTCTCCTCACGGCGGAGGGAGGTCGAGCACATGGCGTGGAGCTGGCGGCTGGAGAAGGCCGACGGCCTCGAGGTGGGCCGCTCGGAGGAGACGTTCACCACGCAGGCGGACGCGGAGACGTGGCTGGGGGAGACCTGGCGCGGCCTGCGCGAGGAGGGCGTCGACCAGGTCACGCTCCTGGAAGGCGAGTCGGTCGTCTACGGCCCGATGAGCCTGCACGAACCCGACTAGCGGCACCGGGGCCGTGGCGCCGCCCCCCGGGGGCGACGCCACGGCGCGCGGTTCAGGGACGGGTCTGCGGGCTGACCGTCTTGGCCGGGTCCCGCTCGACCACCGGGCCGAGCACGTCGTCGATGCGCTTGAGCACGTCGGCGTCCAGCTTCACCCCGGCGGCCTTCACGTTGTCGCGGACCTGCTCGGGACGCGAGGCGCCCACGATCGCCGACGACACGTTCGGGTTCTGCAGCACCCAGGCCACCGCCAGCTGCGCCATGGTCAGGCCCAGGTCGGCGGCGACCGGCTTGAGCTCCTGCACGCGCGACAGCACGTCGTCGGTCATGAGCCGCTTGACGAAGTTGGCGCCGCCCTTGTCGTCGGTGGCGCGCGACCCCTGCGGCGGCGGCTGCCCCGGCAGGTACTTGCCGGTCAGCACGCCCTGCGCGATCGGCGACCAGACGATCTGCCCGACGCCCTCCTTCTCGCACAGGGGCACGATCTCGCCCTCGATGACCCGCCACAGCATCGAGTACTGCGGCTGGTTGGACACGATGCGGTCGAACCCCATCTCGTCGGCGATCTTCAGCGCGCGGGCGATCTCGTCGGCCCGCCACTCCGAGACGCCGACGTACAGCACCTTGCCCTGCCGCACCAGGTCGTCGAACGCGCGCAGGGTCTCCTCCAGCGGCGTGGAGTGGTCGAACCGGTGCGCCTGGTACAGGTCGACGTAGTCGGTCTGCAGGCGGCGCAGCGACCCGTGGATCGACTCGAAGATGTGCTTGCGCGACAGCCCGCGGTCGTTCTGCCCGGGGCCGGTCGGCCAGTAGACCTTGGTGAAGATCTCCAGGCCCTCGCGGCGCTGCCCCTTCAGCGCCCGGCCGAGGACCTCCTCGGCGCGCGTGCCCGCGTACACGTCCGCGGTGTCGAAGGTGGTGATCCCCTCGTCGAGGGCGGCGTGCACGCACGCGCGCGCCGCGTCCTCCTCGACCTGGGAGCCGTGGGTGAGCCAGTTGCCGTAGCTGATTTCGCTGATCTTGAGACCGCTGCGGCCCAGGTGTCGGAACTCCATGTCTCCGACCCTAAACCCGATGATCACGCCCGGCGCCGGGCGGACGGAGGTCCCGGCGGACGCCGTGGTCCCGGTGAATGCCGTGGTTCCGGTGAACGCCGTCTCGTCCCGGTCAGACCTTGTCGCCGACCTTGACCTGGGGGGCGGGCATGCGCAGGCGGCGGATCTGCATGGCGCGCATCGCCGCGTACAGCCCCACGCCCCGGCGGTCCTCCTCGGGGAACCGCTCGGCGGCCAGCTTCTTGATCCGCATGCTGAGCCAGAGCCCCTCGATGAGCACCAGCGCCAGCAGCAGCGGCGGCGCGAACAGGACCAGCAGCCTGGCCCACACCACCGGCACCAGGCTGAGCATGACGATGGCCAGCATGCCGTACATCAGGTACGAGCCGACGGTGCGCCGCGAGTCGACGTAGTCGCGCGCGAGCCGCCGCACCGGCCCCTTGTCCCGCTTGAGCAGGTAACGCTCGTCGCCCTTGGCCATGCCCTCGCGCGCCTTGGCGCGCTCGGCGGCCTGCTTCTCGCGCATCCGCCGGTAGGCCTCCTTGCGGTTGGCCGGGGCGGTGAGCGGTTGGCGGCGCCGCTTCTCGGCGTCACGGCGCTTGGGAGTGGGACGCCCCTTGCCGCCGGGCTTGACTACTACCTGCGGAGGATCCTCGGGGGCTTCCTGGGTACGACGTCGGAACACGAGGATCAGCCTACCGGCTGCGAACATCGTGGCTGCCTCGCGCGTTAACGCGTAGGGTGATAAGAACCCCAGCAGTGGTCATTGAGCACAGTTTGTGACTGAGCACAGCACACGAAGGGACCGGCGCCGCGCGATGAGCGTGATGAAGCGAATGTCGATGATCTTCAAGTCCAAGGCGAACAAGGCTTTGGACCGTATGGAGGATCCTCGCGAGACCCTGGACTATTCCTACCAGCGCCAGCTGGAGATGCTGCAGAAGGTCCGTCGGGGTGTTGCCGACGTCGCGACCTCGCGCAAGCGGCTGGAGCTGCAGATCAACCAGCTGGAACAGCAGCACAACAAGCTCACCGAGCAGGGCCGCAAGGCGCTGCAGGTGGGCCGGGAGGATCTGGCCAGGGCCGCGCTGGAGCGGCGGGCCGGGCTGGACTCCCAGCTGAACGACCTGCGCGCGCAGTACGAGCAGCTGCAGGGCGAGGAGGAGAAGCTCACGCTCGCCTCGCAGCGGCTGCAGGCCAAGGTGGACGCCTTCCGCACCCGCAAGGAGACGATCAAGGCGACCTACACCGCGGCCGAGGCGCAGACCAAGATCAACGAGGCGTTCTCCGGCATCTCCGAGGAGATGGGCGACGTCGGCCTGGCCATCCAGCGCGCCGAGGAGAAGACCGAGACCATGAAGGCCCGCGCGGGGGCGATCGACGAGCTGCTGGCCTCCGGCGCGCTGGAGGACTTCTCCGGTCCCAAGGACGACATCCAGGCCGAGCTCGACCGCATGGGCGCCACCAGCGGCGTGGATCTGGAGCTGGAGCGGATGAAGGCCGAGCTGGGGCAGGGTTCGGCGCCCAAGCAGCTGAACCAGGGCACCACGCCCGCCGCGCAGCAGCAGGACGCCCCCCAGCAGGCCCAGCAGCAGACCCCCCAGCAGGCGCAGTACCCGCAGCAGCCCGGGGGTGGGCAGTGATCGTCCGCATCATGGGCGAGGGACAGCTCGACGTCGCCGACGACGACCTGCCCGCGCTCAACGACCTCGACAGCCGCCTGGAGTCGGCGATCGATTCGGGTGACGAGGAGACCTTCCGCGCCGCCCTGCACTCACTGCTGGACAACGTCCGCAAGGTCGGCACGGCGCTGCCCGCCGACAGCCTGGAGCCCTCGGAGCTGGTGCTGCCGCCGGTCGACGCGACCATCGACGAGGTGCGCGCCATGCTCGGCGACGAGGGCCTCATCCCCGGCTGACCCAGCGCCGGGGCCCGCCCCTCCCGCGGTCCTCCACGGGCCGCCGGCCCGGGGAGGGACGGGCGTCACACCTGCTCAGGGCACGAATGCGCCGCGTCGAACGTTTCCCACGATGGGGTTCCGGCGAGCCCGGGACACTCGTGACGACGGGAGCTGACGACGGGAGGGGGCCCGTATGGCGCGCACCCGCTACGCGACCGACCGGGGGTTGACGTCACGCATGGTCGTGACGATGTTCCTGCTCGGCCTGGTGTACGTCGCGTTCGTGACGGCGTTCTTCGCGATCGCGCCCAGCTGGGGACTGGTCGCGCTGGTGGTCGCGGTCGTGTTCCTGCTGGCCCAGTACTTCTTCTCCGACCGGCTGACGATGTTCGCCATGCACGGCCGGGTGGTCTCCCCGCAGGAGGCGCCGGAACTGCACGGCGTCATCGACCGCATCTGCGCCATGTCCGACGCGCCCAAGCCGCGCGTCGCCGTCGCCGACACCGACGTGCCGAACGCGTTCGCCACCGGCCGCAACCAGAAGAAGGCCGTGGTGTGCGTGACCACCGGCCTGCTGCGCCGCCTGGACCCCGTGGAGCTGGAGGGCGTGCTGGCGCACGAGATGTCGCACATCGCGCACCGGGACGTGGCGGTCATGACCATCGCCTCGTTCCTGGGCGTGTGCGCCGGGCTGATCACCCGCTTCGGGCTGGAGTGGGGGCTGTGGGGCGGGTTCGGCCGCCGCGACGGCGACCAGAACACCGGCCTGGTCCTGCTGATGGTGGTGCTGGTCAGCGCCGTGGCGTACGCGATCAGCTTCCTGCTCACCCGGGCGCTGTCGCGCTACCGGGAGCTGTCGGCCGACCGGGCGGCGGCGCTGCTGACCGGCCGGCCGTCCGCGCTGGCCAGCGCGCTGACCAAGGTGTCGGGCGAGCTGGCCCGCATCCCCAGCCGCGACCTGCGGGCGGCCGAGCCGTTCAACGCGTTCTTCTTCGCCCCCGCCTTCGCCAAGGGGTTCAGCATCTCCTCGCTGTTCTCCACCCACCCGCCGCTGGAGCGGCGGCTGGCGCAGCTGCAGCGGATCTCCGACCAGCTCGGCAGGGGGGTGTGACGATGGGGTTCCTGGACGCCCTGCTCGGCCGGTCCAAGCCGGTCAAGCCCGACCTGGACCGGCTGTTCGCGCTGCCGAACGCGGCGGTCACGCTGGAGGCGGCGGCCGGCTTCACCCCCACCGGGCTGGGCTCGGTGTGCTTCCGCGCCGCCGAGGGCGGGGCGTTCGCGCGGCTGCAGAGCGACCTGCGGGAGCTTCTCGACGCCGACGCGGGCCCCCGGGTGGAGGTGAGCACCGACACCTACGGCTACACCTGGATGCTGGCCCGGCACGCCCCCGACGAGCTGCCGGCGCTGGTCACCGACCTGCACGCGGTCAACTCCACCCTGGAGGCCAACGGCTTCGGGCCGCACCTGCTGTGCTCCCTGGCCGGGTTCCGGAGCCCGGACGGGCGGAGCCTGGCGCTGATCTACCTCTACAAGCGCGGCACGTTCTACCCGTTCGCCCCGCTGCCCGGCGAGAAGCGCGACAACGCCCTGGAACTGCAGGTGCGCGGGGCCGTCGGCGCCGACCTGCCCGTCGAGCAGGACCTGGGCCGCTGGTTCCCACTCTGGGGCGCCCCGGGTCTGTGACCCGCCCGGCTTATCATCGGGTCGCCTCCGGCTTGTGACCGCGACCCCCGGGGCGGAAGGGGCGACACCGTGCGCTGGGACCACATCCGCTACTGCGACGCCGCACAGAACGAGATGGAGTCGTTCGCCGCCCGTGTGCGGGACGCCGACCTCGACACTCCGGTGCCGACCTGTCCCGGCTGGTCGCTGGCCGACCTCGTCCGCCACCTGGGGCGCGTGCACCGCTGGGCGGGCGGCATGGTAGAACGCCGGGTCCAGCGGCGGGTGGGCGCCCGCGAGCTCGGCGTCGTGATCCCCGACGATCCCGCCGAGCTGCGGCCCTGGTTCGAGGAGGGCGCCGCCGCGCTGCTGCGCACGCTGCGCGCCGCCGACCCGGACGAGGCGATGTGGGCGTGGGGCGCCGACCAGCACGTGCGCTTCTGGGGCAGGAGGATGCTGCACGAGACCGCCGTGCACCGCTGCGACGCCGACTTGGCCCTCGGCGCCGGGACGGACGTCCCGGCGGACGTCGCCGACGACGGCATCACCGAGTTCGCCGCGAACCTGCGCAGCGCCGCCGCGTTCTCCCCCAAGATCGACAATCTGCGCGGCGACGGGACGGTGATCGCCTTCACCGCGTCCGACACCGGCACCCGCATGCTGCTGCGCCTGCTGCCCGACCGGTTCGCCTGGACCCGTACGGACCGCGGCGACGACGTCCGGGCCGACGCGGAGATCTCCGGCGCCGCCGGCGACCTCTACTTGTTCCTGTGGGGCCGGCGCCGCCTCGACGATCCGGGGATCAAGGCGCGCGGCGACGAGGCCCTGCTGACCCTCTGGACGGAGAACTCGGCGGTCTGAGAGGGGCGGGCGCGGGCCGGAGCGCAGCGACCGCCCGGCCCGCCCCCGCGAACGGCGTTACGGCAGCGCCAGCATCTGGTCGAGGGCGACGCGGGCGTAGTGCGCGGTCTCCGGGTCGACCTCGATGGGGTTGACGACCTCGTCCCGCGCCAGCGACTCCAGCGCCCACACCAGGTGCGGCAGGTCGATGCGGTTCATCGTCGAGCAGAAGCACACCGTGCGGTCCAGGAACATCACGTTCTTGTCCGGGTGCGCGTCGGCCAGCCGCCGCACCAGGTTCAGCTCCGTGCCGACCGCCCACGCCGACCCGGACGGGGCCGACTCGATGGTCTTGATGATGTACTCGGTGGACCCGATCAGGTCGGCGCCGAGGACGACCTCGTGCCGGCACTCGGGGTGCACGAGCACGTTCACGCCCGGAACCCGGGCCCGCACCTCGTCCACCGACTCCTTGCTGAACCGGCCGTGCACCGAGCAGTGGCCGCGCCACAGCAGCATCTTGGCGTCGCGCAGCTGCCCCTGGGTCAGCCCCCCGTCCGGGCGGTGCGGGTTGTAGACGACGCAGTCGTCCAGCGACAGGCCCATCTCCAGCACGGCGGTGTTGCGGCCCAGGTGCTGGTCGGGCAGGAACAGCACCTTCGACCCCTTGGAGAACGCCCATTCCAGCGCGCGCCTGGCGTTGGAGGAGGTGCAGACCGTGCCCCCGTGGCGGCCCACGAACGCCTTGATGTCGGCCGAGGAGTTCATGTAGGTCACCGGCACGACGTCGTCGGCCACGCCGGCGTCCTCCAGCACCTCCCAGCACTCCTCCACCTGGTCGAACGTGGCCATGTCCGCCATCGAACAGCCCGCGGCCAGGTCCGGCAGCACCACCCGCTGGTGGTCGGCGGTCAGGATGTCGGCGGACTCGGCCATGAAGTGCACGCCGCAGAACACCACGTACGGCGCCTGCGGACGGGCCGCCGCCTCCCGGGCCAGCTTGAACGAGTCGCCGGTGACGTCGGCGAACTGGATCACCTCGTCGCGCTGGTAGTGGTGGCCCAGGACGAACACCCGGTCGCCGAGCGCCGCCTTGGCGGCCCGGGCCCGCTCCACCAGGGCCGGATCGGAGGCGGGGGGCAGGTCGCCGGGGCAGTCGACACCGCGCTCGCTGTCCGGGTCCGCGCCCCGGCCCAGCAGCAGCAGCGGAAGATCACGCACGGGGGTGGTCACGACGCTCTCCCTCCTGCGACGGGCTTATCGTCGCTTTGACGACTAATAATCGCACAGATATCGGGCAGTAGAACCGGGCGGGGCGGGGTGTGACGCAGACCGCAGCCGGAACCGCCGGCCGGACATGTGTCACACCGGCGTCAGGCGGAATGACTACGGGCCGAGGTACGTTGTCCTAGGAACATCGAGGCGCGGAAGACTGACGCGACCCGTCTCGAGGACATGCGAGACAGCGCCGCGGGCGCGGCGAAGCGACACCCGGGAGCCACACACATGACGGTTTCAGGCGAGACCACGCAGGAGACCACGCAGCAGGGCGTCATCCTCACCGACTCCGCCGCCGAGAAGGCCAAGAGCCTGCTCGAGCAGGAGGGCCGTGACGACCTGGCGCTGCGTGTCGCCGTGCAGCCGGGCGGCTGCTCGGGCCTGATCTACCAGCTGTTCTTCGACGAGCGGCAGATGGACGGCGACCTGGTCCAGGACTTCAACGGTCTGGCGGTGCGGGTCGACCGGATGAGCGCCCCGTACCTGACCGGCGCCACCATCGACTTCGTCGACACGATCGAGAAGCAGGGGTTCACGATCGACAACCCGAACGCGTCGGGCTCCTGCGCCTGCGGCGACTCCTTCAACTAGGAGCCGCCCTCCGGCCGCACGGAGCGCGGCCGCGGTTCGCGCACGCTCTCCCGAGGGCCCGGACGGCCACGTCGTCCGGGCCCTCGCGTCTTCGGCCGTGCGGCGTCCGCGTCCCGGGACTGTGGCGCGAGCCGATCTCGTGATGCCATGGGCAGTAGTCTTGACCGTCCCGCGATCCCCCATGGGGTTGACGACAGCCGGACACACAGCCGGACGACACCACGAGGAGAGCGACGCCGTGCGCATCGCCGTGACAGGCTCCATCGCGACCGACCATCTGATGACCTTCCCCGGGCGCTTCACCGACCAGCTGCTACCCGATCAGCTCGATCGGGTGTCGCTGTCGTTCCTGGTGGACGAGCTGGAGATCAGGCGGGGCGGCATCGCCGCCAACATCTGCTTCGGCATGGGCAGCCTGGGCAAGGAGTCGATCCTGGTGGGCTCGGTCGGCGACGACTTCGCCGACTACCGGTCCTGGCTCGACCGGCACGGTGTGGACACCGCCTCGGTGCACATATCCGAGCTGCACCACACCGCCCGCTTCCTGTGCACCACCGACCAGGACCAGAACCAGATCGCCACCTTCTACGCCGGCGCGATGAGCGAGGCGCGCTCCATCGAGCTGCGGCCGGTCGCCGACCGGGTCGGCGGCCTGGACCTGGTGGTGGTCAGCCCGAACGACCCCGAGGCGATGCTGCGGCACACCGACGAGTGCCGCGCCCGCGGCATCCCGTTCGCCGCCGACCCGTCCCAGCAGCTGGCCCGCATGGACGGCGCGGACGTGCGCAGGCTCATCGACGGCGCCGCGTACCTGTTCAGCAACGAGTACGAGAAGGCCCTGGCCGAGGAGAAGACCGGCTGGTCGGAGCAGGAGTTCCTGGACCGGGTCGCGATCCGGGTGACCACCCTCGGCCCCAAGGGCGCGGTCATCGACCGCAAGGGCGAGGAGGGCCTGCACGTGCCCGCCACCCCCGTCGCCAAGGTCGTCGACCCCACCGGCGTGGGCGACGCCTTCCGCGCCGGATTCCTCACGGCCACCGCCTGGGGCCTGCCGCTGGAACGCGCGGCCCAGGTCGGCAACGTCATCGCCGCCTACGTCCTCGAGGCCGCGGGCCCGCAGGAGTACTCCCTGTCGACCTCCGCCTTCCTGGACCGCCTGGCCCAGACCTACGGCGACCCCGCCGCCGACGACGTCCGCCCCCACCTCAGCTGCCCGAACCCGTAAGACGCCGCACCGACGAACAGCGGCCCTCCCTCACGGAAGGGCCGCTGTTTCGCATCTACGGAAGGCGTCGCGAGAAAGAGCCCGCTCGCCGCCGCGCGAGCGCGGTCATAGGTGGGGCCGCGCGAGCGCGGCCATGGGTGGGGCCGCGCGAGCGCGGTTGATCAGTACGAGCGGCGGATGTGGAAGGCCCAGCCGCGCTGGAGGGTCTCCTCGCGGACGAACTCCTGCGACTTCATGCGGCACCAGGCGGGCACGTCGGTGCGGGCGGCCACGTCGTCGGCGAGCACCGCGATGATCTCGCCGACCGGGACCTCGCGGATCCGCTCGGCCAGCATGATGATCGGGATGGGGCACTTGCGGCCCAGCGCGTCGATGACCAGCGCGGGCGGGGGCCCGGCGGGGGCGGCCGGCGCGGCGGGGGGCTGCGGAGCGCGCTCGGCGGCGCGGCGGGAACGGCCCAGGAACCTCATGGGAGCGTCCGCCTCACTGTCGTGGTCGCGGGCGAAGGGGGCGAAGGGGGCGGGTGCGGGGTCATGGGCGTCACTCCACGCTTGCTCCGGCGGCCCGGCGCAGCCGGGCGACCGCGTCGGGCAGCACATGTAGGAACCGGTCGACGTCGGCCGCGCGCGCGTCGCGGGGCAGCGACACCCGCACGTTGCCATGGGTGATCACTCCCATCGCCTCCAGGACATGGCTGGGACGCAGCGTATCGGCCGTGCACGAGCTTCCCGACGAGACCGCGAAACCCAGGCGGTCCAGTTCGGTCAGCAGCGCCTCGCCCGGCACGTACAGGCAGGAGAACGTCACCAGATGCGGCAGCCGCCGCTCCGGGTCGCCCACCACCTGTACGTCTTCGATCGTACGCGGCACCCGGTCCCGGATACGGCCGATCAGCGCGGAAAGACGGGGCGCCTCGGCGGTCATCTCGGCGCGCAGCGCCGCCAGCGCGGCCGCCGCCGCCACCGCGCCCGGCACGTTCTCGAACCCGGGCACGCGCCGCCGCTCGCGCTCGTCCTCCGGCAGCGGTGAACGCCACCGCGTGCCCTTGCGGACGACGAGCACGCCCACGCCGGGCGGCCCGCCCCACTTGTGCGCGCCGGCGGCCAGCAGCGACCACCCCTCCGGCACGTCGACGCGGCCGGCCGATTGCGCCGCGTCCACGAACAGCGGCACCCCGGCGGCGCGGCACGCCTCGGCGGCCTCGGCGACCGGCTGCACCGTGCCGACCTCGTGGTTGGCCGATTGCAGGCAGGCCAGGGCGGTGTCCGGGCGCAGCGCCGCGGCGAACTCCTCCGGGTCGACGCGGCCGTGCCGGTCCACGCCCACGACGGTGACCTCGCCGCCGTCGCGTTCGTGCGACTCGGCCGCGTGCAGGACGCTGGAGTGCTCCACCGCGCTCACCACCAGGTGGCGGCCGGTGCGGCGGCGCGCCCGCAGCGTGCCGAGAACCGCCAGGTGCACCGCCTGCGTGCCGGACGCGGTGAACGACACCTCGTCCGGGCGCACGCCGAGCACGGACGCGACCTGCGCGCGCGCCCGGTCGAGCAGCATCCGCGAGGAGCGCGCCGCGCCGTACAGGCGCGCCGGATCCGCCCATCCCGAGTCGAGCGCGCCCAGCAGCGCCTCGCGCGCCGCCGGGTGCAGCGGCTCGCTGGACGCGGCGTCGAAATAGACCCTGTCGCGCGGGGCCGTTTCGAAGGTGCCCACGTCGGTGCCCACGTCGGATTCGGCCACTCCAGGAGCGTAACCGGGCACCCGATCGGGGGTTGGTGCGACCCTCGCGCTAATCTGTCCATCGCACGTGTGACAACTGACCTGACCGCCCGGAGGACCGGGCTTCATCTGTGGGGAAGGCAATCCGTGAGTCCGACCCGCTCTAGGGAGCGGCGTACGCCTGTGCGCGGTCGCCGCGCGTTGAAAAGCGCAGGGGCCCTGGGCCTGCTGGCGTTGACCGCCTCGGCATGCAGTGGCGAGGCCAAGCGCCTGGGCATGCCCGAACCGATCAGCGAGCAGGCCGAGCGCATGCTCACGCTGTGGCAGGGCTCCTGGATCGCGGCGTTCGCCGTCGGCGGCGTCGTCTGGGGCCTGATCATCTGGGCGGTGCTGTTCCACCGCAAGCGCTCCGACGACCTGCCGCCGCAGGTGCGCTACAACCTGCCGATCGAGATCCTCTACACGGCGGTCCCGTTCGTCATCATCGGCGTGCTGTTCTACTTCACCGCCCGCGACCAGGACTACGTCGAGAAGATCGACAACAAGACCCCGCCGGCGGTCACGGTCGACGTCATCGGCTTCCAGTGGAGCTGGCAGTTCGACTACAAGGAGAAGGACGCCTCCGGCCGCGAGCGGACCGTCGCCTCCGTGGTCGGCGTGCCGGTCGCCCCCGACGCCCCGTCCGGGGCCAAGCCGGTGCTGACCGTCCCGTCGGGTGAGCGTGTGCGCATCCGGCTGCACTCCAACGACGTGATCCACTCGTTCTGGGTCCCGGCGCTCCTCTACAAGAAGGACGTCATGCCGGGCTACACCAACGAGTTCGAGTTCACCGCCACCAAGACCGGCACCTACGAGGGCCGGTGCGCCGAGCTGTGCGGCGTCGACCACAGCCGCATGCTGTTCCAGATGCGGGTCGTCACGCCCCAGCAGTACGACCAGTTCATCGCCCAGGCCAAGGCCAAGGCGGCGCAGGGAGCCAAGCAGTGACCACCGTCAGCGACGCACCGCGCGCGCAGATCGCCGCGGCGCGCACGAGCAAGGGACGCATCATCGCGTCCTGGCTGTCCAGCACCGACCACAAGGTGATCGGCTACCTGTACCTGATCACCTCGTTCGCCATGTTCCTCATCGGCGGCGTGATGGCCCTGGTGATGCGGGCCGAGCTGTTCAAGCCGGGTCTGCAGGTGGTCAGCAACGAGCAGTTCAACCAGCTGTTCACCATGCACGGCACGGTCATGCTGCTGATGTTCGCCACCCCGCTGTTCGCCGGGTTCGCCAACGTCATCATGCCGCTGCAGATCGGCTCGCCGGACGTGGCGTTCCCGCGCATGAACATGCTGGCGTACTGGCTGTTCCTGTTCGGCAGCCTCATCGTGCTGGCCGGGTTCCTCACCCCGGGCGGCGCGGCCAGCTTCGGGTGGTTCGCCTACGCGCCGCTGTCGGACGCGGTGCGCTCGCCGGGCATCGGCGGTGACATGTGGGTGATGGGCCTGGCCATGTCGGGCTTCGGCACCATCATGGGCGCGGTCAACTTCATCACCACGATCCTGTGCATGCGCGCCCCCGGCATGACGATGTTCCGCATGCCGATCTTCACCTGGAACGTGCTGCTCACCTCGATCCTGGTGCTGCTGGCGTTCCCGGTCCTGGCCGCGGCGCTGCTGGCGCTGGAGGCCGACCGCAAGTTCGGCGCGCACATCTTCGACGCCTCGCACGGCGGGGCGCTGCTGTGGCAGCACCTGTTCTGGTTCTTCGGGCACCCGGAGGTCTACATCATCGCGTTGCCGTTCTTCGGCATCGTGACCGAGATTCTGCCGGTGTTCAGCCGCAAGCCCGTCTTCGGCTACATCGGCCTGGTGTTCGCGACCATCGGCATCGCCGGCCTGTCGATCACGGTGTGGGCGCACCACATGTACGTCACCGGCCAGGTGCTGCTGCCGTTCTTCTCGTTCATGACGTTCCTGATCGCGGTGCCCACCGGGGTGAAGTTCTTCAACTGGGTCGGCACCATATGGCGGGGGCAGCTCACGTTCGAGTCGCCGATGCTGTGGTCGCTGGGCTTCCTGGTGACGTTCCTGTTCGGCGGGCTGACCGGCGTCATCCTCGCCTCGCCGCCGATGGACTTCCAGCTCAGCGACTCCTACTTCGTGGTGGCGCACTTCCACTACGTGGTGTTCGGCACCGTGGTGTTCGCGATGTTCGCCGGGTTCTACTTCTGGTGGCCGAAGTGGACCGGCAAGATGCTGAACGACCGGCTCGGCAAGGTGCACTTCTGGCTGCTGTTCATCGGCTTCCACGGCACCTTCCTGGTGCAGCACTGGCTGGGCGCCGCGGGCATGCCGCGCCGGTACTCCGACTACGCCGAGGAGTTCACCGGGCTGAACATGGTGTCCAGCGCCTTCTCGCTGGTGCTCGGCCTGTCGCTGCTGCCGTTCTTCTACAACGTGTACATCACCTGGAAGAAGGGCAAGCGGGTCGATGTGGACGACCCGTGGGGCTACGGCAACTCGCTGGAGTGGGCGACGTCGTGCCCGCCGCCGCGGCACAACTTCAACTCGATTCCCCGGATCCGTTCCGAGCGGCCCGCGTTCGACCTGCACCACCCGCACGTCGGCGCCAAGGGCGAGCTCACCGGGACGAAGGGATAACCGGCGATGCGCGTACAGGCGTTCATGTTCTACGGATGCGCGGTCTTCTTCCTCGCCTCCGACGTCGTCTACTGGCTGTGGTCCAAGGACTGGACCGGCACCACGGCGCTGGCCCTGTCCATCGGCCTGGCGGGCCTGATCGGGTTCTACATCCACTTCACGGTCCGGCGGCTGGAGAAGGCCAACGGCGGTCCGCTGTACGAGGACGACCCGGAGGGCGAGATCGCCGACGCCGCGGGCGAGCTGGGCTTCTTCAGCCCGCACAGCTGGTGGCCGCTGTTCCTGGCGCTGTCGGCCGCGGCGGTCGCGCTGGGCTTCGTGTTCGGCTGGTGGCTGGTGATCCTCGGGGTGGCCGCGACGCTGCTCAGCACGATCGGCCTGGTGTTCGAGTACTACCGGGGCCACTTCTCGCACTGATCCCCGCCGCACCCGCCGGGGGACGGGCGTCAACTCCCGTTCCGTCCCCCGCAAGGGCGGCGTGCTGATCGCCCCAGCGGTCGGCAAAGAAAGCCGTCGAGGGCCGGGACCCGTCTACCGGATGGGTCCCGGCCCTCCGCATAATGATCGTCGTGCACGTTTCGTGAGGAATGTTTGCCGACGGTGACATGCGATCGGGGGGTCACGGTGCGCGTCGGGATCTGGGGCACGAGGGGCGGCGGACGGCCCGCCGCGACCGTCCGGCGGCGGTGCGGCCCGGCGGGCCCGCGCCGGCGGCGGGGGGCGCTGCTGCTCGGCGCGGCGCTCGCGGTCACGGGCGGCGCGGCCGCCTGCGACGACAGCGGCGGACGCAGACCGGACCCGCGCGACGCGGTGCGCCTGGAGGTGACCCCCAGGGACGGCACCGCGCTGGCGCGGCCCGACAGGGCGATCGACGTGCGGGCCCGCAACGGCACCATCGAGAACGTCACGGTGACGACGAAGGGCACCCGCGTCGAGGGCGGGCTGAACCTCCAGCGCGACCGCTGGCGGTCCCGCTGGACGCTCGACCCGGACACCGACTACACCGTCGTCGCGACCGCGCTCGGCCGTGACGGCAGGACGCGCACGGTCACCAGCGTCTTCGGCACCGCCAGGCCCGAGCGGATCCTGGAGGCGACCCTCGACGGGCCCGACGACAGGGAGACCGTGGGCGTCGGCATGCCCATCGTGCTGCGCTTCGGGCAGGAGGTGACCGACCGCGCCGCAGTGGAACGCGCGCTGGAGCTGAGCTCGTCCAAACCGGTGGAGGGCGCCTGGCACTGGTTCGACGACCAGAGCCTGGTGTTCCGCACCAGGAACTACTGGCCCACCCAGACCGACGTGAGGTTCCGTGCGCACCTGAGCGGCGTGCGCGCCGGCACCGGGCTGTACGGCACCAGGAACTTCGACGTGCGCTTCCGCGTGGGCGACCAGCACATCATCAGGGCCGACGAGGACAGCCACCAGATGTGGGTGACGCACAACGGCCGTCTCGTGCGCACCATCCCCATCAGCATGGGGCGCGGCGGCATCGAGAAGTACACCACCACCAACGGCGTGCATCTGACCATGGAGAAGGGCAACCCGGTCATCATGGACTCGGCCACGGTGGGCTGCGGACCCGGATGCCCCGACTACTACCGCCAGATCGTCTACTACGCCGTCCGCATCTCCAACAGCGGCGAGTACGTGCACAGCGCCCCCTGGTCCGTGGGCTCGCAGGGGTCGGAGAACGTCAGCCACGGGTGCGTCAACGCCAGCCCCGAGAACGCGCGCTGGTTCTACGACTTCGTCTACCGGGGCGACCCGCTGACGGTGACGGGCAGCTCACGCGAGCTGGAGCCCAACAACGGCTGGGGGTACTGGCAGATGAAGTGGGACGACTGGGTGAAGGGCAGCGCGTTGAACCGGTCGCTGCTGGTGGGGCCGAACGGCAGCACCTCCGCGCGGAGCGCCGTGCAGGCGCCCAGCCAGGCCGGTCCGCGCTCGTCCCAGGGCACGCCCAACGGCGACGGGGGAGCTAGCGGCGATTGAGCGGGGGCGGCTCAGGCACGCCGTGCATGCGCGCCCAGTCGCGGGCCATGGCGATGCGCTGAGGGCCGGCGGGGTGCGTCCGCCACAGCACGTACTCCACCGGGTCGGGACGCAGGTCGGAGATGTTGCGCACCGACAGTTCGTGCTGCATCGACACGAACGTGACCGGGTCGCGGGTCAGGTCGAGGGAGTGCGCGTCGGCGCGGGCCTCGATGTGCCTGCTGATGAGGTTCTGCACGGGGGCGCCCACCTGGGTGGCCACCGTCACCAGGGCCAGCACGAGCGCGGCCGAACGGGCGGCCCCCACGCCGCCGCCGTCGACGCCCGCGCGTCTTTGCAGCCGGGGCGAGGTCAGCAGCACGTAGAGCAGGCAGATCCCCCCGGAGACGGCCAGCGCGCCGATGAGCGTGCCGTGGAGCACGTCGTCGTTCTTGGCGTGCCCCAGCTCGTGCGCCACGATCGACTCGACCCGCTCGGGCGGGGTGTTCTTCAGCAGGGTGTCGTAGACGACGATGCGCCGCGTGGACCCGAACCCGGAGACGTAGGCGTTGAGCGCGGTGGTGCGCCGTGACGCGTCGGCGACCAGCACGTCCGTCACCGGGACTCCGTCGCGCTCGGCCATCGCCAGCAGTTCGCTGCGCAGCGGGCCGGCGGGCAGCGAGTGGAACCGGTTGAACAGCGGCTCGACCGCCACCGGGTAGGCGAACGACGCGGCGACGACCAGGAGGAACCCGCCCGCCGCGGCCCCGGCCCACCACCAGCGGGGGAGGCGCCGCACCAGCACGTACAGCAGTGCCAGCGCCACCGTCCAGATCACCCAGGTGATGCCCAAGGACTTGAGCTGGTCGGTCAGCCACGACGCCCACGACTGGGTGGACAGCCCGTAGCGGCGCAGCACCGACTCGCTCCACGCGTCGAAGGGCAGCCCCGCCACCCGCACGACCGCGGTGAGCAGCAGCGCCGCCACGGCCACGCGCAGCGGCCACCACCGCACCCGGGCCGTCGCCCAGCCCACGAACCGCGCCCCCAGGGGCGTCAGCCCCAGGACGAGCACGAGGGCCAGGCCGATGAGCAGCCCCGCGTACGCGGGCGGGGCCAGGGCCGCGTCGAACGCCCGCGACCGTTCGATCTGGGCGGGGGTGAAGTCGAGGGCCGGGTCGGGGGCGACGTGCCCGCCGGGGACGCGTCCGGGCAGCGGGTTCCACGGCGTGGTGACCGCCAGCACGACGCCCACGGCCGCGAACAGCACCACCGACGCGACCGCCGCCGCCACCCGTGGCCTGGCACGCCCCCGTGGGGCCTGCTCCGGCTGGGGCGGTGGGTTGCTCGCCCGGGCGGCGCTCACCGGAGCGTCCGCCGTGTTCTCGCCGCGCTCGCCGCTCACTGCCTCGCCTCCGCACACGCCGTCCCGCCGTCCGGCTCGTCTCGTCGCCGGCCCGGTGCCGTCGGCCCGGTGTCGTCACCCGGCCCTGCCGCCCGTCTCGTCAGCCCAGCTCCTCGCGCAGATAGTCGCGCCACAGCGCGGTGAAACGGTTCGGGCCGACGCCCAGTGTCCCGCGCAGCGCGGTGTCCTCCGGCATGCGGCCCGCGGCCCGGTAGAGCCGGACCAGCGTGGCCTCACCGTACCGCTCAGCGATCATCCGGCACGCCAGCCACGCCCCCTGGTACGCCTGCGACAGCCGCGGCGAGGAGCCGTCGAAGTCGGCGCGGCCGGGGAGCCGGGCGGGCAGCCGCCCGGCGGCGACCTCGGCGCGCAGCTCGCGGGCCGCCGACCGGACGCCGACGTCTGCCCGCAGGTAGCCGACGTAGTCGGCCAGGCCCTCGATCAGCCACAGCGGGGTGCGGCCGTCGCGTGCGCCGCCGGTGGCCACGTGGGTCAGCTCGTGCGTCAGCACGACGTCGCGGCCCAGCTCGTTGAGGCGGGCGAACGCGGTGGGGGAGACGACCACGCGGTCGGCGCCGGGGCCCTCGGCGGTGGGCGCCACGGTGGCGACGGCGGCGATCTGGTCGAGGTTCTGCGACGGCCCGGCCAGCGCGGCGGCCAGCCGGGCTTCGGCGGGCACGAGCGCGACGGTGCGCGGCCGCCGGCCGTCGCCGGTCACGCCGGCGACGACGGGCACGGCCGCGTCCAGGCGGCGGGCGATCTCTTCCAGGCGCGGCCCGTCGCCCACCACGAGGGTGTGGCGGCCCCGCACCACGGTGAGCGGGCCGCCGTCGAAGACGTCGCCGTCGTCGGCCAGGCCGCGCGCGGAGCCGTCGCCCACGACCGTCCAGAAGCCCGCACGCGGCGCGAACGTCAGGTAGCGGATGCGGACGACGGATGCGTCGTCGAAGCCGCGCAGACGGTAGCTCAGCCGCACGCGGGCCACGGCGGAGCCGGGTTCGACGCGGTCGAGCGTCTCGCTCCACGACGCCAGCGGAAGCCGGAGCAGGTTGTCGAACAGGCGGCCCTGGGCGTCGCGGTACGGGGCCGGGGCGGTGGCGACCGTGGCCATGAAGGCGGTGCGGTCGCGTTCGCGTACGGCGCGCGTCCGGTTGGCCAGGACGGCCGCGACCGCGCGCGCGTCGGGCACGGCGGTGGGCGTCGCGGAGGCCGTGGTGCGGGCGGGCGAGTCGGACCCGGCGGCGGTCAGGCCGAGGCCCGTCAGCAGGCATCCCGCCAGGGCGACCACGGTCGCGATGACGGCCGCGCGGCGCGAGACCCGGCGGGCCGGTGTCCCGTCCGTCTCGGGGCGACCGTCGTCGTCCATCATGCGCGCGATCCTATGCGGGGAGCGGTGCCGCCCATGCGGCGTGACCGGGATGGAAAGACAGAACGGCGTGGCCGCCCGTCAGGGGGCGGCCACGCCGCGGCAGAGACTGTGGTTCGGTCCGTCATGGACCCCGGAAGATGGAGACCGCCGGAATACCGGGCTGGCGGTCCGTGTTCTCAGAAAGAGTTCTCAGGTGGCGCTCACTCCTTCCAGACGCCTACCGGGTTAGCTGACGGGTTCGGTCGTGGAAGTCGACCTACGGCGCACATGTCCCGACTACTCCGGGTGCGAGACATGGGCGCCGATTCACCCCGGAGCCGGCGACGGCCCGTACGGACGGGTCCGCGACGGCCGGCTCGGTGGGTCCCCGGCTCCACCCCGCGTGTTCGGGGCGGACTCGGCGGCCAAGCGGCGATGAACTTGTTCGGCTGGACTTGCTGAAGGACGGTCCCGGGTGCGGGATCCGTCCGGCCGGGCCCGATGGGCCTCCGTGACGCGCTCACGGCGCCATGCACACCGAGGCGTGCGCACGTGCGGCCTGGGACCGGCGAGCGGGGGACGGCATCTGGCGGATGCCGCGGGGATGACGCGGCACGGTGTGCCGCTGCGGGGCGCGGCACCTGGCGGGTGCCGCGGGGGCGACGCCTGGGAGACGTCGCCGCTGGTACGGCGCCTGGCGGGCGTCGCAAGCGATCACAAAGTACCAAAGAGCGACGGATAGGCAAATACCCGACAAAAAGATCTACGGTCCAGGTCAGAGCGCATCTGACCTGGACCGTAGTCGCGAAAACGGGGCGGGGGCGAGGGGAGCGCGGGCCGTCAGACCCGTCCGGCGCCGTAGAAGTTCGTCCGGTAGTAGCCCGAGGTGATCGAGACGATCTCCACGTTCTTGCCGGTGCGCGGCGCGTGGATCATCTTGCCGCCGCCGATGTACAGCCCCACGTGCCCGAGGCTGTTGAAGAACACCAGGTCGCCGGGCTGCAGCGCGTCGAACGACACGCGGCGGGTCGCGGCGTACTGGCTGTTGGTGACGCGCGGCAGGTTCACCCCGGCCGCACCCCAGGCGCGCATGGTCAGCCCCGAGCAGTCGTAGCCGTTCGGCCCCTCGGCGCCGTACACGTACGGCTTGCCGAGCTGCGCGTAGGCGAAGTTGATCGCCGTGCGCGCCGACCCGCTGGCCGGGCCGTTGTAGGTGGCCCCGCCGCCCGCGCCGGGCTTGTCGTCGCGCTCGCCGAGCCTGCGCAGCAGCTTCTTCTGCGCCGCGATCGACTTGTCGACCTCGGCCTTCTTCTCCCGCAGCTCCTTGGCCTTCTTGGCGACCTCGTCGTAGGCCGCCTGGGCCTGCGCCTGCTCCCGGCGCAGCCGCTGCGTGGAGGCCAGGAACTGGTCCAGCTCCGAACTGCGGTTGCGCGACAGGTGCGAGATCACCGCGGACTGGTCGAGGATCTTCTGCGGGTCCTCCGCGCCGGCGAACCCGACGACGTCGCCGGTGTCACCGTTCTTGTACGCGGTGGCCGCCATCTCGGCGATCTTGCGGCGCAGCTCGTTGAAGGTCTTCTGCTCGTCCGCGCCGGCCCTCTTGGTCGCCTGCAGCTTGCGCTTGGCGATCTTCAGGTCCTCGCCGACCTGGTTGTACTTCTCGACCAGCTGCTCGACCTGCTCGTTGAGCTTGGTCAGCTTCTTGCGGGCGTCGGCCGCGCTCGGCGTCGGCTCGGCATTCGCCGCCGCCATGGGCACCGTCAGGGACGCCGCCAGGGTGAGGCAGGCGGTCGCCACCAGGCGCCGGGGGGCGAGGTGCCCCCCGAAGAGACTCCGTGGGCCTCGCGAGTCCGCCGCGGGAGCCCCGGTCAAATGACTGGTCACGGTCGGTTATGCCCCTCTCGTCCATGACATCAGCGGACGACACTAGCGAGGGGTCACACCAGTCACAACCGATTCGTCACTACTTGCACTGCTTGTTTGGCACATGGCCACGCTGTGTCACGGCATGATCGCCGAGCGCTCAGGAGCGGCCCAGACGGCGCAGCAGCAGGGTCGACGGAGCGGGACGGGCCCCCGCGCGGCGGGCCGCGTCGGCCACCTCCCGGTCGGACGACACCACCACGATCGCCCGGCCCGACGGCTCGGCCCGCACCAGCTCGCCGATCAGCTCGTCGGCGGTCTGCCCGGGACGGCTGAACAGCACCCGCACCCCGCGCGGCGGGTTGATCGCCACCGGGGCGTCCAGGTCGGCGCCGTCGAACACGCACGTCACCTCGGCGCGGGTCTGCGCCGCCAGGCCGCCCAGCCCCGACAGCAGCCGGATCCGCTGGTCCGACAGCGGCAGCTCCCCGTAGCCGGTCTTGGTGACGTTGTAGCCGTCCACGACCAGATGCACCTGCGGCAGCGTCAGCAGCCGGTCCAGCAGCTGCGGGTCGTCGTCCGACAGCGACCGGCCGGGCAGCGCCCGCAGCGCCTGCCGGTCCGGCGCCACCCCGCCGACCGCGTCGGCCGGGCGGCCGATCGTGGACGGCAGCGCCAGCTCCCGCCGCACCCCCTGCGCGGCGTCCACCAGCGCGTCCAGCAGCATGCGCAGCCGCACGTCGTCGATGTTGCGGCCCTCCCGCGCGGCGCGGCGGGCCGCCTCGGCGTTCGCCTCGGCCTGCCCCAGCCGGGCGCGCAGCCGCCGCAGCTCCTTGGAGTCGGCCGCCGCCGACTCCAGCGCCGCCGCCAGCCGCCGCTCGGCCGCGGCCACCGTCGCCTCGGCGTGCTCGCGCACCGTGCGCGCCTTCGCGCGCGCCTCGTGCAGCTTGCGCCGCAGATCGGCGATCTCGGCCTTGGCCTCGCGCAGTTCGGCCCGCAGCTTGTCCGCCTCGGCCGAACGCGTCGCGCGCACGGCCGCCAGCTCCTCGCGCAGGGCCGCGACGCGGCGCTCGGCGGCGGCCTCCTCCGAGGCGGTGGCCGACCGCTCCAGGTCCTCGCGCGCCGCCTCCACCTGCCGCGTCCAGCCGTCCGGCCGCAGCAGGTACGCCAGCGCCGCCACCCGCACCGGGTCGGCGGCGGGCGGCACCTGCCCCGCCTCCAGCGCCTCGGCCAGCTCGGCCTGCCCGGCGCGCAGCGGCTCGGCGACGCGGCGCCGGAACGCCTCGTCCTTCTCCAGCAGCGCCGCGATGTGCTGCGCGGCGAACTTGGCGCGCTTGCGCCGCTCGAAACGGGCGAACGGGCGCAGCGGAACGGGCACCTCGTCGGGCGGGAGGGCGCCGATCAGTTCCGCGGCGGCCTCGACGACGTGCTGCCGGACCGCCTCGGGGAGGGGACGGGCGAGCCGCTCGTCCGGATCCGGGCCGCTGTCGATGGTCCTGCTCCTCCCAGGCCGAAATGACCCCCGGTGCGCTGTCTGTTCCCGGGCGTCATGCACCTTAACCAGCGCGAACGCGTGATCCCCCGACCCCCTTGCCACCCCGGGGGGCTGGGGGGTCGTCCCCCCCCGGCAAGGGTTCGGCCGGTTCGCGCCCGCCCCCCGAGGGCACAGCGGCCACACGGTGCGTTCCGGCGATGTCCACACTAGCGGCCCCGGCACTGTCGGTGGCGTCCTCTACGGTCGCCAGCATGACTGCTGTGCCCGGCCATCGCGGTCACGCCTCCCGCGGCGGACCCGCCCCACTCCACGGCGTCCAGGGCACCCTCGACGACCTCGGCACGCCCCTCGGCGAGGTCACCTTCGTCGTGGTCGACCTGGAGACCACCGGCGGCTCGCCCGCCGACTCGGCCATCACCGAGATCGGCGCGGTCAAGGTCCGCGGCGGCGAACCGCTGGGGGAGTTCGGCACACTCGTCGACCCGGGCGGCCCCATCCCGCCGTTCATCACCGCGCTCACCGGCATCACCCAGGCCATGGTGACCGCCGCCCCCCGCATCGAGGCGGTGCTCCCGGCGTTCCTGGAGTTCGCCCGAGGCGCCGTGCTGGTGGCGCACAACGCCGGGTTCGACATCTCCTTCCTCAAGGCCGCCTGCGCCGCCCACGGCTACGCCTGGCCCGCGTTCCCCGTCGTCGACACCGTCGACCTGGCCCGCCGCGTGCTGACCCGCGACGAGGTGCCCAACTGCAAGCTCGACACCCTGGCGCGGTTCTTCCGCACCGGCACCGCGCCCTGCCACCGCGCGCTCGCCGACGCCCGCGCCACCGTCGACGTGCTGCACGGGCTCATCGAACGGCTCGGCTCGTTCGGCGTGCACTCGCTGGAGGAGCTGCGCGGGTTCGCCAAGGCGCCCACCCCCGAGCAGCGCCGCAAACGCCACCTGGCCGCCGACGTGCCCAGCGCCCCCGGCGTCTACCTGTTCGAGGACGCCCGCGGCGAGGTCCTGTACGTCGGCAAGAGCGGCGACCTGCGCTCGCGCGTGCGCAGCTACTTCACCGGCTCGGAGACCCGGCTGCGCGTGCGCGAGATGGTCGGCCTGGCCGAACGCGTCCGCACCATCGTGTGCGCCACCGGCCTGGAGGCCGAGGTCCGCGAGCTGCGGCTCATCGCCGAGCACAAGCCCCGCTACAACCGCCGCTCCAAGTTCCCCGAACGGTCGCTGTGGCTGAAGCTGACCGTTGAGCCGTTCCCGCGGCTGTCGATCGTGCGCGAATGCCGCGACGACGGCGCCGCCTACCTGGGGCCGATGGCCTCGCGGCGGCAGGCCGAGGAGGCCCGCGCCGCGCTGCACGAGGCCGTCCCGCTGCGCCAGTGCACCCAGCGGCTCACCCCCCGGCTCATCGCCGCCGGACGGGCCCGCACCTGCGTGCTCGCCGACCTCGGCCGCTGCGGCGCCCCGTGCGAGGGCCGCCAGAGCGCCGACGCCTACGCCGGCCACGCCGACACCGCCCGGTCGGTCATGGCGGGCGACGTGCGTCCCGTCGTCGCCGCGGCGCAGGTGCGCATCGACCGCCTCGCCGCCGAGCTGCGCTACGAGGAGGCCGCCGTCCAACGCGACCGGCTCGCCGCGTTCGTCCGCGCCGCGGCGCGCAGCCAGCGCCTGGCCGCGCTCGCCCGCTGCTCCCAGCTGGTGGGCGCGCGTCCCGCGTTCGACGGCGGCTGGGAGCTGGCCGTGGTGCGCTACGGCAGGCTCGCCGCGGCCGGGACGATCCCCCCGCACGCCCACCCGCGCCCGTACGTCGACGCCCTCGTCGCCACCGCCGAGACCGTGTTCCCCGGGCCAGGTCCGGCGGGCGCCGCCGGCGCCGAGGAGATGGAGTGCGTGCTGCGCTGGCTCGACTCGCCCGGCGCCCGCCTGGCCGAGGTGCGGGGGGAGTGGAGCTGTCCCGTGCACGGCGCCGAGGGCCTGCGCCGCTGGATCGAGGCCGCCTACGTGACGCCCGACCCCGAGGACCACGGGGCCCGGCGCCCCCTGCGCTGACGGCGCCGCGGCCCGCTAGGGTGACGGACTGACCCGGCGCTCCACCGTCCTCCGGAAGGGATCCCCCCGCGCATGGCCCTGCCGCTGTACGACAGCCAGCCGACCCGGAGGGTGCCCTGGGTCACCTACACGCTGGTGGCGGTGAACGTCGTGGTGTACCTGCTCACCCCCATGGCGAACTTCGCCACCTGGTACGGGGAGGGCCGGGCGCGCGAGTGCCGCGCGGCCGAGTTCGTCCTGGAGCACGGTGCCGTGCCCGAGGAGCTGACCACCGGCCGGCAGCTGCCGCCGCCGGAGTCGATCGTCCGCCGCTGCGGCCCGGTGACCTACGACAAGACCCCGTGGCTGTCGGCGTTCACCTCGATGTTCCTGCACTCGGGGGCCCTGCACCTGATCGGCAACCTGGTCGCCCTGTTCGTCGTCGGGCAGGGCGTGGAGGACCGCCTCGGCCGCTGGCGGTACCTGCTCAGCTACCTGGCGTTCGGCCTGGTCGCGGTGTACGGGTACGCCTACACCTCCGCCGACACCGGCACGCCGCTCATCGGCGCGTCCGGCGCCATCGCCGGGGTGCTGGGCGCCTACCTGGTGCTCAACCCCCGCGGCCGCATCGTCAGCCTGCTCATGCCCGTGGTGATCCGCCTGCCGGTGTGGACCGTGCTGGGCTACTGGTTCATCATCCAGTGGCTGTCGACGGGCGACGACGAGAGCAACGTCGCCTACGTCGCGCACATCTACGGCTTCGTGGCGGGCATGCTGTTCGCGCTGCTGGCCCGGCGCGCGGGCCCGGCCCGCAAGATCGCCGCGCTCAGCCGCGGGTAGAGTCGGGCGACGGAGTCGTACCAGAGGCTGGGGAGGTTGCGGTGGTCACCGCCATCGTGTTCGTCAAGACCGACGTGGCGCGCATCCACGAGGTGGCCGAGGCGGTCGCCGCGCTGGAGAACGTCAGCGAGGTCTACTCGGTGACCGGCGAGTACGACCTGATCGCCATGGTGCGGGTGCGCCGCCACGAGGAGCTGAACGACGTCATCCCGGGCCGTCTCAACAAGGTCCCCGGCATCCTGGACACCGAGACCCACATCGCCTTTCGCACCTACTCCCAGCACGACCTGGAGGCGGCCTTCTCCCTCGGCCTCCCCGACGCCGACTGAGCTTCGGGGGTGAAGGGGGGCGCCCCCTCCCTGTAGGCAGCGTCAGTTCTTGAGGGACTGGGAGGTGGCGGCCCAGCGGTCGAGGAGCGTGGCGGCGGCGCCGGAGTCGACGGCCTCGGCGGCACGGGACTGCGCCTCGCCCAGCGCCGCGGTGAGCCCGCTCGCGGCCGGGACGCCGTCGTAGGCCACCATCAGCGCCGCCGCGTTCAGCAGCACCATGTCGCGGACCGGGCCGCGCTCACCGGCGAACACCGCGCGGGCCACGCCCGCGTTGTAGGCGGCGTCGGCGCCGCGCAGGTCCTCCGGCTTGGCCCGGGGGATGCCCAGCTCGGCCGGGTCGAAGGTGGTCTCGGTGACCGCGCCGTCGCGCACCACCCACACCGTGGACGTGCCGGTGGTGGTCAGCTCGTCGAGCCCGTCGTCGCCGCGGAACACCAGCGACGAGCAGCCCCGTTCGGCGAACACGCCCGCGATGACGCCCGCCATGCGCGGGTGGAACACGCCCACCGCCTGGCAGGTGGGGCGGGCCGGGTTGGTCAGCGGCCCCAGGAAGTTGAACACCGTGGGGGTGCCCAGCTCGCGGCGCGGCTTGGACACGTACTTGAACGCCGGGTGGTACAGCGGCGCGAAGCAGAACGTGATCCCCAGCTCCTCGGCCACCCGGGCGTTGCGCGCGGGCGGCAGGTCGATGGCCACGCCGAGCGCCTCCAGCAGGTCGGCCGCGCCGCACGACGACGACGCCGCCCGGTTGCCGTGCTTGACCACCCGCACGCCCGCCGCGGCCGCCACCACCGCCGCCATCGTGGAGATGTTGACGGTGTGGGCGCGGTCGCCGCCGGTGCCGACCAGGTCGGCGATGCGGCCGGGCACCGCGATCGCGGTGGCGTTGGCCAGCATGCCGTCGGCCAGCCCGGCCACCTCCGCCACCGTCTCGCCCTTGGCGCGCATGGCCACCGCGAACCCGGCGATCTGCACGTCGGTCGCCTCCCCGGCCATGATCGTGTTCATGGCCCAGGCGGTCTCCTCGCTGGACAGCGACTCTCCGTCGAGCAGGGCGCCCAGCAGCGCCGGCCAGGTGGTGCGCGGATCCATGGTGTTCCCCCGAGGGGCGGGTCGGCCCGGCTCGACCGGCCGGCGGCCGGGCGGAGCGGGTGAAGCGGTCGGGTACGGCTCGCCGGCTAGACGGCCGGGAGGCGGTCGGCGGTGCGCATGCGCACCAGGTCGGCCACCGCGCGGGCCACCGCCATCGGGTCCAGCGGCAGGCTCACCACGGCGTCGGCCCGCGACCAGGTCGCCAGCCAGCCGTCGTCGCGCCGGGCGATGACGGCGAGCACCGGCGGGCAGTCGTAGACCTCGTCCTTGGCCTGCCGGCAGACCCCGAGGCCCCCGGCGGGCTGCGCCTCGGCGTCGACCACCAGGACGTCGATGTCGCCGCGGTCCAGCCGTTCCACCACGGCGGGCTGGGTGGCGATCTCGACGTACTCCACCTTCGGCAGGTCGGCGGCGGGACGGCGGCCGATCGCCATCTTGATCTGGGCGCGGGTGCCGGCGTCGTCGCTGTAGATGAGAACCTTCACGGGGCTCTCCGGCGCGGTGCTCATGGCAGAGAAGGCTACCCGTTCCGCCCGCGCGGGAGCGAGGCGGCCGACCCGCCGCGTCCGGACGTTCCCCCAAGCAGGCCCCCGGCGCCGGCCTCGTGGGACGGGTTGTGCGTCATGGGGGCGGCGGTGCCGTGGAGTCGCCGTGTGAACACCTCCACGAGCCGCTGATGGGGGGTCATGCACGGGTCGGCGGACAGGTGACGTAATAATGCTGCCCGTGGCAACAGCAACCGCGATAGAGACAACACCTCACGCTCGGGCGAACCGTCCCAACCTCGTCAGCGTGGGGACGATCGTCTGGCTGTCGTCCGAGCTGATGTTCTTCGCGGCTCTGTTCGCGATGTTCTTCACGATCCGCTCCGTGACGATCGGCCAGGAGGGGCACGGCGCGTGGCCCGGCGCCCCACTCGACCTGCCGCTGTCGGCGGTCAACACCACGATTCTGGTGCTTTCGTCAGTGACCTGCCAGATGGGCGTGTTCAAGGCCGAGGCCGGCAAGGTCGGCCGCTCCGGTAGCCTGCTGAACGTGCGCGGCTGGGGTCTGCGCGAGTGGTACGTGCTGTCGTTCCTGATGGGCGCGTACTTCGTGGCCGGCCAGTGCTACGAGTACTACAACCTGGTCACCAAGGACGGCCTGACCCTGTCCTCCTCGGCTTACGGGTCGGTCTTCTACCTGACCACGGGCTTCCACGGTCTGCACGTGACCGGTGGGCTGATCGCGTTCCTGTTCGTGCTGGGCCGCACCTACGCCGCGAAGCGCTGGACCCACGAGCAGGCGACGAGCGCGATCGTGGTGTCGTACTACTGGCACTTCGTCGACGTGGTGTGGATCGGCCTGTTCGGCGCGATCTATCTGCTCGACATCTGACGTTCCAACCCTCGTACCGACGATCATGACCCGAACGGGGATTTCCGTGAAAAGGTTCACCGCATGGCGACGGCGCCCATGGGCGGGCTACGCCGTCGTCCTGGCGGCCCTGGCGGCGATCGGCGTCCTCTATGCCGGCTTCACGCCGCAGAACGACCGCGCCGAGGCGGCCGGTAACGCCCAGGCAGCAGAGGATCTGCAGAACGGCCGGCAGCTGTACAACAAGAACTGCGCCAGCTGCCACGGCCAGAACGGCGAGGGCACCAAGGACGCCAACGGCAAGCCGATCGCGCCGAGCCTGCTCGGTGTCGGCGCCGCCTCGGTCGACTTCCAGGTCAGCACGGGCCGCATGCCGGCGATGAACCCGGGCGCGCAGATGCCGCGCAAACGGCCGATCCCCGAGTTCAACGTCGACGTCAAGACCGACTACCACGAGCCGGAGAAGCGCGAGGCCGCCGAGAAGCAGAAGGCCCAGGCCGAGAAGAACCTGGCCGACCTGCGCAACTACATCGCCTCGCTGGGCGGCGGCCCGGCCGTTCCCGGCGCCGAGCAGGTCGACCCGGCCAAGGGCGACGCCGCGCTCGGCGGCAAGCTGTTCCGGACCAACTGCGCCCAGTGCCACAACTTCGTGGGGTCGGGCGGCGCGCTGACCGGCGGCAAGTACGCCCCGCCGCTGGACAAGAGCGACGTGACGCCGACCCAGATCTACGAGGCCATGCTGACCGGCCCGCAGGCCATGCCGGTGTTCAACGACACCACGCTGACGCCCGAGAACAAGCGGGACATCATCGCCTACCTGGTGCAGACGCGCGAGGAGCCCAACCCGGGCGGTAACGGCCTGGGCCGCGTCGGCCCGGTCTCCGAGGGCCTGGCGGGCTGGCTGATCGGGCTCGGCCTGCTCGTCCTGGCGGCGATGTGGATCACCGCGAAGAAGCCGAAGAAGCTGAAGAAGTCATGAGCGAGAACAAGGACCAAGGCACCGGCGGCGCGCAGCGGCCGCGGGAGGAGGGCGGCGCGCCCGGACGCGTGGTCGGCACGCCGTCCCCCGCCGCCGAGCGGCGGCTGCTGCCCGAGGGCGACATCTCCGCCCCCGAGGGCGCGGGCGAGGAGCTCGACGAGCAGTCGGCCAAGCGCGCCGAGCGCGTGGTGGCCGCGTTCTTCCTGCTCGCCTTCGCCGCCAGCGTGGCGTTCATCGCCTACTACATCGGATGGAGCGGCCGCCACGGCGGCATGCACGGCATCGACCGGGCCCGCGAGTCCAACCTGTGGCTCGGCGGCACGATGACGCTGGCGTTCCTCGCCATGGCCATCGGCGTCACCATCTGGGTGCGGCGCCTGATGACCAGCAAGCCGATCGTGCAGGAGCGGCACGAGCTGCGCGCCGACGACGCCACCCGGGAGGCGTTCAGCAAGACGTTCCTGGACGGCGCCCAGGAGAGCGGCATCACCAAGCGCCCGCTGCTGCGCCGCACGCTGCTGCTGGCGGCCGCGCCGCTGGGCCTGGCGCCGCTGGTGCTGCTGCGCGACCTCGGCCCGCTGCCGGAGAAGCGGCTGCGCCACACCTGGTGGGGCGAGGCCGTCCGCAAGGCCCAGGCGCAGGGCAAGAAGGGCGTGCGCCTGGTGGTGGACGGCACCAACAAGCCGCTGAAGGTCAGTGACTTCGCCACCCCCGGCGGCATGATCACCGTGCTGCCGGAGGGCATCGAGGAGCACACCGAGCACCCGCTGAACGAGGTCGCCAAGGCGGTCACGATCCTCATCAACATCCCGGCGGACCAGTTCAAGCCCGTCAAGGGACGCGAGAACTGGCACGTCAACGGGATCGTGGCGTACTCGAAGATCTGCACGCACGTGGGCTGCCCGGCGGCGCTGTACGAGCAGACCACCCACCACATCCTGTGTCCGTGCCACCAGTCGACCTTCGACGCCACGGAGGGGGCCAAGGTCATCTTCGGCCCGGCGGCGCGGCCGCTGCCGCAGCTGCCGCTGGCCGAGGAGGACGGTTACCTGGTGGCCACCGGCGACTTCCCCGAGCCCATCGGGCCGAGCTTCTGGGAGCGCGGATGAGCCAGACCGCACCGGCCGCGCCGAAGGCGGTCGAGGGGTCGCTGAACTTCCTCGACGACCGCCTGGGGTCCACCACCTTCTTCAAGCGCAACGCGCGCAAGGTGTTCCCCGACCACTGGTCGTTCATGCTGGGCGAGATCGCCCTCTACTCGTTCATCATCCTCCTGCTGACCGGCACGTTCCTCACGCTGTGGTTCAAGCCGAGCATGCACGAGGTGATCTACGACGGCTCGTACACCAAGCTCAACGGCGTGAAGATGTCCGAGGCGTACGCCTCGGCGCTGCACATCAGCTTCGACGTGCGCGGCGGCCTGCTCATGCGGCAGCTGCACCACTGGGCCGCCATCCTGTTCATGGCGTCGATCATGGCGCACATGCTGCGGGTGTTCTTCACCGGCGCCTACCGCAAGCCGCGCGAGCTGAACTGGCTGATCGGCATCGGCATGTTCACGCTGGGCATGATCGAGGGCCTGTTCGGCTACTCGCTGCCGGACGACCTGCTGTCGGGCACCGGCCTGCGCATCACCCAGGGTGTGCTCGAGGCGATCCCGCTCGTCGGTACCTACGGGTACATGTTCCTGTTCGGCGGGGAGTTCCCCGAGGGGGACAACGGAGACCTGATCCCGCGTCTGTTCACCCTGCACGTGCTGCTGATCCCGGGCATCATCCTGGCGCTGGTGACGGCCCACATGATGATCATGTGGCATCAGAAGCACACCGCGATGCCGACCCGCAACCAGACCGAGAAGCAGGTCTACGGCTACCCGTTCTACCCGGTGTTCATGGCCAAGACGGGCGCCTACTTCCTGTTCACCTTCGGGGTGCTGGCGCTGCTGTCGACGTTCACCCAGATCAACCCGATCTGGCTGTTCGGGCCGTACGACCCGGGCGCCATCTCGGCGGGTTCGCAGCCCGACTTCTACATGGGCGTGCTCGAGGGCTCGCTGCGCATCATGCCCAACTGGGAGATCACCGCCTGGGGCCACACGCTCAGCCTGAACGTGCTGATCCCCGCGCTGGTGCCGCTGGGCATCGTCTTCGGCGGCGCGGCGGCGTGGCCGTTCATCGAACGGTGGGTGACCGGCGACAACCGCAGCCACCACGTCAACGAGCGTCCGCGCAACGCCCCGGTCCGCACCGGCGTGGGCATGGCGGCCGTCACCTTCTACGGGCTGCTGTGGCTGGCGGGCGCCAACGACGTGCTCGCCGAGCGGTTCCACGTCTCGCTGTTCGCGACCACGTGGTTCTTCCGGTTCGCCATCTTCGTCGGGCCGGTCGTGGCGTACATCGTCACCAAGCGGATCTGCCTGGGCCTGCAGCGCAAGGACGCGGCGGTGATGGACCACGGCGTGGAGAGCGGCATCATCGTGATGTCGCCCGAGGGCAAGTTCAGCGAGCGGCACGTGCCGGTCGGCGAGGACGACAAGACCGTCATCCTCAGCAAGGAGAACGCCAAGCCCGAGGCTCCCGCGGTGGACGCCGGCGGCGTCCCCGCGCCGGGGACCAAGGGCCCGATGGGCTTCCTGCGCTCGCGGCTCCAGCGGGCCTGGACCTTCGACGACATCCCCGTCGAGGACAAGGGCCACCACGGCGAGCACCACGAGCTCGAGAGCGGGGAGCACGGCGGCGCCGAGAAGAAGGAGCTCAGCCGCTAGCATCCGCTGTATCACCACGACGAGGGCCCGTCACCGCGTACGGTGACGGGCCCTCGCGTCATCCGACTGACTGACAGGTCCATGAACCCCACGCGTACCCTCGTCGTCACCAACGACTTCCCGCCGCGACCGGGCGGCATCCAGGCGTTCGTGCACAACCTGGCGTTGCGGCGCCCGGCCGGTTCCGTCGTGGTGTACGCGCCCGCCTGGAAGGGAGCGGCGGCGTTCGACGCCGCGCAGCCGTTCCCGGTGGTGCGGCATCCCACGTCGCTGATGCTGCCCGAGCCGACCGTGCTGCGCCGCGCGGGTGACATCGCCCGGTCGGAGGGGTGCGACTCGGTGCTGTTCGGGGCCGCCGCCCCGCTGGGACTGCTCGCCGCGCCGTTGCGCCGGTACGGGGTGGAGCGGTTCGTCGGCGTCACCCACGGGCACGAGGCCGGATGGGCGTCGCTGCCGGTGGCGCGTCGGGTGTTGCGCCGTATCGGCGACACCGTGGACGTGCTGACGTACCTGGGGGAGTACACCCGGTCGCGTATGGCGAGGGCGTTGTCGCCTTCTGCCGCCGCGCGCATGTCCCGTCTCGCGCCGGGGGTGGACGAGAAGGTCTTCTTCCCCGGGGCGGGGGGCGAGCAGATCCGGGAACGGTACGGGCTGACGGGCCGTCCCGTGGTGGTGTGCGTGTCGCGGTTGGTGCCGCGTAAGGGGCAGGACGCGCTCATCCACGCCTGGCCCCGCGTGAAGCGGGAGGTGCCGGACGCGGCGTTGCTGCTCGTGGGCGGGGGGCCGTACCGTCCCCAGCTTGAGCGCATGGCCGCTTCGCTGGGCGTGGCCGACGCGGTGGTGTTCACCGGCAGCGTGCCGTGGGAGGAACTGCCCGCCCACTACGACGCGGGCGACGTGTTCGCCATGCCGTGCCGTACACGCCGTAGAGGGCTGGACGTCGAAGGGCTCGGCATCGTCTATCTGGAGGCGTCCGCCACGGGGTTGCCCGTCGTCGCGGGGGATTCCGGTGGCGCGCCCGACGCCGTGCTGGACGGCGAGACGGGCGTGGTGGTGCAGGGGCGTTCGGTGCCCGCGGTGGCCGCCGCCTTGGCCGGCCTGCTCCGCGACCCGGGGAAGGCCCGTGAGATGGGGCAGCGGGGACGCGCCTGGGTGGAGAGCGAGTGGCGCTGGGAAGTGCAGGCCGCCCGTCTCGACGCGCTGATCAGCCCGTAGTCACGTGGGGCCGCCCGCCGCGCGCCGGCGGGCGGCCCCACGAGTCATGACGCGGCGGTGCCGGGGGCCGTGCTCGCCCAGAGACGGTGCTCGGCCGGGGGACAGGGGGCCGGTTCCGCGGGGTTCCCTACCACCGCGCCGTCGGCGGGGCGTCCGTCACGGAACCGGCCGGTCAGGTGACCGCGGCGAAGCGCCGGCGGTGCGCGGGTGGGGACGCCCCGGCTCCCGTTGACCAGGTCCACGCGGCCCCTGTCGAGGAGGGCGGATGATCCCGGCGGTGCCGTCCTCGGCGCCCTGGGTGGGGGAGAACCTGGAGGCGGGCGCCCGGTGCGGACGGACCGGTCCGGCGGGATCGGGTGTGCGCGGACGGGAGACCGGGGCGCGACCCCGGCATGCGGCCGCCGCTGGACGGGAGAAGGGGTGGGCCGCCCCGCTGCGGTGATCGTTCATCGGGGCACCTCCTCCGGTTGCGCCGGCGACCGATGACGTCCTCGACGTTAGGGCGGGCGGGCGGCGCCGCGAACCCCGTTAGGGCCGACTTAAGGGACAAATCAGACGGCGCTAAGGCCTTGGTCACCGGCCGGAACGGGCGGCGCGCGGGCCGGCCAGCGGTAGCACCGCGCCCGCCGCGAGCAGGGCGGCCAGGGCGAAGCCGAGCGCGGCCAGGCCGTGCGCGGCCAGCGTTCCGGCGATCTGCGGGCCCAGGCTGGCCCCGGCGAACAGCAGCGCCGAGTACAACGAGACGGCGGGCGCGCGGGCGGCGCCGGCCCGGGACCCGATCGTGTCGATCAGGGTGGGGATGGCGACCGCGATTCCCGCGGTGACCAGCATGAGCAGCAGCGCCAGGCCGAGCGTGCCGGGGTGCAGCAGGCCGACCAGGGCCACGCCCGCCGCCGCCGTGGCCAGGGCCAAGGCCAGCCGCGCGCGGGCGGGCACGCGCGCCAGCCGCGACGAGAGGAGCGGCACGGCCAGGATCACCGGCAGCGCGCTCGCCCGCAGCCCGAGCAGCCCGGTCGTGCCGGTCAGCTGCAGCCCGGTGTAGATCGCGACGAACGCGGCCAGCACCGTGGTCGTGGCCAGGTAGAGCGGCAGCAGGTCGCGCCTGACCAGCAACGGCGGCATGGCGCGGTAGGCGTCCAGCGGGGAGCCGTCGGTACGGGGCTCGTCCGGCAGCAGCACCCGCAGCAGGACGAGGGCGAGCAGGACGAACGCGGCGGCGCCGACGACGAAGAACGCGCGCCAGTCCAGCGCCGCGGCCAGCCCCTGCGCGACGAGCTGCCCGACCACCGCGGCCGACAGGAAGCCGGTGGTCAGCAGGGTCACGGTGGTGAGCCGGTGGCGGGGAGCGACGCGTTCGGCGATGTAGGCCATGGCCACGGGCGGGAACGCGCCGGTCGTCACGCCCTGCAGCACGCGCAGGGCCAGCGCGGCGTGCGGGCCGGGGGCCGCCGCCACCAGCCCCGTGGTGACGGCCGTGGCGGCGATGCCGGCGACGATGACGCGGCGGCGCCCGAACCGGTCCGACAGCGGGCCGAACAGCAGGAAACCGGCCGCGTACCCGAGCCCGAACGCGCTGACCAGCCAGGTCAGCGAGGCCGCGCCGGTGTGCCAGTCCGCGGCGGCGGGGCCGAGCAGCGGGATCATCGCGTACAGCTGCGAGGTGGCCAGCAGCGCCGTGAGGCCCAGGACCGCCGCCGTGCTGACGGTCGGCGCGTAGGAGGGGGCCTGGTCGGCGGAGGCGGCGGATGTCTTCGGCGGGGACGTGGTGCGCTCCATGGTCGGCGACAGTAGCCAACCAACCGGTTGGAAGTCAACCAACCGGTTGGTGGCGGTGGTGGCTATCATGTGGCCCATGCCCAGCGATGACGTCCCGTCCACCTCGTCCGGGCCCGGCAGGGCCGCCTCCCCGCGCGCCGAGTCGACCCGGCTGGCGCTGCTCGCCGCCGCCCGCGAGGAGTTCGCCGAACACGGCATCGCCGGGGCCCGGGTGGACCGCATCGCGCGCCGGGCCGGCGTCAACAAGGAGCGGATCTACGGCTACTTCGGCAACAAGGAGAAGCTGTTCGACGCCGTGATCGAGACCGCGCTGGACGAGCTGATCGAGGTCACCGCGCTGCCGGGCGACGACCCGGCCGGGTGGGTGGGGCGGATGTTCGACTACTACCGCGACCACCCCGACCTGGCGCGGCTGCTGCTGTGGGAGGGCCTGTACGGCCGCACCGAGAGCCTGCCCGAGCAGCGGCGGCGGGTCGCGCACTGCCAGGACAAGGTCGCCTCGCTGGCCGCGAACCTGGGCCGCGAGCCGTCGCCCGAGATCGGGCGGCTGCTGCTCGTGCTGACCGGCCTGGCGCTGACGCCCGTGGCGTTTCCGCAGCTCGCCGAGCTGTTCCGCACTCCCCTGGACGGTCCGGAAGCGGCCGCCGAGATGCGTGAACATCTGACCGCCTTCGTACGTATGGCACTGGCGAACACGGATTTTTTGTAACCAGCGCACATCCGGGTGGCCCATGGGGCGTATGCTCCGTGGGTGCGGGCCGACCCCGATGAGGGGAACGCCCCCGGACGCCACGGGAGCAGAGCGGGCTCCCGGCGTGGCGGCCGCACTGTCTCAGGGAACCGGCGCCGGGTATGAGCGGGCCTGGCGCGGTAAGGGGCCGATGCCCACGTTCGCCGAGCGCTCCGCCTCCTTCCACAGGAGAGGGGCATGGCGCAACGCGACGGCAGGCATGCGTCTCAGGGCTTCACCTATGCGTCGCCGCAGACGACACACGTGTCTCCGCAGGAGACCTCTGCGAATTCGCAGGAGGACGCGTACGCACAGGCGGAGACGTACGCGCGCTTCTGGGAGGACCGGCCGGGCGCACGCCGGCGGTCCCGTAACCGGCGGCAGCGGCCACAGAAGCGGCAGCGTTCCCGCGCGGCCGGGGTGGCCGAGGAATGGCTGTTCGGCGAACGCCCACCGGACGAGCCTCTTCCCGGGGGACCGCCCGGATCGGCCTTCGCCGAGCCGCAGCCCGAGCCGCCCGAGCTTCCCCGGCGACGCTCCACGCGGCGGTACGAGCCGCCCGGACGCGACCGGAGCGCACTCGTGCGTCCCCTCAGCGAACGGCGCTCTCCCGAGCAGCATCCCAGCGCGCGGTTCCCGGCGGGCGGCCGGTTCCCCGCGCCCGGGACCCCGGCCGTGGGAGAAGGGGCGCCCCCGGATCTCACCTCCACGTCCCCCGACCTGGCCTACGACCCGCGAGGTCTCCGGGCCGGCCCCCGCGGGCTCGGGGCCGAGGGGCGCCCGCCCGCCCGGACGGGGCGTGAGCGGGCGGACGGGCGCAGGCGGCGCGGCGGTAGGGAGCGGCGCGGCAAGGAGGACGGGCGGACACCGGACCGGCCGAGGCGGCGGGATGACGGCGCCCCGGCGGCGGCGCCGCGTCCGCGGATCAAGCTCGGCCAGACCGACCGGCTGAGCGCGGGCGCGCTGACGCTGTCCATCGTCGTCGGCCTGGCGTTGCTCGCGGTCGTGGAACGCGCCGTCCTGGAGGGCGGCCCCATCGGCACGCCGCAGCAGGCCGGGTCCGCGGGCGCGCTGCCCCCGGCGCGCGACCGGTCGGCCACGCCGCGGCGCGGCGAGTCCCCGGCGCGTCCCGCGCAGAACCCCGGCGCGTCCACGCCGACCGCGCCCGACGTCGAGACGCTGACCGCGCAGATCCGCCGCGTCACCCTGCTGCAGCGCGGCCCGGCGGCCCGGCAGGCGTACGGAGCGGAGCCGGCCGCGCAGCCCGTCGTCGCGACCGTCCGGATGAGCGCCGACCGCACCTGGGCGTTCGGCACCACCGCGATCCCGGTGCCGGACGGCCGCTCGGCGATGCCCGAGGTGGCGTTCTTCGTGGCGCGCTGGTCGCTGGGACGCTGGCAGACCGCGCTGTCGGGCTCCAGCGCGTTCGCCGCCCAGCTCGGCCGGGTGCCCGCCGGGGTGATGTCGGCGGACGAGGCCAGGGTGCTGGCCCGCTTCAGCTCCGTCACCGCCCAGCAGGCCGCCACCGCGACCAACGGGTCCCGCGTCGGCGACCGGCTCATGCTGCCCTGGAAGGTCGGCGAGATCTGGTCGATGGGCACGGCCGCCGAGGGCGGGGCGCAGCCGGGCCGGCCGCTCGGCACGCTGGCGTTCTCCGGCGGGGACGGGCGCGTGCTGGCCGCGGGCGACGGCCGGTTCTACCGCTTCTGCCGCGACGGGGCGGGCAACGCGCTGGTCATGGTGCTGCACGACAGCGGCCTGGCCAGCGCCTACTACCGGATGCGGGGGGTCGCCGCGCTGCGGGACGGCAGCGTGGTACGGCGCGGCGACCTGCTCGGACGCACCGGCACGGCGCGGCCCTGTGGCGGCGCGCCCGCCCCGCGCGCCGAGGTGCAGTTCGGTTTGCGCCGCGGCGCCGAAGGGGTGCCACTGGAGGGCGCGCGGATCGGCGGATGGACGTTCCGCGAGCAGGCCAACCCGCTGCTGGGGTTCGCCCAGCGCGGGCTGATGCAGGTGCTTCCCGGCGGGTTGCTGGCCAACCTCGGGCCGGTGGCCCCCGCCGACGACACCGCGCCTCCGGGCCAGGGCGGCGACGACGCGCCCGGACGCGGCAACGGCAACGGAAAGGGCAACGGCAACGGCAACGGCGGCAACGGTGCCGGGACCGGAGCCGGAAAGGAAAACCCCGCGCCTCCCGCAACACCGGATAGGAGTTCGACCAGTGAAGATCCGCAGTAGCGACGAGCCCGTCCTGCCGTCCTGGGCGCTGTGGGCCATCGCGCTCGCCTCGGTGCTGGTGCTGGTGGGAGCGGCCACCCCGCCGGGCGCCGCCGCGGCCGGCCAGGTGCAGGCGTTCCTGAACTACTACGTGGGCGTGTTCACGCTGCTGACGCTGACCGCCGCCGTGGTCAGCGGCCTGCTGGCCACCGACCGGTTCATCCTGCACATCCGCCACCGCGTGCTGGTCCAGGGCGCGCACCGGGCCGCGTCCCTGCTGTCGGTGACGTGCGTGGTCGCGCACGTCATCGTCAAGGTGCTGGGCGGGCTTGCCGCCCCGGCGCAGATCGTCGTTCCCAGCTTCGGCCCGGTCGGGCTCGGCACCCTCGCCTTCGAGATGATGATCTTCCTCGGGCTGACCGGGCTGCTGCGCGTCCGGTTCGCCTTCCGCGGCGGCGCGCCGTGGCTGTGGCGGTCCATGCACGCGATCGCCTACGTCGCCTGGCCGCTGGCCCTGGTGCACGGGCTCACCGCCGGACGCGCCGCGGCGAACTGGGTGAACCTCAGCTACATCCTGTGCGCGGGCGCGGTCTTCCTGGCCCTGGTCACGCGGCTGTTCACGGCGGGCAAACCACGCGAGATCCGCTACGTCGGCCAGGGCATGACCGACCCGGCCACCGTGGCGCCGCGCACCGTCGTCCAGGCGCCCGGCCTGGCCGACCTGCCGGCCGATCCGCTGGCCGACCCGCTGTCCGCGCCGCAGGGGGGCGCCCGCGGCGGTGAGGTGGTGCGATGACGTCCACCTCCGCGATCACCGTCGGCAACATCGGCGGACCCCGGCTGACGCTCGGCTTCGACCGCTTCGAGCGCCTGGACCTCAACCGGCACCTGGCCGTGCACGGCAAGCTGCACACGCCGGTGCTGGAGGACGTGGTCAAGATGTGCGAGCAGGTCGACCTGCGCGGCCGCGGCGGCGCGGGCTTCCCGTTCGCCCGCAAGATCATGGCGGTGGCGGCGCGGATCCGGTACCCCTCGGCCGACCAGACCGACCTGCTGCCCGGCGAGGAGCGCGACGACCGCCGCGACAGCGAGGACGCGGTGGTCGTGGTCAACGGCGCCGAGGGAGAGCCCGCCAGCTTCAAGGACAAGGTGCTGCTCACCCGGGCCCCGCACCTGGTGCTGGACGGCGCCGAGATCGCCGCCACCGCGCTCGGCACCCGCCGCATCGTGGTGGCCGTGGAGAGCGAGGAGGCCGCCCGTTCGATCCGGGCCGCCATCACCGAGCGGCGCATGCCCGCCCGGGTGGTGCTGCTGGCCGAACGGTTCATCTCCGGGCAGGCCGGCGCGGTCATCAACGCCATCAACGGCGAGCTGCCGGTGCCGCCGACCCGCAAGGTCCGCGCCGCCGAACGCGGCGTCGACGGCTGCCCCACCCTGCTGTCCAACACCGAGACGTTCGCCCAGCTGGCCGTGCTGACGTCGCTGGGCCCCGACCTGTACGCGTCGGCGGGCACCGACGACGAGCCCGGCACGACACTGCTGACCATCGGCGGCACCAAGGTCGTCGAGGCGCCGCTCGGCACCCCGCTGCGGACCGTCCTGGACCACTGCGACGTCCCGCCCGGCCCGGCCGTGCTCGTCGGCGGCTACCACGGCCTGTGGCTGGACCCGCGGAAGGTGAGCATGGCGGTGCTGTCCCGCAAGGGGATGCGCAAGGTCGGCGGGACGGTCGGCGCGGGCATCATCGTGCCCCTCACCCAGGGGACGTGCCCGCTCGGCGAGGTCACCCGCATCGTGTCGTACCTGGCGCGCGACTCGGCGGGGCAGTGCGGCCCGTGCCGCCTGGGCCTGCCGGAGATCGTGCGCACGCTGAACGCGCTGAAGGGCGGGGCCGCCATCCCCGACGACGTGCGGCGCGCCGCCGGGATCGGACGCGGCCGGGGCGCCTGCTCGCACCCCGACGGCACCGCCAAGTTCGTCGTGTCGGCGCTCGACACCTTCGGCGCCGACATCGACCTGCACATGCGCGGCGGCGACTGCGGCATGAAGACGTTCGGCGTGCTGCCGCTGCCCGTGCCCAAGGGCTCCGAAGGCAAGGTCGCCATCGACTGGGGGCGCTGCGACGGGCACGGCCTGTGCGCGTACCTGCTGCCGGAGCTGATCCAGCTCGACCGGTACGGGTTCCCGCAGGTGCTGGGCACCGAGATCCCGTCCTGGATGGAGCGCGACGTGCAGCGCGCCATCGCGATGTGCCCCGCCCTGGCCCTGCGGGTCACCACGGCATGACCGGCGGCGGGCGGCACGGCCGGCGCCGGGCCGCCGCGCCGCCCGCGGCGCCGCCGCGGTGAAAAACGCCTCCGGAAAACGCGCGCCGGGCACCGGCGTGCGCGTTCGAAGCTGCCCGCGAAAAGCCGCGGAGAAAACGCGGAAAAAGGTGATCCGAATGAACCGGGGAACGGTTCCGGCGCGTATTCACCGGCGACCCCCGTCGGGTCGGCCGACGCGATCACGGAAAGGGGAATGATATCGCGTGGGAAAGTCTTATGGAGCGGCGGAGATGCGCGTGCTGCGACGTTTCGGGCGCAGCCAGATGCTTCTGGTCGCGGTCGCGGTCGTCGCGGTGGGGGCGGCGCTGTTCGTGGTGCTCAGCCCCCCGGGCCGGTCGGTGGCCAACGGGGCGTCCGGCGGCTCGCTCACCGGGACCACGACCGAGACCCGGTGGGGTCCGCTGGGCCCTCTCGACCGTGACCTGCTGACCAAGGTCCGCCTGGCCGGGCTGTGGGAGATGCCCGCGGGCCAGATGGCCCAGGAGCGGTCGGGCAGCGCCCGGGTCAAGGAGGTCGGCCAGATGATCGCCGAGCAGCACGCGCAGCTGGACGCCGACACCCGCACCACCGCCCGGCGCCTCGGCGTGATGCTGCCCAGCCAGCCCAACTCCGACCAGCAGGGCTGGCTGCGGGAGATGTCCGGGGCGACCGGCGCCGACTTCGACCGGACGTTCGTGCTGCGGCTGCGCGCCGCGCACGGAAAGGTCTTCCCGGTGATCGCGCAGGTTCGCTCAGAAAGCCGCAACACCGAGGTCCGCGCCTTCGCCGAACGCGCGCTGCGCTATGTGAACACCCATATGACCTTGCTGGAGAGCACGGGTCTGGCCACACAGGAGTCCCTCGTTTCCAAGTAGGTCCCCGACCCCGCTTCCAAGGGAGATCTCTAATGCGCAAGAAGAAAGGCATCGCCGTGGTCGTCCCGGCCGCCCTGCTGGTGGCGGCCTCGGTCGCCCAGCCCGCGGCCTGGGCGGCGCCCGCCGAACCCCTCGCCGCGGCCGCGCCCGGCGACCCCGGAGACGGCCAGGGGAACGGCGACGCCGGAACCGGCGGCGGCCGGCCCCCCGGGCCGCAGGCCCCGGGACAGCAGGCTCCGGGCGGCCAGGCTCCGGGCGGCCAGGACGGCCAGGAGCAAGGTGGGCAGGGCCAGGACGGCCAAGGCCAGGACGGCCAAGGCCAGAACCAAGGCGGCCAGGGCCAGCAGCAGGGCGGCCAGGACCAAGGTCAAGGCCAGAACCAGGGGCAGGGCCAGAACCAGGGGCAGGGCCAGAACCAGGGGCAGGGGCAGCAGCAGGGCGTCGTCCCGGGGCCGAACGCCGACGACTTCGTCCCGATCGCGCAGGCGCCGCGACGCGCCCAGCCCCGTGCCGGACGCAACGGCTCGCGTGGGACGTTCGTGTCGCGCTGCGGAACCAACCAGAACAACCACCACAACCCCGACAACTTCATCGTGGCGCCCGGCGTGCAGAACGGCGCCCAGCACACCCACGACTACGTGGGCAACCTGTCGACCGACGGGCAGTCGACCGACGAGAGCCTGGCCGCGGCGGGCACCACCTGCGCCCGGGGAGACAAGTCCACCTACTTCTGGCCCGTGATGCGCGACCGCGCCCAGCAGGACGACTCTCCGACCGCGGCGCAGAGCACCGCCGACGGCAACCTGGGCAGGATCGTCCGGCCGGCGCAGGCGCGGATGGAGTTCCGCGGCAACGCGCGCAGCAGGGTCGTCGCCATGCCGCGCTTCCTGCGGATCATCACCGGCGACGCCAAGGCGGGCACCAACGGCACCGCCAACGCCCGCGCCCTGTGGACCTGCTCCGGCCAGGAGAACCGCGCGTTCACCGACAAGTACCCGCTGTGCCCCGGCGACAGCCAGGTGACCCGCATCCTGGAGTTCCCCAGCTGCTGGGACGGCCAGAACACCGACAGCGCCAACCACCGCACGCACGTGGTGTTCCCCGACCAGGCCGGCGCCTGCCCGCCCGGCACCCGGGCCATCCCGCAGCTGCGCATGACGCTGCGGTACGACCTGCCCAACCGGGCGGAGGCGTTCGCCGTGGACTCGTTCCCCGAGCAGGCCCACGATCCGGTGACCGACCACGCCGACTTCGCCAACGTCATGCCCGACAACCTGATGCGGACCGTCGTCAACTGCATCAACAGCGGACGCAACTGCTCCTAGCCGGCGTCCGCCCCCGGACGCACGGCCGGTGGGGACAGGTCTTCCGGCGCACCCTCACCGGCCGTGCCCGCGTTGTACGGGCGCGGCGAGGCGCGGCCGGTCCGGGGCGCCGGGGGTGCGGCGGGCGCGCCCGCCTTAGGATCGGCGACATGGACGTTGTGATCGCGGGAGGCCACGGGAAGATCGCACTGCGGCTGGCGCGGCTGCTGGCCGCGCGGGGGGACCGGGTGCGGTCCCTGATCCGCAACCCCGACCACGCCGGCGACGTGCAGGCCGCGGGCGCCGAACCCGTCGTGTGCGACCTGGAGCACGCGGGCGCGGCGGAGGTCGCCCGCCGCGCCGACGGCGCCGACGCGGTCGTGTTCGCCGCCGGGGCCGGGCCGGGCAGCGGCGCCGCCCGCAAGGACACCGTCGACCGGGCCGCCTCGGTCCTGATGGCCGACGCCGCCGAGCGCATGGGGATCCGCCGGTTCGTCCAGATCTCCTCGATGGGGGCGGGGCAGCCGCCGCGTCCGGGCACCGACGAGGTCTGGGCCGCCTACGTCAGGGCCAAGGGGGAGGCCGAGGACGACCTGCGCGCCCGCGACCTGGACTGGGTGATCCTGCGTCCAGGACGGCTCACCGACGACCCCGGCACCGGCCGCGTCACCCTGGCCGAGCCGCCCGTCGGCCGCGGCGACGTCACCCGCGACGACGTCGCCGCCGTGATCGTGGCGCTGCTGGACGCCCCGTCCGTCAACCACCGCACCCTGGAGCTGGTGGGCGGCGACGTCCCCGTCGCCGAAGCCGTCGCCGCCTTGTGACAGCGGGCGGAAGAGACTTGTGGGAGCGCTCCCACGCGCTCCATGATGGGGCCGTGAGCCCTACACCCGTCATCCGGCCCTACCGCCCCGGCGACCGCGACGCCGTCTACGACGTCTGCGTGCGCACCGCCCACGAGGGAGGGGATTCGCGGCACGTCTACCCCGACCTCGAACTGATGCCGAGCATCTTCGCCGGCCCGTACGTGCACCTCGAACCGGAGCTGGCCTTCGTGCTGGACGACGGCGAACGCGCGGTCGGCTACATCGTCGGCACGGCCGACACCGCCGCGTTCGTCAAGGAGTACCGGGCCTCGTGGCTGCCGACGCTGGTGGAGCGCTACCCCGCCCCCAGCGGGCCGCCGGTGACGCCCAGCGACGCCATGATCGAGCTGATGCACGACCCCGAGCGCATGCTGGTGCCCGGACTGGAGGCCTATCCGGCCCACCTGCACATCGACCTGCTGCCCGATCACCAGCGGCAGGGGCACGGCCGCGCCCTGATGCGCGCCTTCCTGGACGCGCTGCGACGCCGGAACGTCCCGGCCGTCCACCTGGGGATGGTCACGGCCAACACCGCGGCCCGCGCCTTCTACGACCGGCTCGGATTCCACGAGATCCCGATCGCCGACCCGGGGCCGCTGACCTACCTCGGCCGCGGCACCGGCTGAGCGACCGGATCAGCCGCCGTAGAGGGCGTCGATCTCCTGGGCGAAGTCCTTCATCACGGCGTGGCGGCGGACCTTGAGGCTGGGCGTCATGTGCCCGGCCTCCTCGGTGAAGTCGACGCCGAGGATGCGGTACTTCTTGATCGCCTCGGCGTGCGAGACGGCCTTGTTGGCCTCGGCGACCGCCGCGTCGATCTCGGCGATCACGTCGGGGTCGCGGCGCAGCTCGTCCAGCGTCATGCCCGCGGGCTTGCCGTGCCGCTCCTTCCAGGGGCCGAGCGCCTCCTCGTCCAGCGTGATCAGCGCGCTGATGAACTTGCGGCCGTCGCCGACCACCAGGCACTGGCTGACCAGCGGATGCGCGCGCAGCCGGTCCTCCAGCGGGGCGGGCGCGACGTTCTTGCCCGCCGCGGTCACCAGGATCTCCTTCTTGCGGCCGGTGATGCGCAGGAAGCCGTCGTCGTCGAGCGCGCCCAGGTCGCCGGTGTGGAACCAGCCGTCGTCCAGGGCCTCCTTGGTGGCGGCCTCGTTGTTCCAGTAGCCGTGCAGGATGTTGACGCCCTTGACCAGCACCTCGCCGTCGTCGGCGATGCGGACCGTGACGCCGGGGATCGGCTGCCCGACCGTGCCGACGCGCAACGCGGTGGGCCGGTTGACCGTCGCGGGCGCGGTGGTCTCGGTCAGGCCGTAGCCCTCCAGGATGGTGATGCCCACCCCGCGGAAGAAGTGGCCGAGCCGTTCGCCGAGGGCGGCGCCGCCGGACACGGCGTACTGCACCCTGCCGCCGACGGCCGCCCGCAGCTTGCCGTACACCAGCACGTCGAACACCTTGTGCCGCAGCCGCAGGCCCAGCCCGGGCGCGCCGCCGTCCTGCAGCGCCCGGCTGTAGGCGATGGCGGTGTCGGCGGCCGCCTTGAAGATCTTCCCCTTGCCCTCGGCGATGGCCTTCTGCTCGGCGCCGTTGTAGACCTTCTCGAACACGCGCGGCACGGCCAGCAGGAACGTCGGCTGGAACGAGGCCAGGTCGGGCAGCAGGCCCGCGATGTCGCTGTGCCCGAGGACGATCCCGCCCTCGATGGTGGCGACCTGGATCAGCCGGGCGAACACGTGCGCCAGCGGCAGGAACAGCAGCGTCGAGCTGCCGGCCACGGTGATCTCGGAGATCGCGCCCTGCACGGCGTTGCGCGCGGTCAGCACCAGGTTGCCGTGGGTCAGCTCGCAGCCCTTGGGACGGCCGGTGGTGCCGGAGGTGTAGACGAGGGTGGCCACGTCGTCGGACGTGCGGGACCGGCGGCGCTCCTCGACCACCGCGTCGTCGACGTCCTCGCCCAGCGCGGCCACGGCGTCGACGCCGCCGTCGTCGATCACCCAGACGTGCGAGAGGCCCGGGAGCCGGTCCCGGACCTCCTCGATCGTCGCGCGGTGGGCGTCGGTCTCGGCGAACACGCAGACGGCGCCCGAGTCGCCGACGATCCACTCGACCTGTTCGGCGGAGGACGTCTCGTAGATCGGCACGGTCACCGCGCCCGCCGCCCAGACGGCGTAGTCGATCAGCGTCCACTCGTAGCGGGTGCGCGACATCAGCGCCACCCGGTCGCCGGGCTCCACGCCCGCCGCCACCAGGCCCTTGGCGAGCCGGGTCACCTCGTCGGCGAACTCCCGGGCGGTGACCGCGCGCCAGGACGCGCCGTCCCTGCGCCGGAGCATGATCTGGCCGGGCCGCTCGGCGGCCCGGGAGAACGGTGCGTCGGTCAGGTTGGTGGAGCCGGGGACCTCCACCATCGCGGGGACGCTGAACTCGCGCACGGCCACTCCTCGGTCGAACTGTGCGGGTGCGTTGGTGCGGATCGATCCGCTCGGATCGAAGGTGTTCGCGGGTCGGAATTCTGCGGGTCGGCGGGCACGACGGTACAGGCTTGACCGACCCAAAGGATACCCGCGAGTAGGAAAACGCCCGTCGAGGCGCACGTCACCCTTCGTTCGAGGTGCCGTAAGCGCGGCGCCGGGTCCGGCGGGGCCGTGGTTAACAGACCGGCAAAGGCCGCGCCGCACGCCGTTCGCGCGCATCTTCGCTCGCCTACGCTGACCAGGTGAGACGCGACCGCACGCAAGCCGGGACGGGGGCGGGGCGATGGCGCTGCTCGAAGTGATCGCACTGACCGCGGCCGACGCGCGCGCCGCGCAGGAGGGCGGCGCCGACCGCGTCGAGATGGTGGCCGACATGGCCGCCGACGGCCTGACCCCCGATCCTCACGTCGTGGCCGAGGCGCGGCGCGCCACGACCCTGCCGATGCGGGTGATGCTGCGCGCCAACGCCGGGTTCGGCACCACCGGACGCGAGCTGTCGCGGCTGGTGGAGACCGCGCGGCGGCTGCGCGACTGCGGCGCCGACGGCTTCGTGCTGGGGTTCCTCGACCCGTTCGGCCACCTCGACCTGGGAGCGACCGGCAAGCTGGCGGCGGCCGCGGGCCCGCTGCCCTGGACGTTCCACCGCGCGATCGACCACGCCGCCGACCCGGCCGCGGCCTGGCGGACGCTGCGGGAGGCGCACGGCGGGCCGGACACGGTGCTGACCGCGGGCTCGCCCCGCGGCGTGGACGCCGGGCTGGACGTGCTGGTGCGGCGGGCCGCCGAGGGCCCGGACGCCGCGTCCCTGATCATGGCGGGCGGCGGGCTGCGCCGCCGGCACGTCGCCCCGCTGGCCGCCGCGGGCGTCACCGCCTTCCACGTGGGCACCGCGGTGCGGCCCGACGGGTCCTGGGACCGTCCCGTCGACCCCGGCCTGGTCGCCGAGTGGCGCGCCCTGGTGTCCGCGGCGCGCCCCCGGGACGCGTGATCCGGGAGAGCATGATCCCGTCTCGCGCGCGGACGGCGGCGCCTCTAAAGTCGGCTCATGCGGATCCACGTGGTGAGCGACGTCCACGGCCGCGCGGACGCCCTCAGACGCGCGGGGGACGGCGCGGACGCGCTCATCTGCCTCGGCGATCTGATCCTGTTCATCGACTACTCCGACCACGCGCAGGGCATCTTCGCGGAGCTGTTCGGCCGGCGCAACGCCGACCACCTCATCGCGCTGCGCACGCAGAAGCGCTTCGACGAGGCGCGGGCGTTCTCCCGGACGATGTGGGACTCCCTGGACGGCGGCGCCTGGCCGCACATCGAACGCGCCGTCCGCAGGCAGTACGCCGAGCTGTTCGCGGCCATGCCGACGCCCGCCTACCTCACCTACGGCAACGTCGACCTGCCGCACATGTGGGCCGAGTACGCGCGCGACGGGCACCGGGTGCTGGACGGGGAGACCGTGGAGATCGGCGGGCTGCGGTTCGGGTTCGTCGGGGGCGGGCTGCGCACCGAGTACCGCACCCCCTACGAGCTGGACGACGACGCCTACGCCGCCAAGGTCGCCGCGGTGGGGCAGGTGGACGTGCTGTGCTGCCACATCCCCCCGGCGGTGCCGGAGCTGCTGTACGACACCGTGGCCCGCCGGTTCGAACGCGGCAGCGAGGCCGTCCTCGAGCTGATCAGGGACACCCAGCCGCGCTACGTTCTGTTCGGGCACGTTCACCAGCCGCTCGCGCGGCGCATCCGCGTGGGCCGCACCGAGTGCGTCAACGTCGGTCACTTCCGGGCCAGCGGGGTGCCCTACGCGCTGTCGGTGTGACGGATACTTTCGGTGGACCCGCGGGCGGGGGCCCCGCGGCTGACGAGGCGGAGGAAGACAGCGATGGCGGACCGGACGAGTTCTTCCATCACGATCAAGGCCGACCGGGCCGAGGTCATGGCGGTGATCGCCGATCTGGAGTCCTATCCGCGCTGGGCGAGCGGCATCCGCGAGTTCACGGTGCAGGAGACCGGGCCGGACGGGCGGGCGAGCCTGGCCCGGCTGACCTTCGACGGCGGCCCGTTCAGCGACACCGTCGGCCTGTCCTACCGGTGGGAGGGCGACGAGCGGGTGCGCTGGGAGCTGGTGGAGCAGGGCGGCGTGGTCACCGGGCTGCACGGCTCGTACCTGCTCACCGAGGAGGACGGCGGCACCGAGGTCACCTACGAACTGGCCGTCGACGTGCGGGTACCGATGATCGGCATGGTGCGGCGCAAGGCCGAGAAGCGGATCATCGACTCGGCGCTCAAGGGCCTCAAGCGGCACGTGGAGGGCTGACCCGGAGGCGCATCGCCGTCCCGGACGGGACGGCGATGCGTTCACGTCCGGCGACCGTGGAAAATGTCAGTCATGAACGAGCAGCCAGGCGACGTCCTCGACGAGGCGGTGCGGCTCTTCGACGCGCTGCGCAGGCGGGTCGGCGGGTTCGGTGACGTGTTCGGCGGCGCGCCCCGCGACGACCGCCGCGACGTCCGCCCCGATCACAGCGACCACGGCGACGACAGCGGTGACGGCGGGGACGTGTGGGCCCGCGCCACCGCCGAGGCGCGGGAGGAGGAGCGGCACGCGCCGCACCGGCCCCCGCGGATCGCCACCGGCGCTCCGGAGTGCCAGGATTGCCCGGTCTGCCGCGCCATCGCGCTGGCCCGCGAATCCGGCCCGGACGTGGCCGAGCACGTGCGGGAGGCGGGCCGCTCCCTGATGGCCGCGGCGCTGGACGTGCTGGCGGCGTTCGAACGCACCCGCGGCGGGCGGACGGGCCCGGACGCCCGCGGGTCGGGGCGCGGCGCCGCCGCGGACCCCATCGACATCGGCTAGGGCGCGGACGGGCTCCCCGTCCGGGGCGCCGCGAGGAGGAGGAAGGGTAGATGGCCCTGACCATCGGCGTGGATGTGGGCGGGACGAAGGTCGCCGCCGGGGTGGTCGACGACGGGGGGCGGATCCTGGAGAAGGTGCGGCGACCCACCCCCTCCACCGACCCCAAGGAGATCGCCGACGTCATCGCCGAGGTCGTCGACCTGCTGAAGGGCAAGTTCGAGGACGTCCGGGCGGTGGGCCTCGGCACGGCGGGCTTCGTCGACGAGACCCGCTCGACCGTGCTGTTCGCGCCGAACCTGGCCTGGCGCGACGAGCCCATCAAGGACAAGGTCGAGAACCTGGTCGGGCTGCCGGTGGTGGTGGAGAACGACGGCAACGCCACCGCCTGGGGCGAGGCCCGGTACGGCGCCGGGCGCGGGCACGACTTCATCGTCCTGATCACGCTGGGCACCGGCATCGGCGGCGGCATCATCTTCAACGGCGAGCTGTACCGGGGCCGCTTCGGTATCGGCGCCGAGGTCGGGCACTTCCGGGTGGTGCCGGACGGGCGCCGCTGCGGCTGCGGCAACCGCGGCTGCTGGGAGCAGTACGCCAGCGGCAACGCGCTGGTGCACGAGGCCCGCGAGCTGGCCCGGGTCGCCCCGGCGATGGCCGGGCGGCTGCTGGAGCTCGGCGAGGGCAGCCCGGAGGGCATCAGCGGCCCGGAGATCACCCAGGCGGCGCGGGAGGGCGACAAGGCGGCGCTGGAGTGCTTCCGCACCGTCGCCAGGTGGGCGGGTCAGGGCCTGGCCGACCTGTCCGCCATCCTCGACCCGGGTGCGTTCATCATCGGCGGCGGCCTGTCGGACGCGGGCGACCTGCTGCTGGACCCGACCCGGGAGGCGTTCCAGAACGCGCTGACCGGGCGCGGCCACCGCCCGCTGCCCGACATCCGCATCGCCGAGCTGGGGTCGGCGGCGGGCATCGTCGGCGCCGCCGACCTCGCCCGTACCGACCCCCTGTGAGCGTCGGAACGGTCCGGATCCTCAGCTACAACATTCGCTCGCTGCGCGACGACCCCGCCGCCGTGACGCGGGTCGTGCGCGCCCTGGAGCCGGACGCGGCGTGCCTGCAGGAGGTGCCGCGGTTCTGGGGGTGGCGAGGCAAGCGGCGGCGCCTGGCCCGCGGCTGCGGGCTGACCGTCGCGGCGGGGCGGCGTCCCGCCGGCCTGGCGGTGCTGGCCGGGCCCCGCGCGCGGGTCGTGCGCGGGGAGCACCACCTGCTGTCGCCCGTGCCGGGCCTGCACCGGCGCGGGCTGGCGGTGGCGGTGCTGGAGGTCGGGTCCGGCGGGCGGCTCATCGCCGCCAGCACGCATCTGGACCTGGCGGACGAGCCGCGCCGCGTGCACACGGCCGAGGTGCTGACGCTGCTGGAACGTGCCCGGCGACGCTACGACGCGCCCGTGGTGCTGGCCGGCGACATCAACGAGGAGCCCGGCGGCGCGTCCTGGAACCTGCTCACCGGCGCGTTCCAGGACGCCTACGCCGCCGCGCCCAAGGGGGAGGAGCTCACCTTCTCGGCGCGCTCGCCCCGCAGGCGCATCGACGGCGTGTTCACCGACCCGGGCGTCGAGGTCGTGTCGTGCGGCGTCCCGGACGACCCGGCGGTCACCGCCGACTACGCCGCGGCCACCGACCACCGCCCCGTCCTCGCCGAACTACGCCTCGTCTGAACCCGCCGCCGCGACCACCGCCGCGACGGCGGCCGCGGGGGGCCTTTCAGACAACGGCGCCGTCGTCGGGGTCGCGGGGCTCGTCGCCCATGCGCAGCACCAGGGTCACGAACCCGCCGATGAACGCCGCCACCGCCAGGAACGCCGCCCAGCCGGGCACCTGCCAGTCCATCACCACCGTGACCAGCAGGTAGAGCGGGCCGCCGACCAGCGCCGCCCAGGCGCCCTTGGTGAGCGGGTCGGGGTTGGGCAGCGGCGGCGGGGGCGGCGGGACGAAGTGCCCCTCGTCGTCGGGGTTCGGGGCGGCGGAACCGCCGGCCGCCGGTTCGGTCACGTCCGCGGCCTTGATCACGCGGGCGCGCGGCAGCCGTCCGGTGCGGTCGTCGCCCTCGCCCGGCTCGGCGGGCGGGCCGGCGCGCTCGTCGCGGATGTCCTCCTGCTCGGGCCAGGGGGTCGTGCCGTCCTCGGGACCGGTGTCGAAGCCCGCGACGATCTCGGCCCAGATGGCGTCCTCGTCGCGTTCGGCGGTCGTGCCCGGGCGGGCGTCGCCGGTGGCGGTCGGCGTGCCGCCGCCCGCCCCGCCCTTGCCCGCGGCGCCCGGCGCCGCGCCGGGGGACGGGTCGTCGGGTTCACGGCCGTCGCCGCCGTCGCCGCGGGCGCCCGCGTCCCGCAGCCGGGTCAGGTGCGCCTGCAGCACGGTCTCGGCGGTCGGCTTCATGTCGACGTCCACGTACAGCCGGTCGAGCACGTCCCGGCCGAGCCGGCCGTCCAGGTCGGCGGGCTCGGCCGCGGGCTCGCCGGGCGGGGCCGCCGAGGCCGCGTACGCCGCCACGCCGGCCTCCCGCAGCGCCGTCAGCATCGCGTCGGCCAGATGCGGGGCCAGATCGACCAGCGGAGCGTAGGCGTCCGCTGACAGTCCATTGCCACGGCGATTCACGGGGCAGGCTCCTTGGACTCCGGCGTGACCGACGGCACCGGCATACGGCCTCCGCTCCCCCAGTGACGAGTGTCCGGCGGCACCGCCCGCGGGGGTGGCGGCGCGTCCGGACGCCTTGAAACGTGTGTCCCACGGTATTCGCTGCGCCGCGCCGGACAAGCCCCCGGGCGGGATTTCCTCGGCCGAGACTACGCGCCGCCACGAGGATCCGGGCAGGCGGTGACGGTGTGGGCAGCCCTCGCGGGGAATGGGAAGATGTCGCATCATCCCCGGTCGGTCGGACCGGTGCGCCCGCGCGGCGGCGCACCCGTCCCGGAGGAAGGTGGCGGCATGCTCTGGTTCTGGATCCTGCTGAGGATCGTGCTCTCGCCCATCCTGTACCTGGTGTGGCGGCCGAGGAACTCGGGCATGCGCAACGTCCCCAAGCGCGGCCCCGCGCTGCTGGTGTCCAACCACCTGTCGTTCGCCGACCACTTCTTCGGCCCGCTGCCGCTGATGCGTCCCATCTACTTCATCGGCAAGCGCGAGTACTTCACCGGCAAGGGCGTCAAGGGCCTGATCAGTAAGGGCTTCTTCACCGGCGTCGGGGTGGTGCCGGTGGACCGCACCGGCGGCAGCGCCGCCGAGGAGGCCCTGCAGACGGGGCTGCGCATCCTGCGCGAGGGCAAGCTGCTCGGCATCTACCCCGAGGGCACCCGGGCTCCCGACAACCGGCTCTACAAGGGCAAGACGGGCGTGGCGCGGCTGGCGCTGCAGGCCCGGGTGCCGGTGATCCCCATGGCGATGATCAACACGTTCGAGCTGATGCCGTCCGGCCAGCCGTACCCGCGGCTGGGCGTGCGCCCGGGCGTGCGGTTCGGCGAGCCGCTGGACCTGTCGCGCTACTACGGCGGCGAGGACGACCCGAAGGTGCTGCGCAAGGTCACCGACGAGATCATGCAGGCGATCCGGGAGCTGTCCGGGCAGGAGTACGTCGACCGGTACGCCGCCGAGGTCAAGGCGGAGATGGCCGGGAAGACGCCGCGTCCCGAAGACGACGACGAGTGACGAGCGGTGCGGAGCGACGCGCGGTGACGGGCCGGCGCGCCGTGGACCTGGAGGTCGCGCTGTGGCGCGCGGTCGCCGTCTACCGGGCGCTGGCGCTGGCCTACGCCGCGACGCTGATCGCCATGAACTCGGGCGGCTACGCGCGTCCGCTGGGCGGCTGGGCGGTGCTGGCGGTGATGGCCGCCTGGACGGCGTGGGCCACGTTCGCCTTCGCCGACCCCCGGCGCCGCGGCTGGCCGCTTCTGGCCGCCGACCTGGCGGTGGCGATGGGATGCCTGCTGGCGACCGTGTGGGTGGAGAGCCCCGAGGGCATCGCCGCGGGCCGTCCCACCCTCCCGGTCTCGTGGGTCGCGGCGGCGGTGCTGTCGTGGGCCGTGCGGGGCGGCAAGCGGCTGGGGCTGACCGCGGCCGTCGCGCTCGGCGTCGGCGACCTGCTGATCCACGTGCTGGCCGGGACGGCCGGCGGGCTCGGCGACCGGACGTTCAACGGCATCGTGCTGCTGCTCATGGCCGGGCTCGTCGTCGGGCACGTGGTGAAGCTGGCCCGCGACGCCGAGGCGCGGCTGGCCCGCGCGGTGGAGATGGAGGCCGCCACGCGCGAGCGGGAACGGCTCGCCCGCCGCATCCACGACTCGGTGCTGCAGGTCCTGGCGATGGTCAAGCGCCGCGGCGGCGAGCTCGGCGGGGAGGCCGCCGAGCTGGGACGGCTGGCCGGCGAGCAGGAGGCCGCCCTGCGCGCGCTGATCGGCGTCTCCCCGCCCGCGGCCGAGACCGGGCACCGGGGCGAGCAGACGGATCTGCGCCCGCTGCTGACCGCGCACTCGGCGGCGTCGGTCACCGTGTCCACCCCGGCCACGCCCGTGCCGCTGGCCGCGCACGCCGCGCACGAGATCGAGGCGGCCGTCGCGGCGGCGCTGGACAACGTCCGCCGGCACGGCGGCGACGGCGTGCGCGCCTGGGTCCTGGTGGAGGACGGCGACGACGAGGTGACCGTGAGCGTCCGCGACGACGGCCCCGGCATCCCCGAGGGACGGCTGGAGCGGGCCGCCGCCGACGGCCGTCTCGGCGTCGCCCAGTCCATCCGCGGACGCGTGCGCGACCTGGGCGGCACCGTCGCCATCGTCACCGCGCCCGGCGAGGGCACCGAGATCGAGATGACCGTTCCCCGCGCCCCGGACCGGCGGCCCCGGCCGTAGGGTGGCCTGCGTGAGCGACGTTCCCCCTGCCGTTCCCCCCGCCGTTCCCTCCGGCGACGGCGCCGACGCCCCCCGGCCGCTGCGGGTGATGGTCGTCGACGACCACCCGATGTGGCGCGACGCGGTCGCCCGCGACCTCGCCGAGGCCGGTCACGACGTGGTCGCCACGGCGGGGGAGGGCCGCACCGCGGTGCGCGTCGCCGCCGCGGCCCGCCCGGACGTGGCGGTGGTCGACCTGCAGCTGCCCGACATCAGCGGCGTCGAGGTGACCCGGCACCTGGCCGCCGCCGACCCGCCCGTCCGGGTCCTGGTGCTGTCGGCCAGCGGCGAGCAGCAGGACGTGCTGGAGGCGGTCAAGGCCGGGGCCACCGGCTACCTGCTGAAGTCCGCCGCGCGCGAGGAGTTCCTGGACGCGGTGCGCCGCACCGGCGACGGCGACGCGGTGTTCACCCCCGGCCTGGCCGGGCTGGTGCTGGGCGAGTACCGCCGCCTGGCGTCCGCGGCCCGGCGCGCCGACGACGGCGCGCCCCGGCTGACCGAACGCGAGACCGAGGTGCTGCGGCTGGTCGCCAAGGGGCTGACGTACAAGCAGATCGCCCAGCGGCTCGTCCTGTCGCACCGCACGGTGCAGAACCACGTCCAGAACACCCTGGGCAAGCTGCAACTGCACAACCGCGTGGAGCTGGTCCGCTACGCCATCGAGAAGGGGCTGGACCAGGACGACTGACATCCGCGGCGAAACGGCACGCGAATGTGTCCCGTGACCCGAAACCGAATCGCTCTTTGCCGCATCAATAGAGGCAGAGGTTCCCAGGGGCGTGGCCCCGGGGGCGAGGGGAGGGTGACGTGCCCTTGACTGCGGCAGGCGACACGTGGGGGATTTCCGGGCCGGTCTTCCTGTGGGGGATGTACCTGCCCGCCACGGTCGTGGTGTTCATCATCGTCGTGTGCGTTCGCTCGATGCTGGCGAGGGGCCGCGAACCGGAGCGCGACCCGCACCCCTACGAGGTGGCGTATCTGGTCGAGGGCCGCTCGCGCGCGGCGACGGCGGCGCTGGCCAGGCTGCACGCCGAGGGCGCGATCGCGGTGACCGAGGAGGGCAGGCTGCGGATCGCCGGTCCTCCGGTCGACGGCACGCCGCTCGACGACGCCGTGTACGAGACGGTCCAGGGCAAGGACGGCGTGCAGCGCTGGAGGAGCCTGCCGTACGAGCCGCGGGTGTCCGCCGCCGTCGACGCGCTGGCCGACGGGCTCGTCCGGGACGGCCTGCTGCTCGGGCGCCGCGAGCGGCGGCTGCGCAGGGCGGCGGTGCTGCCGCTGGTCCTGCTGTGGGGGCTCGGTGTGGTGAGGCTGGCGCAGGGGATGGCCGACGGCAAGCCGTTCCTGTTCCTGCTGTTCACGCTGAGCGTGCTCGGCGTCCTCATCGTCGTGCTGCTGTCCGCCGCGCGCAACCGGCTGACCCGGACGGGGGCCGGGGCGCGCGCGGTGACCGAGGCGTCCGCGCGTCACGCGCACCTGCACCCGGCCCAGTCCCCGGCCTGGGACACCTACGGCTCCATGGCCGCGGCCTACGGCGTAGCGATCTTCGGCCCGGTGCTGCTGGTGGGCATGGCCCCCGGGTTCCTGGAGGCCGCCACCGCCGAGGAGATCGTCCGGAGCAGCGGCACGAGCGCCGCCGCGGGCGGTGGCGGCGGTGGCAGCGGCTGTAGCGGGGGCAGCAGCAGCTGTGGAGGCGGCAGCAGCTGCGGTGGAGGCGGCTGCGGCGGCGGCTGCGGAGGATGCGGGGGATGAGCACCGCCCTGACCACGCTGGGCGTCGGCATCGGCTGGCGGCCCGAGATCACCGCGTTCGTCCGGGAGCTTCCCGGGCTGCGTTTCACCGAAGTGATCGCCGAGGGCGTCCACCCGGCGCATCCGCCCCGTGACCTGCTCGACCTGCGCGAGCGCGGCGTGGCCGTCGTCCCGCACGGGGTGAAGCTGTCGCTCGGCGGCGCCGAGCCCGTCGCGCCCGAACGCGTCGCGCACCTGGCCGCGTGCGCCGAGGCCCTCGGGTCCCCGCTGGTCAGCGAGCACGTGGCGTTCGTGCGCGCGGGCGGCATCGAGGCGGGCCACCTGCTGCCGGTGCCGCGCACCCGCGCCGCACTGGACGCCCTCACCGCCAACATCCGGCGCACCCGCGCCGAACTGCCCGTGCCGCTGGCCGTCGAGCCGATCGCCGCGCTGTTCGACTGGCCGGACGCCGAGTACGACGAGGGCGCCTTCCTCACCGAGCTGGTGGAGCGCACCGGCGTCCTGCTGCTGCTCGACGTCGCCAACGTCTACGCCAACGCCCGCAACCGCGGCGAGGACCCCGTCGCGCTGTTCGATCGGCTGCCCCTCGAACGCGTCGCGTACTGCCACGTCGCGGGCGGCGCCGAGCACGACGGCCGCTACCACGACACCCACACCGCGCCGGTGCCCGGCGAGGTCGTCGACCTGGTGGCCGAGCTGTGCGCCCGGCACCGCCCGCCCGGCCTGCTGCTGGAACGCGACGGCCGCTACCCGCCGGCCGCCGAGCTGCGCGCCGAGCTGGACGCGATCGCCGACGCCGCCGGGATGGAGCGCGTCACGTGACCCGTCAGGCCGAACCCGCCGGCCACCCAGAGCCCGCCGAGCCCGCCGGTCACCCCGGAGGGGCCGGGGACTTCGATCCGGCGCTGGCGGCGGCCCAGGAGGCTCTGGTGCGCGCCATGACCGCCGGCGCGCCCGTCCCCGGCGGCTTCGACGCCGCCGCCGTCCGCGCCGCCGCCGATGGAATCCTGCGCAAACGGGCGGGGGAAGTGGCGCGGGTGTGGCCGATCCTGGCAGCCTCGTACGGGACGGACTGGCCGCGCGTGTTCGCCGCGTGGGCGGCCGGGCGTCCCACCCGGGGCTCGGTCCGCGACGCGTGGGACTTCGCCCTCGCCCACCGCGCCGAGCTGCCGCCGGAGGCGGCCCTCGACCTGGCCCTCGCCGAGGCCCGCTGGGCCTACGACGGGCAGGGCGAGCCGAGGCGCCGCCGGGCCGCCGTGCGGCGCGTCCCCGGAGGCGTCGCGGTGCAGCTCCTGGGGCGGGTGAGGGTGCTGGGCAGAGGTACGCGCCGGTGATCCGGCGAACCGCCCACGCGGCTCCGCCGAACGGCTATGGTCTAGACCAATGACGCCGTCCGCCGGCGCGCCCCGGCGCGCCGGTCGGCTCCTGTGCGACCGTGCGGACGACTAGGCTGACCAGTGAAGAAGTCGAGGGAGGGCCCATCATGGCAGGAGAGGGAGAGGGCATGCGCGTCGGAGTGCTGACCGGCGGTGGCGACTGCCCCGGGCTGAACGCCGTCATCCGCGCGGTGGTGCGCAAGGGCGTCCAGAACTTCGGCTATGAGTTCGTGGGCTTCCGGGCGGGCTGGCGCGGTCCGCTCGAGGGCGACACGGTGGCCCTCGACGTGCAGGCGGTGCGCGGGATCCTGCCGCGCGGCGGCACCATCCTGGGCTCCTCGCGGACCAACCCGATCAAGGTCGAGGGCGGCATCGAGCGGATCAAGGACAACCTGGCCGGGCTGGGCGTGGACGCCCTGATCGCCATCGGCGGCGAGGACACCCTGGGCGTGGCGCGCGAGCTGTACGCCAACGGCGTCAACGTGGTCGGCGTGCCCAAGACCATCGACAACGACCTGAACGCCACCGACTACACCTTCGGGTTCGACACCGCGGTCAACATCGCGATGGAGGCCATCGACCGGCTGCACACCACCGCCGAGAGCCACCACCGCGCGCTGATCTGCGAGGTCATGGGCCGGCACGCGGGCTGGATCGCCCTGCACGCCGGAATGGCCGCGGGCGCCAACGTCATCCTCATCCCCGAGCGGCCCTTCGACATCGACAAGGTCGTCGAGTACGTCGAGAGCCGGTTCAAGACCCGCTACGCCCCGATCATCGTGGTCGCCGAGGGCGCCCACCCGATCGACGGGCAGATGCAGCTGCAGACCGGCGAGCTCGACGCGTTCGGGCACGTCCGGCTCGGCGGCATCGGCCAGCGGCTCGCCGACGAGATCGAGAAGCGCACCGGCAAGGAGGCGCGCTGCACCGTGCTCGGCCACATCCAGCGCGGCGGCACGCCCTCGGCGTTCGACCGGGTCCTGGCCACCCGGTTCGGCCTGCAGGCCATCGACGCCGTCCGCGACGGCGACTTCGGCAAGATGGTCGGGCTGCGCGGCACCGAGATCGTCCGGGTCGGGCTGGACGAGGCGACCAAGGAGCTCAAGACCGTCCCGCTGGAGCGCTACCAGGAGGCCGAGGTCTTCTTCGGCTGAGCCGCGACGAAGGTTCGTCCGCCATCCGCGCGTGGAGCGTCCCCGGCGGCTCGCTTCACGCGCGGCTGGCGCGCTCGCCCGGGGCCGGTCTCCCGGCCCGAAAACGGCGGGACGGGCCCGGGAACAGCTTTACGAGTCGCGGCGTTGGGGCGTGTGGGCCACACTAGAAATCTGCCCATTTCTGGACTTTCGCAGGAAGGATCCCGCATGCCCACGCTCGACGCCGCGACCGCGTCCGTCACCGGGCACCCGCCGGTCGACGGCGAGCCGTGCGTGCTGCTCAAACTCGGCGAGGTCGTGCTCAAGGGCAAGAACCGCGAGCGGTTCGAACGGCGGCTGGCCGAGAACGTGCGGGCGGCCGTGCGCGGCATGGCGCCCCGGGTGGAGATCATCCGCCGCCACGGGGTGATGGTGGTGCGCGCGCCCGGCTCCGACGAGGCCGCCGTCGAGCGGCTCGCCGCGCGCATCACCGACGTGATGGGCATCGTGTGGGCGCACCGCGCCTGGGCGGTCGGCAAGGACCCGGCCAGCGTGGAGAGCGCCGCGCTGGCGCTGATGGCCGGGCGCACCGGCAGCTTCGCGGTGCGCTCGCGCCGCCGCGACAAGCGCTTCCCGATGACCTCCACCGAGCTGGACCGCGCCATCGGCGCCGCGATCGTCGAGGCCTACGGGCTGCCGGTGCGGCTGTCGAACCCCGACCACACGCTGTCGATCGAGGTCGACCGGGACGAGGTGTTCGTGTTCACCGGCGGGCTGCCCGGCCAGGGCGGGCTGCCGGTCGGCATGAGCGGCCGCGCCCTGGTGCTGCTGTCGGGCGGCATCGACTCGCCCGTGGCCGCCTACCGGATGATGCGCCGCGGCCTGCGCGTGGACTTCCTGCACTACTCCGGCATGCCGTTCACCGGCCCGGAGTCGATCTACAAGGCGTACGCGCTGGTGCGCGAGCTCGACCGCTTCCAGGGCGGTTCGCGGCTGCTGGTGGTGCCGTTCGGCAAGGCCCAACAGCAGATCAAGTCCTCGGGCGCCGACCGGCTGGCGGTCGTGGCGCAGCGCCGGGTCATGCTGCGCACCGCCGAGCTGGTCGCCCGCGGCCTGGGCGGCGCCGCGCTGGTCACCGGGGACGCCCTCGGCCAGGTCAGCAGCCAGACCCTGGCCAACATCACCGCCCTGGACGACGCGGTGGAGCTGCCGATCCTGCGGCCGCTGATCGGCATGGACAAGACCGAGATCATGGACCAGGCCCGCCGCATCCGCACCCTGTCGATCTCCGAGCTGCCCGACGAGGACTGCTGCACCGTGCTGGCCCCGCGCCGCGCCGAGACCCGCGCCCGCATCGAGGACCTGCGGATGCTGGAGAAGCGCCTGGACGTCGGCGAGCTGGCCGAGCGCCTCGCCGAGTCCGTCCAGGAGCACCGGCCCGTCTACACCGAAGCGGCCGGCTGACCGTCCCGCGGTCGGCGCGGCGCTAGCACCGCGGGCCGTCGGAGCCCATCAGGGCCAGGCGTTCGATGCGGACGATCCGGAACCGGCGGCCCGCGACCGTGATGCCGTTGCGGCGGGTGCCGTCGGCCATCAGCTCGGCGGCCTCGGCGTACTCGGCCAGATGGCCCGCGTCCGGGCGTTCCACCGCCGGGACGATGTGCCGGAAGTAGACGGCCAGCGCCTCGCGCGCCTGCCGCGGCGCGTCGTGCAGACGGCCCACCGGGCGCCAGCGGCCGCCCGTCCGCTCGGCCACGGTGAACGCCGGGGCCAGCGGCAGCGGCGTCAGGAACGGCTCGGGCGGCCGGGTGCCCGCGCGCGCCGCCGCGTCCAGCAGCTGCCACAGCAGCTCGGCCGTGGCGATGTCGGGCGTGGCCCAGCCGTCGGGCAGGAAGTCGTGGGCGCGGCCCGCCGGGCCGCGCGGGTGCTCGCGGCCCGGGTCGAGGTCGAGATCGGTGGGACGGGGCGGCTCGGGACCGTCCGGCCCGTTGCGCACCAGCTGCTCGATCCGCACCACGCGGAACCGCAGGCCGCCCGCCCGCACCTCGTCGCGCGGCGGCCCGGCGCACAGGTCCCGTGCCGCCGCGCGCAACGCCGCGCCGCGCTCGCCGCCGGCGAACGCGGCGCGGTCGTCGAGATGGTCGGCCAGCAGCTCCAGGGCGCCCTGCGGCAGCGGATCGCACGCGCAGACGACCTGCCAGCCGCCGGGGACCCGTTCGGCGGCGGTGAACAGGGCGCCCACCGCGACCGGCTCGGGGTAGGCGGCGATGGACCGGCACGCGTCGGCCAGCATCACGGCGGCGACCGGATCGACGCCGTCCAGGTCCTCGGGGAACAGCCGTCCGGCGGCGTCGCCCTCGCCCGTCGTCATGCCGGTCATCATCCTCGCCCGGGCCCGTCCTGGCGAGTGGTTCAGACCAATTTGTTACCTTCGCGCAGGGAACACCAACGTCACCAGGCTGACGGCGAGCAGGCCGAGCCCGGCCAGCGCGACGCCGCCGAGGTGCTCGCCGAGCAGCACGAGGCCGATGACGGCGGCCACGGCGGGCTCGGCCAGGCTCAGGGTGGTGGCGGTCGCGCCCGGCGTGGTGCGCAGCCCGCGCGCGAACAGCACGTACGACACCGTCGTGCCGACCACGCCCAGGTAGCAGGCCACCGCCGCGCCCCGGACGTCCAGCAGCCACCCGGGTGAGCCCGCCAGCAGCACCGGCAGCAGCAGCACCGCCGCCCCGCCGAAGATGGAACCCATCACCACCTGGTCGTCCGCGCCGCGTTCGATCAGGCGCGCGGCCACCATCGTGTACGCGGCGTAGGTGAACCCGCAGAACAGCGCGAGCGCCACCCCGCCCGGGTCGACCCCGGACGTCTCGCCCCCGCTCATCAGCAGGGCGCAGCCGGCGACGGCGCCCGCCGTGGTCGCCAGCCAGCGGCGGCCCAGGCCCCGCCGGGTCAGCAGGCCCGCGAAGGCGGGCGCGCTGCCCAGCGACACCACGGTCGCGATCGCCACGCCCGTGAGGGCGACAGAGGCGAGGTAGGTGACCTGGTAGACGGCCCCGCAGACGGCGCCGACCGCCAGCGGGACCCAGGCCCGGCGGCCCTGCCGCAGCAGGCCCCGCAGGGCAGTGCGGCGGGAGGTGAACACCACCAGGGCGAACAGCAGCGCGCCGCCCAGGACGATGCGGGCCGAGGCCACCGAGACCGGCGACGCCGAGTGCGGCGCCAAGGTGAAGACCGGCCCGGCGGTGCCCCACAGGACGGCGGCCAGCAGGATGTCGGAGGCGCCGGAGCGGCGGCCGTCGCGGCGCGCCGCGACGCGCGAGAGCGCGCGCGGTGAATCAGGACGTACGGACAACAGAGACTCGCTCCTGAACTCGAATCGGACGAGATGATCCGGGTCCGGGGCGCAGCCGGACGCGCCGCCGCCGGGCCGCGGTCACGCGGCGGGCGGCACGCGTCGCCGGGCCGGGCGCGTCTGCGCCGGGCCGGGCGGAGGAAAAGAAGAGGAAAAGGTCGCCGCACCCCGGTCAGGAGCGGGGCGGCCCAAGGTTCGCCGTCCAGTACGCCATGGCCGCGACACTACCATCCGGCGCGGGCCGCGCGATCATCGAGGTGACCGCGCGGCCCGCGAGCGGTCCGCGTCCTTCTCTCGTCCGTCTCGCGTCGATCTCTGCGTCCGGCCTGGGGAGGCGTCAGGCCGGGACGGGCTCGTCGGCGGACTCGGTGAGCCTGCGGCCGACCAGCGGCGGCAGCTCGCGCACGACGCGGGCCAGCTCGCGCAGGTCGCCGTCCACCAGCGCCTGCGGGCCGTCGCACAGCGCGGTCTCCGGGTGCGGGTGCACGTCGATGATCACACCGTCCGCGCCGACCGCGATGGCCGCGCGGGTCAGCGGCAGCACCAGGTCGCGGCTGCCGCCCGAGTGGGACGGGTCGACGATCACCGGCAGGTGGCCCAGGCGCTGCGCCACCGGCACCGCGGAGATGTCCAGGGTGTTGCGGGTCGCCTTCTCGAAGGTGCGGATGCCCCGCTCACAGAGGACGATGTCGAGGTTGCCGCGCTGGGCGATGTACTCGGCGGCCATCAGCCACTCCTCGATGGTGCCGCTCATCCCCCGCTTGAGCAGCACCGGCATGCCCGACTCGCCGGCGGCCTGCAGCAGCGCGAAGTTCTGCGCGTTGCGGGTGCCGATCTGCAGCATGTCGGCGTATCCGGCGATCAGCTCCACGTCGTGGGCGTCGACGACCTCGGTGACGATCGGCATGCCCGTCTCGGCCCGCACGTCCGCCAGGATCTTCAGCCCGGCCTCGCCGAGGCCCTGGAAGGCGTACGGCGAGGTGCGCGGCTTGAACGCGCCGCCGCGCAGCAGGGTGGCGCCCGCCGCGCGCGCCATCTGCGCCGCCTGCAGGGTCTGCTCCGGCGTCTCCACCGCGCACGGGCCCGCGATCAGCGTCATCGTGCCCGGCCCGATCGGCACGCCGCCGACCCGCACGACCGAACGCTCGGCGTGGTTCTCCCTGCTGACCAGCTTGTACGGGGCCGAGATGCGGATCACGTCGCTGACGCCGCCCATGCCGCGCAGGTTCAGCGACGCGAACTGCTGGACGTCCCCGACCAGCCCGATGATGGTGCGCTCGACGCCCCGGCTGACGAACGCCTCGCCTCCCGCCGTCTCGACCAGCGAGACGACGGCCTGGATATCCGATTCGGTGGCCTCCTGGGCCATGACGACGACCATGCTGTGCCTCCTCATACGGCGGGGTCCGGTGGACCCCGCGTCCGCGCCCTGAAACGACGAAAGCCCCGGGCCGTAGCGGCCCGGGGCTTGTCGCCTTGAGGTCTGTCAGCGCAGCGTCTGGCAGACCAGCCGCCCGGGCTGGTCGAACCAAAAGAAATACACGACGTTGCGCACCCGACAAGAGTAACCCACGGCCCGGCGGGTGAGAGGGGAGGGGGGCGAATATGGCTCAGCTCACGCCGGATGGCAGTATGGCCGCGTCATGTCCCCACCCGATGAGCCTTCCGGTAAACCGCCCGGCAAGCCGCTGCCGCCGGGGCAGTACGTCCCCCGTGGCTGGCCCGTCCTCCACTACGGTCCGGTGCCCAAGTTCCGTCCCGACTCGTGGGACTTCCGGGTGTTCGGCGCGACCGAGTCGGGCGGGCAGCACCGCTGGACGTGGGAGGAGTTCGAGCGGCTGCCGCGTGCCAGGGCGGTCGGCGACTTCCACTGCGTCACCAAGTTCTCCATCCCCGACAACGAGTGGGAGGGCGTGTCCGGCTCGACCGTCGTGGAGCTGGCCCCGCCCCATCCGGACGTCACCCATGTGATGGTGTGGGCCGAGTACGGCTACAGCGCCAACATCCGCATGAGCGACTTCCTGGCCGACAAGACGATGTTCGCCACGCACCGCAACGGGGAGCGGCTCACCCCCGACCACGGCTTCCCCGTCCGCCTGGTGGTGCCGCACCTGTACGCGTGGAAGAGCGTCAAGTGGGTCCGGGGCGTGGAGTACATGGTCAGGGACCGCCGCGGCTTCTGGGAGGAACGCGGCTACCACAACGTCGCCGACCCCTGGAACGAGCAGCGTTACTCGTATCAGGAGGAGGAAGGCGAGGCCCCGCCCCACTGATCGACGCGCCCTGGGCGGCCCTTGATCTGTGCTGGACGGTACCTGTTGCCCCAAACGGCAGGGCCGCACCCCCTCATGGGCATTACTGTGTGTCTTCATGTTGATACCGTCCGTGACCGGAATTCTGGTCTGCGGGGCGACCCTCGCCGCTGCCCTCGGCGCGTGCGCCCTCCGGCCGTGGCTGCGGTCCCGGCGCGGGTTCGGCAGCATGGCCGACGAGGCGACGTTCGCGACCCTGCACACCATCTCGCGGGCCTCGCCGTCCCTGCGCGCCGGGCTGAACCGCGACTCCGCCCGCAAGGCGGCCCGGCACCTGCGGACGCTGCTCGGCGTCGAGGCGGTGGCGCTGGTGGCCGCCGCGCAGGACGACGAACCGCACGACGGGCCCCCCGGCGGGCCGGACGACGGGCCGGACGCGCCCTGCGGCCGGCTGCTGGTCTGGGACGGCCCCGGCGGCTCCCGGCACGCCTGGGCGGTGCTGCGGCACGCCCGGCCGGTGCTGGAGTCCGGGCGGCCGCGCGTGGTCGGGCCGGACGTCCTGTCGTGCGAGGACGCCAGGTGCCGCATCCGCGTGGCCATGGTGGCGCCGCTGTCGGTGCAGGGACGGGTGGAGGGGGCGCTGGCCGCCTACGGGGGCAGCGCCTCGGCGGCGCGCGTGCGCGCGGTGGGCGAGGTGGCGCGGTGGGTGTCCAGCCAGCTGGAGCTGGCCGAGCTGGACTCCTCCCGCGCGCGCCTGGCCGAGGCCGAGATGCGCGCGCTGCGGGCCCAGATCTCCCCGCACTTCGTCTACAACTCGCTGACCACCATCGCCTCGTTCGTCCGCACCGACCCCGAACGGGCCCGTGACCTGCTGCTGGACTTCGCCGACTTCGCCCGCTACTCGTTCCGCAACCCGCGCGACTTCACCACCCTGGCCGACGAGCTGCGTTCCATCGACCGGTACCTGCTGCTGGAGCGGGCCAGGTTCGGCGACCGGCTGCAGTTCAGCGTGGAGGTCGCCCCGGAGGTGCTGCCGGTGGCGCTGCCGTTCCTGTCGCTGCAGCCGCTGGTGGAGAACGCGATCCGGCACGGCATGGCCGACGCCCGCGAGTCGTTCCGCATCCAGATCGTGGCGCGCGACGCGGGGGCCGAGGCGGCGATCAGCGTGGAGGACGACGGGGTCGGCATGGACCCCGGCCGGCTGCGGGAGATCCTGGCCGCGGGACCCTTGTCGGCCGGGCGCGAGCGGCGCGGCGGCGCGGGCATCGGCCTGGCCAACGTGGACGAGCGCCTGCGGCAGGTCTACGGCGACGAGTACGGGCTGACGGTCGAGACGGCGGTCGGGGCGGGCACCAAGGTCAACCTGCGCGTTCCCAAGTACAGCCCGGGCGTCTTCCCCGACTGAGCGCCGGCGTCCCGGCGCCGGGGACGGTGCTCGTGTGCGGTCAACGGGTCGTCGGCGAAACTCCTTCACTCTGTGAAACCGATTGCGGACGATCGGTAATCGCGGCAGGGTCCTCTTATGCTGCGCGTCCTTGCCGTTGACGATGAGGTCCCCGCCCTGGAGGAACTGGTCTACCTGCTGCGGGAGGACCCGCGGATCGAGCGCGTCACCGGGGCCAGCGACGCCGCCGCGGCGCTGCGCAACCTGAGCCGGATGCTGGTGTCCGGCGACCGGCTCGACGCGGTGTTCCTCGACATCCGCATGCCGGGCCTGGACGGGCTCGACTTCACCCGGCTGCTGTCGGGGTTCGCCGCCCCGCCGGTGGTGGTGTTCGTCACCGCGCACGACAACTGCGCGGTCACCGCCTACGAGCTGGGGGCCCTGGACTACCTGCTCAAGCCGGTGCGGCCCGAGCGGCTGGCCGAGGCCGTCCGCCGCGTCGACGAGGCGGTCCACCGCGTCGCGGCGCAGGAGGAGCACGCCGTCGACCGTCCGCCCGAGGACGAGATGGTGCCGGTGGAGCTGGGCGGCCGCACCCGCCTGGTGCCCCGCCGGGAGGTGACGTACGTGGAGGCGCAGGGCGACTACGTGCGGCTGCACACCGCCGAGGGCAGCTACCTGGTGCGCATGCCGCTGGCCCAGCTGGCGCGCCGCTGGGAGGCGGCCGGGTTCATCCGCATCCACCGCAGCACGCTGGTGGCCCTGGCGCACATCACCGAGCTGCGCTTCGACGGCGGCCGCGCGGCCGTGCAGGTCGGGCAGGAGCTGCTGCCGGTCGCCCGCCGCCACACCCGGCAGGTGCGCGACCTGCTGGTGCGCCGCTTCCGCAACGCCGACCAGGACGGGCGGCACGGCGAGCCCGGCACCCGGCGCGGCGAGCCCGGTGACAGGCGTGGCGAGCCCGGTGACAGGCGCGGCGACGGCGGCGGGCGCGGTGAGCCGGGCGGCGGGCGCGGCGAGCCCGGTAGGCGCCGCGGCGACCAGGGCGGGCGCGGCGGCGGGCCGGGCCGCCAAGGCGATGAGCGGGGTCAGCAGGGCGACGAGCGGGGTCAGCAGGGCGGCGGGCCCGGCGGGCGGGGCAGGCGGGACGGCGACCAGGACGGGCGGGACGACGAGTGGGGGCCCGGCGGCGGACGCGGCGGCGGACACGGCGATGACTGAGCCGCGCCGCGTGGCGGTGTCCAACCCGCGCACCCACCGGGCCCGCCGGGGGCCGGTCGGCACGGGCTGGAGCATCGCCCGCGACCTCGACGAGCAGACCGAGCTCGGCGCCGTGTACGCCCGCGCGCTGATCCGCGCGCAGCTGCGCTCGGCGCTGCTGACCGCCGGGGTGGTGCTGGCCGCGATCATCGGGCTGCCCCTGCTGCTGATCCTGGTCCCGGCGCTGGCGCGGGCCCGGGTGCACGGGGTGCCGCTGGCCTGGCCGCTGCTGGTGCTGTGCGTGCAGCCGGTCTGGATCACCCTGGCGGTCCGGCAGCTGTGGCGGGCCGAACGCACCGAGCGGGAGTTCGCGCGCTTCGTGGACCACCAGTGATCGCGTCGGCGGTGGCGATCGCGCTGACCGCGCTGATCGTCGTCCTGGGCCTGATGACGGCGCTGACCACGGTGCGCGGCTCGACCGCGCTGCGGGGCCGCGTCCCCGCCGGCGACGCCGCCGCCTCGGACTTCCTGGTCGCCTCGCGCGGGGTGACGCCGCTGTGGAACGCCGCCGCGATCAGCGGCGAGTACATCTCGGCTGCGGCGTTCCTCGGGTCGGCGGGGCTGCTGCTGGCCTACGGCGCCGACATGCTGTGGCTGCCGATCGGGGCCGTCGCCGGGTACGTGCTGCTGCTGGCGTTCGTGACCGCGCCGCTGCGCCGCTCGGGCGCCTACACCATCTCCGACTTCGCCGAGTGGCGGCTCGGGTCGCTGGCCGTGCGGCGCCTGGTGTCGGTGTGCGTGTGCGTCATCGGCTGGTTCTACCTGCTGCCGCAGTTCCAGGGCGCGGGCGTCACGCTGCGGGTGCTGACCGGCGCGCCGCCGTGGGCGGGCTGGGCGCTGGTGGTGGCCGTGGTGGCGGGCCTGGTGCTGTCGGGCGGCATGCGCAGCATCACCGTCGTCCAGGCGATGCAGTACTGGGTGAAGGTTTGCGCGGTGGCGATCCCGGCCGTGGCCGTGCTGGCAGTCTGGCGGCTGGACGGAGGCCGCGACCCCACCGGGGACGGGCCGCCGAAGTTCCCCCGCGCCACCGTCGTACGGGTGCAGACCGACGTGGCCGTGCGGGTGCCCGCCGACACGGACGTGACGGTGCGCGGCGCGCTGGACGGCAGGGTCCACCACGGGCGGCCGCTACGGCTGGTGAAGGGCCGGCACACCGTGGCCGAGGGCACCGAGCTGCGGTTCCCGGCGGGGGCCTGGGTGCCGCACGCCGAACGGCTGCCGATCCAGGAGGACCACACCTGGGCGCTGCCGTTCGCCCGGGGCCACGACCACCCGCTGTTCGCCACGTACTCGGCGCTGCTGGGCGTGCTGCTGGGCACGATGGGGCTGCCCCACATCCTGATGCGCTTCTACACCGACACCTGCGGCAGGACGGCGCGCCGCACCGCCGCGATGGTGCCGGTGCTGCTGGCCCTGTTCTACCTCTTCCCGGCCGTGTACGGGGCGCTCGGCCGCTTCTACACGCCCGAGCTGCTCGTCACCGGCGACACCGACGCGACCATCCTGATGGTGCCGCAGCGGCTGGTGCCCGGCACCGCGGGCGCGCTGCTGACGGGCCTGGTCGCGGCGGGGGCGTTCGCCGCGTTCATCTCCACGTCCTGCGGCATCGTGGTGGCGATCGCGGGCACGGTGTCGCAGCGGGTGCTGCGCGGCGGCGTGGCGGCCTTCCGCCTCGGCACGGTGTTCGCGCTGGCCGTGCCGCTCGGCGTTCCGCTGACGCTGGCCCAGGACGTCGGCGCGATCGGCGCGGCCAGGCTGGTCACCCTGGCGCTTTCCGTGTCGGCGTGCTCGCTGTGCCCGCTGCTGCTGCTCGGCATCTGGTGGCGCGGCCTGACGGCGTTCGGTGCGGGCGCCGGGCTGCTGGTGGGCGGGGGCCTGGCGGTGGCGGCGGCCGTCACGCGGCTGTTCGGCGGGCCGTGGGACGGCTGGCCCGCCGCGCTGCTGACGCAGCCGGCGATGGCGATCGTGCCGGTGACGTTCGCGGTGATGGTGGGCGGGTCGCTGCTGACGCGCCGCCGGGTGCCCCGCCGGGCCGACCGGGCACTGGCCCGGTTGCACCTGCCGGAGGAAATCGTCAATCGTTGACGCCTCTTCGCCGAAGAAAGTGGACCGTTCCCCCCGTCGTGGCGAAACCGTTCGTCGCCGTCGATCGACCGCTCGTCGGTCGGCGACGCGACGCACATCGACGGCTACCCGCCGTTGGCCGAGGGGGACCGGCCATCGCCTCCCCATCGGTATCGGATCCCTCTACTGTTTCCATTGGCACCACGCACCACACCGCTTCGGGGGGAGCGAGTGGACGCGGCACGGGCCCGAGCGCATCGGCCCGTCGGCGGCGGAACCGCCCCCTCCGCACGGAACAACAGAGGAGATCCGGCACGGCACCGAAAAGCCGGATCAGGAGCCGTCGGATCCCGTACCGGGGGGGTGGGATCCGACGGCGTGAGGCTCGGGCGTCGCTGAATAGTCGGGGGGTTGTTCAGCGACGCCCGGGCCGTTTTCCGTCTGTGGGGCCGGCCCGGTGCGGTGTAATGCGACCTCGGCGGTGCGGTGCCCGCGGTCTCAGCGGTCGCGCAGGCGCTTGAGGGTCTCCACGTCCTTGCGGTGCGGTTCGGGGGCGCGTCCGGGCGTCTCGATGATGAACGGGACGCCCGCCACGGCCGGGTGGCGGAACAGCTCCGCGAACGGCTCCTCGCCGATCCGGCCCGCGCCGATGTTCTCGTGCCGGTCCCTGGCCGACCCGCAGGCGTCCTTGGAGTCGTTGGCGTGGACGAGCTTGAGCCGTCCCTCGCCGACCGTCTCGACGAGGGCGTCGATCGTCGCGGCCGCCCCTCCCGGGGCGGACAGGTCGTGACCGGCGGCGAACGCGTGGCAGGTGTCGAAGCACACCCCGAGCCTGGGGTGGTGGTCCAGCGCCTCGAAGAACGGGCCGAGCTGCTCCACCTTGGCGCACAGCATCCTGCCCTGCCCGGCCATGGGCTCCAGCAGCAGGTCGGGCCCGTCGTCGGGGATCTCCTCCAGCAGCGGCAGCACCTGCTCGCGGACCTGCCGCATGGCGTCCTCGTAGGACTGGCTGACCGCCGAGCCGGTGTGCACGACCACGCCGCGCGCGCCGATGTCGCGGCCCCGGCGCAGCGCGTGCCGCACCGACGCCACCGACTTGGCCAGCGTTTCCGCGCTGGGCGAGCCGAAGTTCACCAGGTACGCCGAATGGACGTAGACCGGCAGGTCGTCCTGCTCGCGCAGCCGGGCGTCCTCGGCGGGCCGGCCCTCCGGCAGCGCCCAGCCGCGCGGGTTGGACACGAACACCTGGACGGCCTCGGCGCCGATCTCGGCGGCGTACTTCAGGCCGCCGGTGGCCAGCCCGCCGGCGACCGGGACGTGCGCGCCGACCGGGCCGCCCACGACGGCCGGCGCCGGCGAGGCGGAGGACGTGCCGGTGGAGGACGAGGTCACGGATGAGGAGGCCATAGGCCGCTCAGCATAGTTGCCCGCCGGACCGTGTCCGTCCATCCCGCCCGTCGACCCCGCCCGGCCGTCGTGCGCGTCCGCCCTGAGGCGGTCAGCCCCAGATGGTGATCTCCTGGCCGCGCTGGGCGGAGGAGCCGGGCAGCGGGTTCTGCCCGACCACCCGGTCGCCCAGCTTGCTGCCGATCTTGACCTTGAAGCCGGAGCTCTTGAGCGCGCGCTTGGCGTCGTCGAACGACTGGCCGATCACCGGCGGCACCGGGAGGCGGTCGCCCCGGTCGCGCCCGCGGTCGTCGTCGCAGAAGAACTCGCCGAACAGGCAGTCGCGGCGGTTGACCACGAGCGTGACCTCGTCCCCGGACGACACGCCGGTACCCGGCTCGGGGTTCTGCGACAGCACCGTGTCACCGGGCCGCCTCCCGTCCCGGCGCCGCTCGATCTTGACGTCGAGGCCCATGGAGCGCAGCCGGTTGGCGGCGTCGTCGCCCTTCTGCCCCACCACGTTCGGCATGGACATGCCGCTGCTGACGACGATCTGCACCGGCACGTCGGGGGACTGCTTCTCGCCCGCGGCCGGGTTCGTGCGCACCACGCGGCCCTTGGCCACCGTCTGGGACGGGGTGCTGCTCTCACGGCCGGGCTGCAGGCCCTTGTCCCGCAGTATGCGCTTGGCGTCGTCCAGGGAGCGGCCGCGCACGTCGGGCACCTCGCGCGGCACCCGGCCCTTGGACGGGGTCAGCGTCACCGTCTCGCCCTTGGCGATCCGGGTGCCCGGCGCCGGGTCGGCCTTGGCGATCTCGCCCTTGTCGACCCGGTCGCTGTAGACCTCGGGGGCGATCCGGGCCCGCAGGCCCGCGTCGGCGAGCGCCTGGCGGGCGTCGGCCACCTTCATGCCGATGAGGCGGTCGGGCACGTGGTCGTACTGGCCGGACGTCTGGTACCACACCGACCAGGCCAGCACCACGGCGGCGACCGCGCCGATCGCGATCAGGACGTACCGGCCGGTCGCGCCGACCCCTCGCCTGGGGGCGTGGTCGCCCGGCGGCACCAGGGACGGCCCGGTCTCGGCGGGCGACAGCACGGCGGTGCGCCCGCCGTGCGGCAGCCCCGGCACGGGCGGCGGGGGCTGCGGGGCCTCCATGACGGCGGTGCGGCCGTAGGACGCCTGCTCGACGCGCCAGTCGATGTCGGGCGGCAGGCCGCCGTGCACCTCGGCCACCAGCGCCAGGAACTGCCCCGCGTCCTGCGGCCGCTGCGCGGGCTCGCGCGCGGTCGCCCGGGTGACCAGCACGTCCAGCTGCTGCGGCAGGCCCGGCACGAGGCCCGACGGCGGCGGCACGGCCTCGTTGACGTGCTTGTAGGCGACCGCCAGCGGCGTGTCGCCCTGGTGCGGCAGCTCGCCGGTGAGCAGCTCGTAGAGCATCACCCCGGCCGCGTACACGTCGGTGCGCACGTCGGCGTTGCCCGACAGCACCTGCTCGGGCGCCAGGTAGCCGACGGTGCCGATGATCAGCCCGGTCTTGGTCATCTTGCTGGCGCTCTCGGCCCGGGCCAGCCCGAAGTCGGCCACCTTGACCTGGCCGTCCTCGGTGATCAGCACGTTCTCCGGCTTGACGTCGCGGTGCACCAGGCCGGCCCGGTGGGCGGCGCTCAGCGCGGCCAGCACCGGCTGAATGATCTCGAGCGCGGCGCGGGGGCCGAGGCGTCCCCGCTCGGTCAGCAGGTCGCGCAGCGTGCGGCCGGGCACGTACTCCATGACCAGGAACACGTGCTCGCCGTCGGTGCGCTGGTCGTACACCGCGACCACGTTGGGGTGCGACAGCGCGGCGGCCGCCTTGGCCTCGCCGATGAAGCGGGCGACGAACTCGTCGTCGGCCGCGAGGTTGGCGTGCATCACCTTGATGGCGACCACGCGATCGAGCCTCAGGTCGCGGGCGACGTAGACCGTGGCCATGCCGCCGCGCGCGACACGGGACTCAATGCGGTAGCGCCCGTCGAGTACCCGCCCGACGAGGGGGTCGGCAACCGTCGTGTCCATCGCTGCGAGTCTAGGCGGCTTTTCCGGTGCGCATCATCAGTCGGGAGTATGAGCATCGATCCGCCCTTGATCGGCTGCGCAGCGTGACCATTTCGACGCGAACTGCGCTTTCAAGGAGGGCAGGCGGCGACGTGACGTGCAGGGAACGTCGCTCAGCGTGAGGGGGCGGGCTCGGCCGCCGGTTCCTCGGGGACGGGGGCGGGGGCGGGGGAGCGGCGGGCGATCCACGCGCGGACGGCGCCGAGCCCGCCGCGCGACACGGCCACTCCGGCCAGGCACAGCACGCCGCCCGCGAGGGTGAACGGCCCCGGCACCTCGCCCAGCAGCGTCCACGACATCAGCACCACCAGGGCGGGAGCGGCGTAGGTGGTCGCGCCCATCTTGCCCGCCGAGGTGCGGGCCAGCGCGTACGCCCAGGTGGTGAACGCCAGGGCGGTCGGGAAGACCCCCAGGTACACCATGTTCAGCGTCGCCGACAGGGGCGCGTCGGCCAGCTCCCCGGCCAGCCGCCCGGAGAACGGCAGGCAGGCGATCGTCCCCACCACGCAGCCGTACGCGGTGACCTGCAGCGGGGAGCCGTGCCTCAGCGCGGGCTTCTGGCTCACCACTCCCGCCGCGTAGGTGACGGCCGCCAGCAGGCACAGCACCACGCCCAGCGCCGCGGACCCGCCGTCCGGGCCGCCGTCCGACAGGGAGACGCCCACCACGGCGGCGCCGGTGAACGACACCGCGATCCCGGCCAGCAGGCGCGCCGGCAGCCCCTCCTTGAGCAGCCAGCCGCCCAGCAGTGCGATGAGGATCGGGCCGACGTTGACCACCATCGCGGCGGTGCCCGCGTCCACCTCCTGCTCGCCCCAGTTCAGGGCCACGTTGTAGACACCGAACCACAGCACCCCGGACACCAGGACGCCGGGCCAGGCGGCGCGCGGCGGCAGGCCCTCCCGGCGCACCAGGCACAGCAGCAGGAGCGTGGCCGAACCCGCCAGCAGGCGGCCCAGCGCCAGCGCGCCCGGCGAGAACTCCCGGCCCGCGCTGCGGATCGCCACGAACGCCGACGCCCACATCACGACCGTGAACGCCGCGGCGGCCACGGCACGCCGGTCCACCGGCGGCCGGGCCGCCGCCTCTGTCTGTCGTTCCATGCGCTGCACCTTAGAAAGCGGACGTTTCCATGAACCCCGAAGCGTTCCCGCCGGTCAGGGCGCGGGACGGGGGAGAACGTGGATCAGTCTGCGTCCGCCGATCTTTCAGGTCCAGCGAATCTTTCTACAGGGATGCGTTTAGCGATCCTTCATGAAGGGTCAGGCGCCGGTGCTGATGCCCTCCCAGGGGGACGACGCCTGCGCGTAGCGGCGCTTGGGGATCCGCCCCGCCAGCCGCGCCAGCCGCCCGGCCTCCACGGCGTGCCGCATGGCGGCGGCCATCACGGCGGGATGCTGCGCGCGGGTGACGGCGGTCGCCAGCAGCACCGCGTCGCAGCCGAGCTCCATGGCCAGCGCGGCGTCGCTGGCGGTGCCCAGGCCCGCGTCCAGCACCACCGGCACGTTCGCCTGCTCGACGATCAGCTCGATGTTGTGCGGGTTGCGGATGCCCAGCCCCGAGCCGATCGGCGAGCCCAGCGGCATCACCGCGGCGCAGCCCGCCTGCTCCAGGCGGCGCGCCAGCACCGGGTCGTCGTTGGTGTAGGGCAGCACCACGAAGCCGTCGTCCACGAGCTGCTCGGCCGCGTCCACCAGCTCGATCGGGTCGGGCAGCAGGGTGCGCTCGTCGGCGATCACCTCCAGCTTCACCCAGTTGGTGTGCAGCGCCTCGCGGGCCAGCTTGGCCGTCAGCACGGCCTCGCCCGCCGTGAAGCAGCCCGCCGTGTTGGGCAGCACCCGGATGCCGCACTCGCGCAGCACGTCCAGCACCGAGCCGCGCGCCGCCGGGTCGACGCGGCGCATGGCGACGGTGGTCAGCTCGGTCCCGGACGCGGTCAGCGCCTCGCGCAGCACGTGCATGCTGGGCGCGCCGCCGGTGCCCATGATCAGCCTGGAGCCGAACTCCTCGCCCGCGATGACGAGCCGGTCCGCGCCGCCGTCCGGGGCCTCGCCGCCCGGGGCCCGGCCCGCCGCGGCCGTGCCGGCCGGAGTCGTGTGGGCCGTCTGCTCTCGCACCGTCAACCTCCCTGCACGGCGGTCAGCACCTCGAGCCGATCCGCCTCCCGTAGCGTCGTGGCGTCCCAGTCGGAGCGCCGTACCACCTCGTCGTTGAGCGCCGCCGCCACGCCGGAGACGGCGGGGGCGACGGACGACACCAGCTCGGCCACGCTGGTGCCCTCGGGCACCTCGCGCGCCTGCCCGTTGACGATGACCTTGACCTTCATGCCGTGACCTCGAAGCGATCGGGGGTGAAGGGACGGGCCTCCTCGGGCACCGTCCCGTCCAGCAGCGTCTCGGTGAGGGCGTCCGCGCTGACCGGCGTCAGCAGGATGCCGTTGCGGAAGTGCCCGGTGCCCAGCACCAGCCCCGGCAGCGCGGACGGGCCGAGCACCGGCGCGTTGTCGGGCGAGCCGGGGCGCAGCCCCGCCGACACCTCGGCGAACTCCAGCTCGGTGATGCCGGGCAGCAGCTCGCGCGCGTCGCGCAGCAGCTCCCACAGGCCCCCGGCGGTGACGCGGGTGTCGAAGCCCATCTCCTCCTGGGTGGCGCCGACCACGATCTCCCCGTCGGCACGCGGCACCAGGTAGATCGACGAGCCCTTCACCAGCCCGCGCGTGCAGCGCCGCAGGAACGGCACCCGGGTGCGCAGCCGCAGCACCTGGCCCTTCACCGGACGCACCGGTGGAACGGTCCCGGGCGGCAGGCCGCCGATGTCGGACGACCACGGCCCGGCCGCCAGCAGCACCCGGTCGGCGGGCAGCCGCGAGCCGTCGTCCAGCCGCACGCCGGCGACGGCGTCGCGCTCGACCAGCACGGCCTCGGCGCGCCGCCGGACCAGCCGCACGCCCAGCTTCTCGGCCGCGGCCAGCAGCGCGGGGGTCAGCCTGCGCGGGTCGATCGAGCCGTCCTCGGGGACGAGCAGCCCGCCACGCACGCCCGGCGCCAGCATGGGCTCCTGCCGGCGGCACTCCCGTCCGGTCAGCGTCTGCGGGCTCAGCCCCAGCGTCTCCTGGAAACGGCGCAGGTCGTCCAGGTACGCCAGGTCGTCGGCGTCGAAGGCGACCTGCAGGACGCCGTCGGTGCGCAGTCCGGTGTCGGCCCCGGTCAGCTCCTCCAGCTCGGCGACGAACGCCGGGTAGCGCGCCAGGGACGTCAGGCCCAGCCGCAGCAGCGGCTCCTCGCCGTAGGTCAGCTCGCTGACGGGGGTCAGCATCCCGGCGGCGACGGCCGACGCGCCGCTCGCCGGATCGGGGTCGACCAGGGTGACCGACGCGCCGCGCGCGGCCGTCCGCCAGGCCGTGGCCAGCCCGACGACCCCGGCCCCGATGATCACGATCTCCAAGTGTGCACTCCCTTCGCCGGCATGATCCGGATCAGGTCCTGGCGGTCGGCGGCCCGCACAGCCGCCCTCTCAGCCCGGTCGTACCGGACTCCCGCGGTTTCTCGCATGTACCACCCTACGTCCCATTAGTCCGGTCCCGTGTGCGGGCATGCGCGTGGCGGACGGCCGTCCGAAGCGGCCGGAACCGGGCGGACTAAGGTGAGCCTTCATGAACAGGGTGATCGTGGTGGGCGGCGGGCTGGCGGGCGTGCGGGCGGTGGAGGCCCTGCGCCGCAAGGGGCACGAGGGAGAGGTGATCCTCGTCTCGGCCGAGCGGCACCGGCCCTACGACCGGCCGCCGCTGTCCAAGGCGGTGCTGGCGGGCGACGCCGACGACACCACCGTCGAGGTCGACTGGGACGACCTGCGCTGCGAGACGCTGCTCGGCGAGCGCGCCACCGCGCTGCGGCCCGGCGACCCGCGCGGCGGCACCGTCGTCACCACCGCCGGCGAGCTGGAGTTCGACGGGCTGGTCATCGCCACCGGCGCCACGCCCATCACCCTGCCCGGCCACGGCGCCCAGCACGTGCTGCGCACCATCGACGACGCCCGCGACCTGCGCGCGCGGCTGACGCCCGGCGTCCGCCTCGTCATCGTGGGCGCGGGCTGGATCGGCGCGGAGGTCGCCACCACCGCCGCCAGGAAGGGCTGCTCGGTCACGGTGGTGGAGGCCGCTGACGCCCCCCTGTCGGGCGCCATCGGCCCGGAGGTCGGGGCGCTGACGGCCCGCTGGTACGGCGAGGCCGGCGTGGAGCTGCGCACGGGCGTCAAGGTCGCCGCCGTCGAGCCCGGGTCGCTGCTGCTGGCCGACGGCGACCGCGTCGCCGCCGACGCGATCGTGGTCGGCGTCGGCGTCCGCCCCGAGCTGGGCTGGCTGGACGGCTCCGGCGTGGAGATCGACGGCGGCGTGGCGACCGACGCCGCGTTCCGCGTCACCGTCGCGGGCACCCCGCGGTCCGACATCGTGGCGGTGGGCGACTGCGCCGCCTGGTGGTCGAACAGGTACGGGCGGCGCCTGCTCGTCGAGCACTGGGACACCGCCCTCAACGCCCCCGCCGTCGCGGCCGCCACCCTGGTCGGGGAGGACGCCGAGTACGACCCCGTGCCGTACTTCTGGTCCGAGCAGTTCGGCCGGATGGTGCAGTACGCGGGCCACCACCCGGTGGCCGAGCGCACGCTGTACCGGGGCGACCCCGACGGCTCCAAGTGGTCGGTGTGCTGGCTCACCGGCGACCGCCTGGACGCGATCCTCACCGTCGACCGTCCCCGCGACCTGGTGCAGGCGCGCCGCGTGATGACCGCGGGCACGCCGGTCGACCCGGACCTGCTCGCCGACCCCGAGCGTCCCGTCCGCGAGACGGTGAAGCCGTGACGGCGCACGTGACGGCGCCGCGACGCCGGCGGCGCCCGGCGGCCTTCCGGGAAGCGGCGGGGTTTGAGAGGAGCGGGGGCGTGGTAGGCAGGGGGCGTGACGCAGATGCACGCAACCGTTGAGCGCGATCTCGATCCCCGGACCGACGCCCTGGCGGGGGAGTGGCTCACCCTCAAGGAGGTGGCCGCGCGGCTGGGAGTCAAGCACAGCAGGATCAAGCAGCTGCTCGCCGAGCGCAAGCTGCTGGCCGTCCGCCGCGAGGGCCAGCTCATGGTCCCCGCCGCGTTCCTGCGGGACGGCCAAGTGATCAAGGGACTGTCCGGCACGCTGACGGTGCTGTCGGACGCGGGCTTCAGCGACCTCGAGACGCTGCGGTGGCTGTTCACCGCCGACGACACCCTCCCGGGCACCCCGGTCCAGGCCCTCAGCGAGAACCGCGGCACCGAGGTCCGCCGCCGCGCCCAGGCCCTGGCCTTCTAGGCAGAACGCAACCGGACAAGTGCGCACCGGCCGCCGCACGGCCGGTGCGCACCGGCGCGTGACCCCGTGATCCGCATCCGGCCCCCGGCGCCGGGTATCAACCGCAAGACACGCGCCGCGCGCGGACAGACAGAGCGCACGCACGCGCACAACAGTGAAAGGAACCTCCCCGACCGTGTCCAGGCACCTGCCCTCCGAACGCGCCGTCGCCCTGCGCGCCCGGCTCAGCCGGGCCCGCCTCTACCTCTGCACGGACGCCAGGGAGCGGCAGGGCGACCTGCCCGAGTTCCTCGACGCGGTGCTGGCCGGCGGCGTCGACATCGTCCAGCTCCGCCAGAAGGGCCTGGAGGCGCGGCAGGAACTGGAGTACCTGCGGGTGTTCCGGGCGGCCTGCGAGCGGCACGGGGCGCTGCTGGCCGTCAACGACCGCGCCGACGTGGCCCACGCCGCGCACGCCGACGTCCTGCACCTGGGCCAGGACGACCTGCCGGTGCAGGCGGCCCGCGCCATCGTCGGCCAGGACGTGCTCATCGGCCGGTCCACGCACTCCGACGAGCAGGCGTCGGCGGCCGCCGCCGAGCCGGGCGTCGACTACTTCTGCGCCGGCCCGGTGTGGCCCACCCCCACCAAGCCGGGACGGCCCGCCCCCGGGCCCAAGCTGCTGGAGTACGTCGCCGCGCAGCGCGAGGTCCGCCCCTGGTTCGCCATCGGCGGCATCGACGCGGGCAACCTCGACCAGGTGCTGGCCGCCGGGGCGAGCCGCGTGGTCGTCGTCCGCGCCCTCACCGAGGCGGCCGACCCGGGCGCCGCGGCCGCCGAGCTGGCCCGCCGCCTGGCCGCCCGCTCCGCCGATCCGGTGTGATCACCGGGCCTGGTCTCGGGTGCGTCGTCGCCCGTTCGCGCAGGTCGCCGAACGGTCGCCCCGTGATCGCCGCCCCGGCGACGGGCACGCGCCGGCATGTCCGACAATGGACCCATGAGCATGGGACCCGACGACGAGCGTGTGGTCGACCTGGCCGACGACGAGCTGGAGATCCTCCCCGACCAGACCACCGACGACACCGACACCGGATGGGGCGAGTGGCGCGGCGACGACGACTCCCGGCTCCTGGACGACCGTCCGCCGCACTGGTGATCCGGCCCTGACCCGGCACTCACCGGCCGCGCGGCGTCCCGCGCCGCGCGGCCCCGCTCACCACAGCAGACCGAGCACGAACCCGGCCGCCATCACCACGGCCAGCGCCACCATCATCCGCCAGCGGTAGGCGGGGATGCGCCTGGGCCGCGGCTTGGGGGCGGGCGCGCGTCCCTCCCGCAGCGCGCGCACCAGCTGTCGCGCCGTGGGCCGGGCGGCGGGGTTCTTGTCCAGGCAGCGCAGCGCCAGGTCGCGCAGCGGGCCGTCCATGTCGCCCAGGTCGGGACGGCGCGACGTCACCCGCCGCATCACCGCCGCGCTCGGCCCGCTGCCGAACGGGGGACGTCCCGTGGCGGCGAACACCACCGTGGCGCCCCAGGCGAACACGTCGGCGGGCGGGCCGACCGGCTCGTCCTCGATCTGCTCGGGCGCCATGTAGGCGGGCGTGCCCACCGGGCCCGTGGTGATCGTGGTGGCGTCCGCCATCCGGGCCACGCCGAAGTCGATGACCTTGGCGCCGTCCGGGCCGAGCACCACGTTGCCCGGCTTGAAGTCGCGGTGCACGATGCCCGCCCGGTGGATGGTGGCCAGCGCGGCGGCGGTGCGCAGCGCCACCGTGCGCAGCCGCTCCTCCGGCAGCGGCCCCTGCTCCTCGACGACCCGCTGCAGCGACGGGCCCTCGACGTACTCGCTGACGATGTACGGGCGGTCGCCGGTGACGTCGGCGTCCAGCATCCGGGCGGTGTGCCGGCCCGCGACCTGCAGCGCCGCGTCGGCCTCCTTGCGGAAGCGGCCGAGCGCGCGCTGTCCGGCCGCCGAGCCGCCCCGCAGCAGCTTGACCGTGACCAGCTCGCCCTGCGGCGACCGGGCCAGGTAGACGACGCCCTGGCCGCCCTCGCCGAGCCGGCCCAGCAGCCGGTAGTCGTCGATGCGGCGGGGGTCGTCCGGGGCCAGCGGGCCGCGCACGCGCCGGTCGCGACGCGGCCGCGGGTCGCGTCGCGCACGCCGTTCGGGCGGTGAGGGACGGGGCGTGGTGGGCACGTCGGGCTCCGGCTCGGGGAGGCGGGGGTTGGGGAATGCCTCTTTTGTACCGTGCCGACCCCGTCCGCGCGTCCCGAACATTGATCTTTTACCTCGTCGCGGGCGCACGGCGCCGCACGGCACGGCCACCCCGCACGTGACGGCCACCCCGCAGGTGACGGCCACCCCGCAGGTGACGGGCACCCCGCAGGTGACGGGCACGCCGCACGTGACGGGCACCCCGCAGGTGACGGGCACGCCGCACGTGACGGGCACGCCGCACGTGACGGGCACGCCGCACGTGACGGGCACGCCGCACGTGACGGGCACGCCGCACGTGACGGGCACGCCGCACGTGACGGGCACGCGCACGGCGCCGCGCCGGACGGGCCGGCGGGCGGCGCCGTGCCGGTCAGGCCTGGCGGGCGGTGGCGGCGACGGCCAGCTCCTCCAGCGCGGTGACGGCCTCGGGGGCCAGCGGGGCGTGCGCCAGCGCGGCGGCGGCCTCGGCCGCGTACCGGTCGATCATCTCCTCGCAGGCGGCCAGCCCGCCGCTCTCCTCGATGATCGTCCGCAGCCGGTCGACGCCCGGGGCGTCCAGCGCCGGGTCGCCGAGATGCCGCTCCAGGATCTCGGCCTGCGCGGGCTCGGCGCGTTCGGCGGTCAGCGCGACCAGCACCGTGCGCTTGCCCTCGCGCAGGTCGTCGCCCGCGGGCTTCCCCGTCTCCGCCGGGTCGCCGAACACGCCGAGCACGTCGTCGCGCAGCTGGAAGGCGATGCCGAGCGGCCGCCCGTACGCGCTGAGCGTCTCGATCACCTCGGGCGGCGCCCCGGCGAGCGCGGCGCCGAGGTGCAGCGGCCGCTCGATGGTGTACTTGGCGCTCTTGTACTCCACCACGCGCAGCGCCGTGTCGACGGTGCCGCCGCGGCGCGCGCCCTCCAGCACGTCCAGGTACTGGCCGCACATCACCTCGGTGCGCATCCGGTCGTAGACGGCGCGCCCCCGGGCCAGCCGCTCCGGTGCCAGCGCGCTGGTCTCGTACATCTCGCCCGACCACGCCAGGCACATGTCGCCCAGCAGGATCGCCGCACCCAGCCCGAACGGCTCGGGGGCGCCCAGCAGGCCGTCGCGCCGGTGCAGCTCCTCGAACCGGCGGTGCACCGACGGCTGGCCGCGCCGGGTGTCGCTGGAGTCCATCACGTCGTCGTGGATGAGCGCGCTGGCCTGCAGCAGCTCCAGGGACGCGGCGGCGGTCACGATGCCCGGCGCCTCGTCGCCGCCCGCGCCGCGCCAGCCCCAGTAGCAGAACTGCGGGCGCAGCCGCTTGCCGCCCGCGAGCAGCGCGTCCAGCGCGTCCAGCAGGGGGGCCAGATCCGGGCTGATCGCCAGCAGGTCCGGCCGCCGGTGGTCGACGAAGGCCAGCAGGGCCTCGTCGACCTCCTTGCGGATGCGGCGCGTCGTCATTCCTGATCGTTCCGTTCGCTGGTTGATCACCTACGGACGAGGCGAGTATTTCGCACCATGTCCGTAATTTCATCTTCGGCCAGGCTGGATCGGCGCGCGCACCGGGGGCGGTACTCGGATCGTGCCGCCGGACGACCTCGGGATCGTGCCGGCGGGGCCCCCACCACTACGCTTGGGGGATGCGATCCGTACGTCCCGACCGCGCCCCGACGATCCGCGAGCTGCTGGCAGACGGCCGCAAGACGTTCTCCTTCGAGTTCTTCCCCCCCAAGACCGAGCAGGGGGTGCGGAACCTGTGGCGGACGATCCGCGAGCTGGAGACGCTCCGCCCGTCGTTCGTGTCGGTGACGTACGGCGCCGGCGGCGGCACCCGCGACACGACCGTCGACATCGTCGAGCGCATCGCCACCGACACCACCCTCACCCCGGTGGCGCACTTCACCGCCGTCAACCACTCGCGCGCCGAGCTGCGCCACCTGGTCGGCCGGTTCGCCGCCGCGGGGGTGCGCAACATCCTGGCCCTGCGCGGCGACCCGCCCGGCGACCCGATGGGCGAGTGGGTCAAGCACCCCGAGGGCGTCGAGTACGCCGCCGAGCTGGTCGGCATGATCCGCGCGTACGGCGACTTCTGCGTGGGCGTGGCCGCCTTCCCCTACAAGCACCCGCGCTCGCCCGACATCGAGAGCGACACGCGGCACTTCGTGGCCAAGTGCCGCGCGGGCGCCGACTACGCGATCACCCAGATGTTCTTCCGCGCCGAGGACTACTTCCGGCTGCGCGACCGGGTGGCGGCGGCCGGCTGCGACGTGCCGATCATCCCGGGCATCATGCCGGTCACCCAGCTGAGCACCATCGAGCGCTCCGAGCAGCTGTCGGGCGCCCCGTTCCCGCCCGAGGTGCGCGAGCGGTTCGAGGCGGTCGCGGACGACCCCGAGGCGGTGCGGCGGCTGGGCATCGAGCACGCCGCCGAGCTGTGCCGCGAGCTGCTCGACCAGGACGCGCCCGGCATCCACTTCATCACCTTCAACAAGTCCACGGCGACCCGTGAGGTGTACGCGCTGCTGGAGGAGTCCGGCCACAGCGCCGCCCGCCCGGCCCGCGCCACCGCCTGATCCAGGGGCGTTGGGCCGCCCGGGCCGCCGGCCTGGCCCGGGCTCAGTGCCTGGGAGTGAGCGGCAGCGTGCCGCCCATGACCGCGTAGCGGGGGCCGCCACCGGGGAACTCGAAGTCGGTGAGCAGGTCGACCATGCCCACCGAGCGGTACAGGTTGCGGGCCGGGGAGTCCGGCGGGCTGTTCAGCGTGGACAGCACCGCCGTGCGCTCCGAACGGCCCTCGCACAGCGCGTTCAGCAGCGCCCGGCCCAGGCCCTGGCCCTGGTGCTCGGGGTGCACGTGCAGTTCGGCGACCTCGAACGCGTCGTCCATCCAGGCGGCGGCGTGCTCGGGGCCGCCCTTCTCGGCCAGCGCCTGGTACACCACGTCGTGCCACCACTGCCCGGCCCCGCCGTGGAAGCCGTAGATGAACCCGCGCACCGGCCCGTTCAGGCCCGGCAGCGCCCCGCGCCGCTCGGCCACGAACGCCCGGAACCCCGGGTACGCGGCGTGCCGCTGCATGATCGTGTGCCGTCCCGGAAGCTGGTCGCGGGGCGGCCGCATCGCCGCCGCGTACACCTCCACGATGGGGTTCAGGCGGCGCAGGAAGGCACGATGGTCGATCTCGCGCAGCTTCGGCTCCCTCACGCAGTAGAGCCTAGACCCGCCCGTGGCGCCGCCTGTGTCCGGCCGGGGGGAGCGATCGCTCCGCCCTGGCCACGGGCGTTGCGGCCTCAGGGGGTGTCCAGGGGGAGGGGTGTTCAGGCCGGGACGGTGCGCTGGGTGGCGTTGAGGCGGTCGTAGATGTCCCACAGGATGCGGTCGGCGGCCTTCTGCAGGCTGGCGCGGTTCTCGTCGAGCTGCCCGCCCCACTGCCGCGCCTCCGGGCCCAGCCAGGCGTCCGTGCCGCCCAGCGTCTTGACGGGCGCGTCCAGGGCCTGGCGCAGCCTGCCGATGCTGCCGTAGGCGTCGGCGTACGCCTGGTAGAGCTGCCGGTAGGCGGGGTTTGGACGCTCGTGGGGCGACAGCTTGGCCGCCGCGGACTCGTCCAGCGGTGGAGGCAGGCTCCCGGGGGGCGGTGGAGCGGCCATGACGACCTCTCAGGTCTGTTGTGTCTCAGGTTTCGAGTGCGGGCTGACGCTGGTCGGACTGGGGGGAGGCGGCCGTCGGGCCGTGCAGGCCCAGCTTGGCCAGCGCGTCGCGGGCCTTCTGGCTCATGTCCGCGCCGGTGAGCACCTGCACCGCGACGGAACGGACCTCCCGGCTCTCGGCCTCCTCCAGGAGCGTGCGCAGCCACGTGACGTCCATCGTGAGGTGGTGGCTGGCCGTCCCCAGGGACTCCTGCACGAAGCCCAGGCGCGTCTTGTTCCCGTCGGCCGCCTGGAGCAGGGCGGCGACCCCGGCCGGGCCGAGCCGCTCATAGAGCTTCTCGGTGTAGTCGGGGTCGTCGGCGTTGGCCTTCAGGTGCTTCCACACCTGGTCGGGGACGGGCTTGTGGTCCTTGAGCGCGGCGGACACGGCCAGCGCGTCGGCGCGCGCGGCCTTGGCGGCGGCCTCCCGGGTGGGGAAGTTGCCGATGTCGCCCGCGCCGTTCGGCGTCGTGTTGCGGGGCGGCTTCGCGGGGGCGGGCTTGAACGGACGCGACGGCGCCCCGCCGCCCTTGGACGGCTGCCCGCCCTTGCCGGCGCCGCCCCTGGGCGTGGGGACGCCCCGCGTCGCACCCGTGCCCGGGCCGCCGGACGGGCCCGGCGCCGGGGACGGGGCGGGCGGCGTCTGGACGCCCCCGCCCCGGTCGGGATGGGTGACCGCGTAGTTGTAGCGGCGCGTCAGCATGCCGAGCTGGTCGGCCGTCCACTGCGCGACCTGGTCGGCCTGCCGGTACCCGGCGGCCGACACCCCCGGCGGGGGGCGGTGGCCGTTGAGCCAGCCCCGGATCGCCGTGGCCGCCTCCTGCATCTGCTTGAGCAGCTGGTTGAGCGCGGGCGGATCGATGCCGCGGAAGTCGGCGTTTCGCGCGGCCGGCCCGGTGCGCATCTGCGCGGTCATCCGCCCTCCCGAACGTCGTGGGTCCGGTTCCCCAGAATCACACCGGCATCACTCGCTGTCGAGTACCCGCCGCACCGAGTCGGGGTCGCGGGCCACGACCGCGTCGCCGTCGCCGGTCAGCACGATGGGCCGCTGGATCAGCACCGGGTTGGCGACCATCACCTCGATCCAGCGCGCGCGGTCGCGTTCCATGTTCTTCAGGTCGAGCTCCTTGGCGACGGGCTCGTTCAGGCGTGCCACGTCCCACGGCTCGGCGCCGATACGGGTGAGCACCGCGTCGAGCTCCTCGGCCGTCGGCGGATCGTCCAGGTAACGGCGCTCGGTGTAGGAGACCCTCGCCTCGTCCAGCGCGGCCTTGGCGGCCCTGCTCTTGGAGCAGCGCGGGTTGTGCCAGATCTCGGTCGTCATTCGTCCACTCCCACGTCGGCGGGGTCGCCCCCGGTGATGCGCACCAGTTCCTCGTACGAGGTCGGGAAGACGGTGTGGGGATGCCCGCCCGCCGCCCAGACCACGTCGTGCTTGTCCAGCCACACGTCCACGAGCGTACGGATCGGGGCGGGGTGCCCGAGCGGGGCGACACCCCCGATCGGCTGACCCGTCGCCTGCCGGACGAACTCCGGCGTGGCCCGCCTGACCTTGCGCGCCCCCACCAGCGCGGCCACCCGGCTCGTGTCGACCCGGTGGGCGCCGCTCGTCAGCACCAGCAGCGGGGCGCCGTCGGCGTCGAAGACGAGGCTGTTGGCGATCGCGCCGACCGCGCAGCCGAGCTGCTCGGCGGCGGCCTGGGCGGTGGGGGCGGGTTCGGGCAGCTCGACGATCTCTCCGGTCGCGCCCCGCTCCCGCAGGGCCTTTGCCACCCGTTCGGCGTTCGCATGCATGGCAGCACTCTAGAGTGTCGAGAACTGTACCTTGGGTGCATTTGCCCAGGAAGGGAGGTATGCGGATGCGTGCACGGATGGCAGCCGTACTGGCCGGCGCGGTGGTCGCGACCGGCTTCACGACCCAGGCGGCGACGGCCGCCGAAGGCGCCACCACCCCCACCGTCGAGCAGGCGGCCGCGCCCGCCCAGCGTCCCACGCTGAAGCTCGGGTCCAAGGGCGACGCCGTACGGCAGCTGCAGACCCGCCTCAAGCAACTCCACTACGACCCGGGGACCGCCGACGGCCGCTTCGGGACGTCCACCCAGATGGCGGTGTGGGCCTTCCAGAAGGTCAACCGCCTCGCGGTCAACGGCACCGTCGACGCCGGCGTCTGGAAGGCGCTGGACGCCCCCAGGCAGCCCCAGCCGCTGACCAAGCGGCGTGAGTCCGACCGTGTCGACGTCGACCTGACGCGCCAGTACCTCGTCGTCTACAAGGACGGCAGGCTGCGGCTGATCTCGCATGTCTCGGCGGGGTCCGGCGAGCGCTTCTGCACCACCGACCCCAAGACCAAGAAGGAGCGCTGCCGCCACGCCGTCACCCCGACCGGCGACTACCGCACGCAGCGCCGCATCGACGGCTGGCGCGTCGCGCCGCTGGGCCGGCTCTACAACCCGATCTACTTCAACGGCGGCATCGCCTTCCACGGCGCGCCGAGCGTGCCGGACCACCCGGCCTCGCACGGCTGCGTGCGGCTGCCCATGCACATCGCCGAGTACTTCCCGAAGATCGTCGCCAACGGGGTCGCCGTCCACGTGCGCCGTCCGGCCTAGCCCGCGACTGTCGGACCCGCCTGCTCTACTGGCCCTGACCAGGGCGATCGTCGCCGTGTTCGAACACGTTGACGAATCGTCATGGGGACGGTTTACTGTGAATGCGTCGAACTTATGTTCGACGTGGTACGGGACTCGCGGACCGTGCCAGGGCTACGGGGCGCGGCCCCCTGCTCGCCGGCCCGACGGCCGGTGTCGCCGGGGTCCGCGGTGTTCACGGGGGCACGTCCCCCGGAACCCCCGCCCGTCCCGCCGGATCAGCGCGCGATCCGGCGGGACGGACGGCCGGGCGGAGCGAGGGGAAGCGCTCCGCCCGGCCGGCCAGGCCGGCCCGAGCCGGAAGGAGACAGGCCATGTCCGTCACGAAGACCACGCGGGGCGCCCACTCCGCTGTTCACTCTTCCGCCCAGTTCGGCGACCTGCCCCGCCCACGTCCACGCCCGCTTCCTGCCCCACGCCCGGCCCACACGGCCACCGGGCAGCTGCAGGCCGCCCGCATGGGCCTGGCCGAGGCGGCCGAGGCCACCTCGCCCGCCGTGCGCTACGTGTGCGCCCACCTGGCCGCGCTGCGCGCCGCCGCCGCGGTGCTGGCCTCCAAGGAGCCCGTGGAGACCCACCGCCGCGGCCGCCCCCGCAGCGTGTGGGTGCTGCTCCCCGAGGCCGAGCCCGCCCTGCGCGAGTGGGCCGCCTTCTTCGCCGCCGGCGCCGACAAGCGCGCCGCCGCCGAGGCGGGACTGCCCCGCGCCGTGACCGCGCGCGAGGCCGACGAACTCCTGCACGACGCCGAGGTGTTCGTCTCCCTGGTGGAGGAGACCCTGGGCATCCCCAGCCAGCCCACCCTCCCCATCCCCGACTCCCGCGCCAGCTGACCCGAGCCCGGAGCAGGCAACACCTCACCACCCCACGCCCGGCTCCGCCACCGCGCCCCACCCTCGACACCCACCCAGAAGACGCCCCCAAAGCCACCGCCCGGGTGAGCTACGGCCGACTTCGCCGCAGCCCCGTCCTCGGTGCCCAGCCGGGGAGGCCCTGCGGACCTCCAACCGGGCCCAGTCGGCCCGCTCGCCGTCCCGCGGTCGGCCCCGCCACGGCCCCGTGGGCGGTGTCCCATGGGGCGACGCCCGGACCCCCATCTCGAGGCGGTCATCCTCCCCTGGTCTGGCCGCCTCGCCCGCCGGGGCCGCCGTTCCCCTCCCTGGACCAACGGCGGCCCCGGCCCCCTCAGATGCCCGGCGCGACATCCCCGCACACCCAGCCCACCACCGCGCCGCCTGCCGCCAATCCCTGCCGCCTGCCACGCTCCCTCCCGCGCCCGCCGATGGCGCACGCTCAACGGCGCCCCGGGCCCCACGCTCGGATGCCTGGCGCGTCATCCCCGCATGTTCAGCCCATCGCTGCGCCGCCTGGCATTCCCTGGCTGCCTGCCGTGTTTTCTCCTGCGCCCGCTGATGGCGCATGCTCAGCGGCAGCCTGGGCCCCCACGCTCGGATGCCTGGCGCGTCATTCCCGCATGTTCAGGCCATCGCTGCGTCGCGTCGGCAGGCGCGCCGGGTGCCGGGGTGGTCTTGTGGGCGCACGTCTTCATGGTGGAGGCGCCAGCGGACGGGCCCGCGCTGGCTCGGGTGACGGGTTGGTCGGGCGTTCTCGGTCGACATGTGGGCACGGCATCGGCTTTTGGTCGGTGGGCTGTACGGGCGGTTTGTGCGTGTGTTCGGGGTGTCCTGTTGGGGTGGTGATTGTGGATCTTGGGGTTTTGTCTGGTGTGAGAGGGTTGGGGTGGTCGGGGAGGAGGGGCGGCGTTGGCGGGGCGGGGTGGGCGAGGGCTGGTGCCGTTGCTCGCCTTTCTCGGGGTGATGGCGTACTCGCTGTCGATGGCGGTGGTGTCGCCCGCGTTGCCGCTCATCCAGGAGGGGCTGGGCACCACCGCGGCGGGGGCGGCGTGGGCGCTCACGGCGATGACCCTGTCGGCGGCCGTCGCCACGCCGGTGGTGGGCGGGCTCGGCGACCTGCTCGGGCCGCGGCGGGTGCTGCTCGGCGTGCTGGCGATGGCGACGGCGGGCATGGTGGTGGCGGCCTCGGCGGCGTCGCTGCCCGTGATGCTGGCGGGGCGGGCGCTGGCCGGGGTCGGCGGAGGCGTGTTCCCGCTGGCGTACACGATCATCCGGGAGGTGGCACCGCCCGCGCGGACCTCCTCGGCGGTCGGGCTGATGTCGTCCATGCTGGGGGTCGGCGGGGCGGTGTCGTGGTGCGTGGCCGGGCCGGTCATCGACCATCTGGGGTGGCGCTGGCTGCTGTGGTTGCCGGTGTGCGGGCTGGTGCCGGGGTGGTTCGCCGCCTGGTGGATCGTTCCCGAGGGGCGGCGGCGTCCTTCGGGACGGATCGACTGGTGGGGGGCGGTGCTGCTGGCCGCGTGGCTGGCGGCGGGGCTGGCCGCGCTGACCCTGGGCGCGGAGCTGCTCGTCGTCGCGGTGGTGCTGGCGGCCGTGTGGCTGGCGGTGGAGGCGCGGACGGACGAGCCGTTGGTCCACCTGCGGCTGATGCGGCTGCGGGGAGTGTGGACGGCCAACGCCGCCTCGTTGCTGTCGGGGTTCGCGCTGATGGGCGGCGGGGTTCTGTTCCCGCTGCTCGTGCAGCTGCCCGAAAGCACGGGGTTCGGTTTCGGGGGAGCGCCACGCAGGCGGCCGTGTTGCAGCTTCCGTCGGCGGTGGGGATGTCGGTGGCGGGGGTCGCCGCGGGCGTGCTGGACAGGCGCGTCGGGTCGCGGACGGTGCTGCTGGCCGGCGGGGTGCTCGCGGGTGCCGGGCTGGGGTTCGTCAGCGTGGCGCACGACGCCATGTGGCAGTTGTACGCGGGCGGGACCGTGCGGGGGGTGGGGCTGGGGCTGGCTTACGCGGCCGTGGCCAATCTCGTCGTCGCGGCGGTGCCCGCGGCGCACACGGGGGTGGCCACCGGTGTGAACACGCTGCTCCGCACCGTGGGGGCGTCGCTGGGGACGCAGGTGAGCGCCGTGATCGTGACGGCGTCGGTGCCGGACGGCGGTCGGTTCCCCGCCGAGTGGGGCTTCGCGCTCGGCTTCGCCGTCAGCGCGGTCGCCATGGCGGGCGTGCTCGCCGTCGCCGCGGCGGCGCCGCGCCGGTGGTGACGCGCCGGTGGTGACGCGGCGGGCGATGCCGTCCGGGGCCTGGCACGCGAGGCGAGGGGCTCGTCTCGCAGACCAGGCCCCGGACGCCGGGTCGAGGGGCTCCCGGTCAGGTGGTCAGAACGCCTCCACGGCGCGCCGGGCCTCCGGGTCGAGAACGCCCCAGCCGATCAGTTCCTCGGTCAGTTCGGACGGCGACTTGTCGTAGATCACCGCCAGCGACCGCAGATCCTCCTGCCGGATGGACAGGACCTTTCCGTTGTAGTCGCCCCGCTGGCTCTGGATCGTCGCGGCGTAGCGGGCGAGGGGACCGGCCTTGTCCTTCGGAAGCTGCTGCAGACGCTCGAGATCGATCACGAGCTTCGGTGTAGGCCCGAGCGGGCTCGGCGCGGCTCCGCCGGGCAGCAACTCGGAAACCGGCACGCCGTAGAAATCGGCGAGCTCGGCCAGCTTCTGAACGGTGACGGCGCGGTCGCCCCGCTCGTACGAACCCACGACGACGGCCTTCCAGCGGCCGCGGGACTTCTCCTCCACGCCGTGCAGGGACAGGCCCTGCTGGGTGCGGATGGCGCGTAGGCGCGCCCCAAGAGCCTTAGCGTATTCAGACGGCATGTGCGGTCCCCCAGGCTCACTTTCGTCGTCGATGTCGGGCCCCCGGGACGCGCTCCTTCGTGCCCGGGGGGAAGCCCGGACCCGGAGGCTGCACCGCCCCAAGGGTCCGTCTCCAGCGATGGTTACGGACAGTGACGGTAAAACGGGGACGGCCCTAGGTCAAGCTGATTGGAAAAAAGCGGTCGAATCCGCAGGTCTCGATCCGGACCGTCCGGATCGGGCCGGCCCGTCGCGCGCACCGGTCACCTCCGGCGCCCGGTCCCTACATTCCCCGAATGTGACCGCTCTCACCAGGCAAGACGCCCGGTATCCCCGGTACGGGGCAGAGCGGGGGGACTGCTACGGTGATACGGACGAGCGTCCTTTAAGGCCCGTCCCGTGAGGCGGGAAAGGAGGTTTCAGTGGTGAATGCTGCCCCCCGGCGGGAGGAGCCGGCGGAGGCGCGCGTGGCGGACGGTGACTCCCGGCCCACCGATCCCGGAAAAGACTCCGGGCACAAGGCCGTTCTGGAGGGTCCCGACATCCGGCGTGCGCTCACCCGCATCGCACACGAGATCCTGGAGCGCACCAAGGGCGGCGACGACGTCGTCCTGCTGGGCATCCAGACCCGCGGCGTGACGCTGGCGCGCCGCCTGGCCGAGCTGCTGGAGCGGGTGGAGGGCCGCCCGGTCCCGCGCGGTTCGCTGGACGCCACGATGTACCGCGACGACCTGCGGATGAAGCCCGCCCGCGCGCTGAACCGCACCGAGCTGCCCGCCGGCGGCGTCGACGACCGCATCGTGGTGCTGGTGGACGACGTGCTGTTCTCCGGCCGCACCGTCCGCGCCGCGCTGGACGCCCTGGGCGACCTGGGCCGCCCGCGCGCCGTGCAGCTGGCCGTACTCGTCGACCGCGGCCACCGGCAGCTGCCGATCCGCGCCGACTACGTGGGCAAGAACCTGCCCACCTCCATGCGGGAGACCGTCAAGGTCATGCTGGCCGAGAACGACGGGCGCGACGCGGTGCTGCTGGGCCCGGCCGACGGGCGTCCGCGCGCGGCCGAGGGGAGGCACGGCTGATGCGACACCTGATCTCGGCGGCCGACCTGAGCAAGGACGACGCGCTGCTCGTGCTGGACACGGCCGAGGAGCTGGCCCGGGTCGCCGACCAGTCCATCAAGAAGCTGCCGACGCTGCGCGGCCGCACCGTGGTGAACCTGTTCTTCGAGGACTCCACCCGCACCCGCATCTCGTTCGAGGCGGCCGCCAAGCGGCTGTCCGCCGACGTGATCAACTTCTCGGCCAAGGGGTCGAGCGTGTCCAAGGGGGAGAGCCTCAAGGACACCGCCCTGACGCTGGAGGCCATGGGCGCCGACTGCGTGGTCATCCGGCACGGCGCGTCGGGCGCCCCGTACCGGCTGGCCAACTGGGTGCACGGCAGCGTCGTCAACGCCGGCGACGGCACGCACGAGCACCCCACCCAGGCGCTGCTGGACGCGTTCACCATGCGCCGCCGCCTGGGCAACCTGGAGGGCCGCCGCGTCACGATCGTCGGCGACGTGCTGCACAGCCGTGTGGCACGCTCCAACGTGCTGCTGCTGGGCACCCTCGGCGCCGACGTCACGCTGGTCGCGCCGCCCACGCTGCTGCCGGTCGCGGTCGACACCTGGCCGTGCTCGGTGTCCTACGACCTGGACGCGGTGCTGCCCAAGAGCGACGTGGTGATGATGCTGCGGGTGCAGCGCGAGCGCATGAACGCCGCGTACTTCCCCAGCGTCCGCGAGTACAGCCGCCGCTACGGCCTGGACGCCGAACGGCTCGCACGGCTGTCCGACGACGCCATCGTCATGCATCCCGGCCCGATGAACCGCGGCGTGGAGATCGCCGCCGAGGTGGCCGACTCCCCCCGTTCCACCATCGTCGAGCAGGTCGCCAACGGCGTCAGCGCCCGCATGGCCGTGCTGTACCTGCTGCTCGGCGGTTCCGAGCCCGCCATCGGCAAGGAGGTCGTCGCAAGGTGAGCGTCACCTATCTGATCAAGGACGCGCGGATCCTGGGCGGCGACCCCGCCGACATCCTCGTCCGCGACGGCGTGATCGCCGAGATCGGGCGGGGGCTGGACGCGGCGGGCGCCCAGGTCGTGCGGGCCGACGGCCTGATCGCGCTGCCCGGCCTGGTCGACCTGCACACCCACCTGCGGGAACCGGGACGCGAGGACGCCGAGACCGTCGAGTCCGGCACCAAGGCCGCGGCGATGGGCGGGTACACCGCCGTGCACGCGATGGCCAACACCGACCCCGTCGCCGACACCGCGGGCGTGGTCGAGCAGGTGTGGCGCCTGGGCCGCGAGGCCGGGTACTGCGACGTGCAGCCGGTCGGCGCGGTCACCCGGGGCATCGCCGGGGAGCAGCTGGCCGAGCTGGGCGCCATGGCCGACTCGGCCGCCCAGGTGCGGGTGTTCTCCGACGACGGGCACTGCGTGTCCGACGCGGTGATCATGCGGCGGGCGCTGGAGTACGTCAAGGCGTTCGACGGCGTGATCGCCCAGCACGCCCAGGAGCCGCGGCTGACCGAGGGCGCCCAGATGAACGAGGGCGAGGTGTCGGCCCGGCTCGGCCTGCCCGGCTGGCCCGCGGTGGCCGAGGAGGCGATCATCGCCCGGGACGTGCTGCTGGCCGAGCACGTGGGCTCGCGGGTGCACGTGTGCCACGTGTCCACCGCCGGGTCGGTGGAGATCATCCGGTGGGCCAAGAGCCGCGGCTGCCGGGTCACCGCCGAGGTCACCCCGCACCACCTGCTGCTCGACGACACCCGCGCCGAGACCTACGACCCCATCTACAAGGTGAACCCGCCGCTGCGCACCGCCGACGACGTCAACGCGCTGCGGCACGCGCTGGCCGACGGCACCATCGACTGCGTGGCCACCGACCACGCCCCGCACCCGGTGGAGGCCAAGGAGACCGAGTGGGCCGAGGCCGCCATGGGCATGATCGGCCTGGAGACCGCGCTGCCGGTCGTCCAGGAGGCCATGGTCGACACCGGACTGCTCGACTGGGCCGGGGTGGCCGACCGCATGGCGTTCCGCCCCGCGCGCATCGGCCGCCTGTCCGGGCAGGGCCGTCCGCTGGCCGCGGGTTCGCCCGCCAACATCACGCTGTACGACCCGGCGCCGCGCCGCCCGGTGGACCCGACGGCGATGACGTCCAAGAGCCGCAACACCCCCTACCTGGGGCTGGAGCTGCCGGGACGGATCGTCGCGACGTTCCTGCGCGGCCGTGCGACCGTACTGGAAGGGAAGCTGCAGTGACCCCACCTCCCGCCGTGCTGGTTCTCGAAGACGGCAAGACGTTCCGCGGGGTCGCGTACGGGGCGTTGGGGGAGACCTTCGGCGAGATGGTCTTCGCCACCGGCATGACCGGCTACCAGGAGACCCTCACCGACCCGTCCTACGCCCGGCAGATCGTGGCGATGACCGCCCCGCACATCGGCAACACCGGCGTCAACGACGAGGACCCCGAGTCGCGCCGCATCCAGGTCGCCGGGTACGTGGTGCGCGAACCCGCCCGCGTGGCGTCCAGCTGGCGCGCCACCGGCTCGCTGGGGTCGGCGCTGCGTGCGCAGGGCGTCGTCGGCATCGCCACCCCCGGCACCCGTGCGCTCACCCGCCACCTGCGCGACAAGGGCGCCATGCGCGCCGGGATCTTCAGCGGCGACGCCGCCCTGGCCCCCGAGGGCGACCTGCTGGACAAGGTGCTGGCCAGCCCGTCCATGGTGGGCGCCGACCTGGCCCGCGACGTGTCCACGCCCGAGCCGTACGTGGTCGCGGCGCACGGCGCCAAGCGCTTCACCGTGGCCGCCGTCGACCTGGGCATCAAGTCCATGACGCCGTACCGGATGGCCGAGCGCGGCTGCGAGGTGCACGTGCTGCCCGCCGCCAGCACCGCCGAGGACATCCTGGCGCTCGACCCCGACGGCGTGTTCTTCAGCAACGGCCCCGGCGACCCGGCCGCCGCCGGCTACGCCGTCGACGCGCTGCGCGGCGTGCTGGACGCCGGCAGGCCGTTCTTCGGCATCTGCTTCGGCAACCAGATCTTCGGGCGGGCCCTGGGCCTCGGCACCTACAAGCTGCGGTTCGGGCACCGGGGCATCAACCAGCCCGTGCAGGACCGCACGACCGGCAAGGTGGACGTCTCGGCGCACAACCACGGGTTCGCCGTGGACGCGCCGACCGACGGCACGTTCGACACCCCGTACGGACGCGGCGAGGTCAGCCACGTCAACCTCAACGACGGCTGCGTCGAGGGCCTGCGGCTGCTCGACTACCCGGCGTTCAGCGTCCAGTACCACCCGGAGGCGGCGGCGGGCCCGCACGACGCCACGAACCTGTTCGACCGCTTCTGCGAGCTGATGGGGGGTGCCCGCTGATGCCGCGGCGGACCGACCTGAACTCCGTCCTGGTGATCGGCTCCGGCCCGATCGTGATCGGCCAGGCGTGCGAGTTCGACTACTCCGGCACCCAGGCGTGCCGGGTGCTCAAGGCCGAGGGCCTGCGGGTGGTGCTGGTCAACAGCAACCCCGCCACGATCATGACCGACCCGGAGTTCGCCGACGCCACCTACGTCGAGCCGATCACCCCTGAGGTCGTCGAGAAGATCATCGCCAAGGAGCGGCCGGACGCGCTGCTGCCCACCCTGGGCGGCCAGACCGCGCTCAACACCGCCATCGCGCTGTACGAGTCGGGCGTGCTGGAGCGCTACGGCGTCGAGCTGATCGGCGCCGACGTGGACGCCATCCAGGCGGGCGAGAACCGCGAGCGGTTCAAGGCCGTCGTCGACAAGGTCGCCCGCGAGCACGGCCTGAACGCCGAGTCGGCCCGCTCGGTGATCTGCCACACCATGGACGAGTGCCTGGCCGGCGCCGCCGAGCTCGGCTACCCGCTCGTCGTGCGGCCGTCGTTCACCATGGGCGGCGCCGGGTCCGGCATGGCCTACGACGAGGACGACCTGCGCCGCATCGCCGGCGCCGGGCTCGCCGCGTCCCCGACCAGCGAGGTGCTCCTGGAGGAGTCGATCCTCGGCTGGAAGGAGTACGAGCTGGAGGTCATGCGGGACGCCGCCGACAACGTCGTCATCGTGTGCTCCATCGAGAACCTCGACCCGATGGGCGTGCACACCGGCGACTCGATCACCGTGGCGCCCGCCATGACGCTCACCGACCGCGAGTACCAGAACATGCGGGACGTGGCGATCGCGGTGATCCGCGAGGTCGGGGTGGACACCGGCGGCTGCAACATCCAGTTCGCCGTGCACCCCGGCACCGGGCGCATGGTCGTCATCGAGATGAACCCGCGGGTGTCGCGGTCGTCGGCGCTGGCGTCCAAGGCCACCGGCTTCCCCATCGCCAAGATCGCCGCCCGGCTGGCCATCGGCTACACGCTGGACGAGATCCCCAACGACATCACCGCCGAGACCCCCGCCTCGTTCGAGCCGACGCTCGACTACGTGGTGGTCAAGGTGCCGAGGTTCGCGTTCGAGAAGTTCCCCGGCGCCGACCAGGGCCTCACCACCCACATGAAGTCGGTGGGCGAGGCCATGGCGATCGGCCGGTGCTTCACCGAGGCGCTGCAGAAGGCCCTGCGGTCGCTGGAGCAGAAGGGCTCCTCGTTCTCCTGGGCCGGGGACCGCGGCGACGCCGAGGAGTGGGTCGAGAAGGCGACCCGTCCGCACGACGGGCGGCTGCGCGCCGTCCAGCGGGCGATGTGGGCGGGCGCGTCGGTCCAGCGGCTGCACGACGCCACCGGCATCGACCCCTGGTTCCTGGACCAGATCGCCGCGCTCAACGAGATCGCCGAGGAGATCCGCACCGCCGAGGACGCGCTCACCCGCGACAAGCTGCTGCGGGCCAAGCGGCACGGCTTCTCCGACGCCCAGATCGGCGAGCTGCGCGGCCTGTCGGAGGAGGTGGTGCGGGAGCTGCGGCACGCCCTCGGCGTCCGGCCCGTCTACCTGACCGTCGACACCTGCGCCGCCGAGTTCGCCGCCCGCACCCCCTACCTGTACTCCTCCTACGACGAGGAGACCGAGGTGCCGCCCGGCACGAAGCCCAAGGTGATCATCCTGGGCTCCGGGCCGAACCGCATCGGGCAGGGCGTGGAGTTCGACTACTCCTGCGTGCACGCCTCGTTCACCCTGGCCGAGGCGGGCTACGAGACCGTCATGGTCAACTGCAACCCCGAGACCGTCTCCACCGACTACGACACCTCCCACCGGCTGTACTTCGAGCCGCTGACGCTGGAGGACGTGCTGGAGGTGGTGCACGCCGAGCAGCGCACCGGCGAGGTCGCCGGGGTGATCGTCCAGCTCGGCGGGCAGACCCCGCTGCGCCTGGCCCAGCAGCTCAAGGACGCGGGCGTGCCGATCGTCGGCACCTCGCCGGAGAGCATCCACCTGGCCGAGGACCGCGGCGCGTTCGGCCGGGTGCTGCACCGCGCCGGGCTGCCCGCGCCCAAGCACGGCACCGCCACCTCCTTCGAGGAGGCCCGCGAGATCGCCGCCGAGATCGGCTACCCGGTGCTGGTGCGGCCCTCCTACGTGCTGGGCGGCCGCGGCATGGAGATCGTCTACGACGACGCCACGCTGGAGTCGTACCTGGAGCTGCAGAGCCAGGGCGGCCTGCTGGAGCACCCCGTGCTCGTCGACCGGTTCCTCGACGAGGCCATCGAGATCGACGTGGACGCCCTGTTCGACGGCGAGGAGCTCTACCTCGGCGGCGTCATGGAGCACATCGAGGAGGCCGGGATCCACTCCGGCGACTCGGCGTGCGCGCTGCCGCCCATCACCCTCGGCCACGACGACCTGCGCCGCATCCGCGAGGCCACCGAGGCCCTCGCCCGCGGCATCGGCGTGCGGGGGCTGATGAACGTCCAGTACGCGCTGTCGGCCGGCGTGCTGTACGTGCTGGAGGCCAACCCGCGGGCCTCGCGCACCGTGCCGTTCGTGTCCAAGGCCACCGCCGTGCCGCTGGCCAAGGCCGCCGCCCGGATCATGCTCGGCGCCACCGTCGCCGAGCTGCGGGCCGAGGGCGTGCTGCCGGCGTCCGGCGACGGCGGGTCGCTGCCGCTGGACGCGCCGATCGCCGTCAAGGAGGCGGTGCTGCCGTTCAACCGGTTCCGCACCCCCGAGGGCCAGGGCGTGGACACCGTGCTCGGCCCCGAGATGCGCTCCACCGGCGAGGTCATGGGCATCGACGAGGGGTTCGGCACCGCCTACGCCAAGTCGCAGCAGGCCGCCTACGGCGCCTCCCTGCCCACCAAGGGGCGCGCGTTCGTGTCGGTGGCCAACCGGGACAAGCGGCACATGGTGTTCCCCGTCAAGCGCCTTGCTGACCTGGGCTTTGAGATTCTTGCCACGGAGGGGACCGCGGAGGTCCTGCGCCGCAACGGCGTGCATGCCAAGATCGTGCGCAAGCACAGCGACGGCCCGGGACCCGACGGCGAGCCCACCATCGTGCGGCGCGTCCTCGACGGCGAGGTGGACCTCATCGTCAATACTCCCTTCGGCAGCCCCGGACAGTCGGGGCCGCGGCTGGACGGCTACGAGATCCGTACCGCGGCCGTGCTGCGCGGCGTGCCGTGCGTGACGACCGTGCAGGGCCTGGCGGCGGCCGTGCAGGGCATCGAGGCCATCGTCGGCGGCCAGGTCGGCGTGCGCTCGCTGCAGGAGCACGCCGAACGCCTGCGCGGCGCGCACGGCGCCGGGCCCGCGTGACGGGAGGTCGGCCGGGGCTGTCCGGCGGGTGAGCCGCCGGGCCGCGCGGCCCGACGACGACGAGAGGGAGACGGGTGTCCGACACACCGGTGCAGACGTCGGCAACCGTTCTGACGGTGCGCCAGGTGGGCGACTACCACGCGCTGACGGCGGTGGCCCCCGGGGTCGCGGAGCGGTTCCGGCCGGGGCAGTTCGTGGCGCTCGCCGTGGGCGGCGAGCACACCAGCCGCCTCGTGCGCCGGTGCGTGGCCGTCCACGAGGTCAAGTCGGACTACGGCGGGACGGTGGAGATGGTGTTCGCCGTCCGCGATCCGGGCACCCGCTGGCTGGCCGGGCTGCGGTCGCGCGACCGGCTCGACGTGGCCGGTCCGCTCGGCCGCCCGTTCCGGCTGCCCCGCGACCCGGTCGGCTGCCTGCTGGTGGGCGGCGGGCCGGGCGCGGCCGGGCTGTTCGCGCTGGCCGACACGCTGCACCGGCGCGGCTGCCAGGTGCACTTCGTGCTGGCGGGCGCCACGTCCCGGCAGGTGTTCGGGTCGCGGATGGCCCAGCGCATCGGCGACAGCGCCACCGTCGCCACCGAGGACGGCTCGCTGGGCGAGAAGGCCACGCTGCGCGAGGTGCTGCCCCGCGTGATCGAGGAGACCGCCTCCGACGTCGTCTACGGCTGCGGGCCCACGTCCCTGCTGCGCACGGTCACCCGCATCGCGGGGGACGTCGGCCTGCCCTCCCAGGTGTCGGTGGAGGAGTTCCTGCAGCAGACGGGGGCGTGCGGCATCGGCGTGTGCATGACGTGCGTGCTGCCGTTCCACGGCGACGACGGGGTGACCCGCATGGTGCGCGCCTGCACCGAGGGGCCGGTGCTGCGCGGCGACCGCGTCCGCTGGGGCGACCTGGGCACCATCCCGTTCGACGCCCTGGGCGCCCCCCGCGTCCTGCACACCCGGCCGGCCCCGGAGCGGGACGACGTCACCGACCGCGCCCGCGAGGAGGCCCAGTAGATGTCCTCGGACAGGATGCGGACCCGGCTGGGCGACCTGGAGCTGCCGAACCCGGTGCTGACGGCGTCCGGCTGCGGCGGGTCCGGACGCGAGCTGGCCCAGTTCACCGACCTGACGCGGCTCGGCGCGTTCGTCACCACCTCGGTGATGGCGCAGCCGCGGGCGGGACGGCCCACCCCGCGGATGGCCGAGACGCCCGCCGGGCTGCTGACCGCGATGGGCCTGCCCGGCCCGGGCATCGACGGCTTCCTCGAACGCGACCTGCCGTGGCTGACCGAGCAGGGCGTGCGGACGATCGTGTCGCTGGCCGGCAACAGCGTCGAGGAGTTCGGCGAGCTGGCCCGGCGGCTGCGCGGCGTGCCCGGCGTCGCCGCGATCGAGGTGAACGTCGCCTGCCCCAACGTCGAGGACCGCGGCCGGATGTTCGCCTGGCACCCGCGCGCGTCGGCCGCCGTGGTGCGGGCGGTGCGCGCCAACAGCCGGGTGCCGGTGATCGCCAAGCTCGCGCCCGACGTCACCGACATCGTCACCATCGCGCTGGCCTGCGTGGACGCCGGGGCCGACGCGCTGACCCTGATCAACACGATGGTCGGCATGGCCATCGACACCGGCACGCTGCGGCCCACGCTGGCGGGCGTGTCGGGCGGACTGTCCGGCCCGGCCGTGCGGCCCGTGGCGGTGCGCTGCGTCTACCAGGTGCACGCCGCGCTGCCCAGCACCCCCATCGTCGGCGTGGGGGGCGTGGCCACCGGACTGGACGCGCTGGAGTTCGTGCTGGCCGGGGCCTCGGCGGTCGCGGTGGGCACCACGTTGTTCCACGACCCGTCCGCGGGCACCCGCATCCTGCGCGAGCTGGAGGACGCCCTGGCGGCGCGCCGGCTGACCCTGGCCGACGCCGTGGGCCTGGCCCACAAGCCCGCCGGCTACGTCCCGCCCCAGGTCCGCCCCGAGGAGCCCGTGCCGGCGGAGACGAAGGAGAAGCTGCCGTGACCGCTGCCCCCGCCCCCATCGCCGTGGCGCTGGACGCCCCCGACCTGGAGACGGCCGCGCGGTGGGCCTCCCTGGTCACGCCGCACGTCAGCACCGTCAAGGTGGGCCTGGAGCTGTACCTGCGGTACGGGCCGGACGTGGTCGCCAGCGTGCGCGGCGCCAGCGGCGTCCAGGTGTTCCTGGACCTGAAGCTGCATGACATCCCCGCCACCGTGGCGGGCGCGGCGCGCGCCGTGGGACGGCTGAGGCCGGCGTTCCTCACCGTGCACGCGGCGGGCGGCCCGGCGATGATCCGCGCCGCCGTGGACGCCGCGCCGGACACCCGGATCGCGGCGGTGACGGTGCTGACGTCCCTGCACGACGACGATCTGGCCCGCATCGGCCTGGCGGGGCCCGCGCACGACGCCGTACGGCGCCTGGCGGCCCTGTCGGTGGACGCCGGTGCCCAAGCGCTCGTCTGCTCGCCTCAGGAGGCCGCTGCGGTCCGCGCGGAGGTCGGCCCCGACATCACCCTCATCACCCCCGGCGTGCGGCCCGCAGGCGCCGACACGCAGGACCAGGCGCGCGTCGCCACGCCCGAGGAGGCGCTGGCGGCCGGGGCCGACCTGCTGGTGATCGGACGCCCCATCACCGGCGCCGCCGACCCGGGCGCGGCGGCCGCGGGCATCGCCGCGGCGCTGCGCCGCACCACGGCCGGCCCCGCCGCCTGAAACGGCCGCCCGGACGGCCCGCCCCGCCCGGCCGTTCCCCGGACGGTCGAGCCCCGAACGGTCGCCTGAACGGCCGTCCGGCGGGCCGCCGGGCCCCGGCGGCCACTCGGCCGGTCACCTCTATTAACCTGTCATGCGGGAAGTTTTAGGACATTCCGGACAGGTGATCGACGTCACTTCCGCGGGTCCGTTTTCCGGAAAACGCGGCCTCGGCGGAAAATGTGACGCGTATCACCGACGATGGTCCGGCCGACGTGTCGGAATCGCGGTCGCGGGTCCGTACCTCGTGCGAAAGCCCCGGAGAAAAGGGTGACAACTGACACATATGGGGCGTTGCCTGGGGATTTTTCACGATCTTGCGAAAGTCCCAGATGGGGCGGGGGTGGCGCCGAGGCGACCCCCGGCTGTGTACACTCCGTATTCAGGACACCCCAGGGAGTGATTTTCGTGATTTTGTGGCGGGCCAAACGGCACTTCACGTTGCTTTATAGGGCGTGAACTCGCTAGTTTCCCAACCCGTCCGACTCCGTCGAGTGGAAACCTGAGGTGACCCGGCGTGGCTCTTCCGCCCCTAACCCCCGAACAGCGCGCCGCAGCCCTGGAGAAGGCTGCCAAGGCCCGCAAGGAGCGGGCCGAGGTCAAGAACCGGCTCAAGCACGGGGGAACCTCGCTTGCCGAGGTCCTCAAGGAGGGGCAGACCGACGACGTCATCGGGAAGATGAAGGTGTCGGCCCTCCTGGAATCGCTGCCCGGTGTGGGCAAGGTCCGTGCGAAGCAGATCATGGAGCGCCTGGGCATCGCCGAGTCCCGCCGCGTGCGGGGTCTCGGCGCCAACCAGCGCGCCTCCCTGGAGCGTGAGTTCGGCGGCGGTGGAAACCGCTGACGAGCGACTCACGGGCGGGCGCGGCGGTGCAACCGTCGCGGCCGGCTCCGGCGCGCCCGGCGGCAGGCCCCCCGGCACGTCCGGCGGCGCGCCCTCATCCGGCTCCATCCCGTCCAGTCCCGGCGCGCCCAACACCGCGCCGGGCGGCTCCCCCTCGTCGCACGACTCCATGCTCCGGCGGCTGACGGTCCTGTCCGGGCCGTCGGGCGTCGGCAAGAGCACGGTCGTCGCCGAGATCCGGCGGGCCCACCCCGAGGTGTGGCTGTCGGTCTCGGTGACCACCCGGCCCCCCCGGCCGGGTGAGACCCACGGGGTGCAGTACTACTTCGTCGACGACGCCGGTTTCGACCGGCTCGTCGCCGAAGGGGAACTGCTCGAATGGGCCGAGTTCGCGGGCAACCGCTACGGCACCCCACGGCGGCCGGTCGTGGAACGGCTGGCCGCCGGGCGGCCCGTGCTGCTGGAGATCGATCTGCAGGGTGCGCGCCAGGTCCGGCGGGCGATGCCCGAGGCAATGCTGGTCTTCCTGGCGCCGCCCTCGTGGGAGGAGCTGGTCCGCCGCCTGGTCGGCCGCGGCACCGAGCCCGCGGACGTGATCGAGCGGCGGCTGGCGGCGGCACGCGTGGAGCTGGCCGCCGAGAAGGAGTTCGACGTGACGCTGGTGAACACGTCCGTCCAGGACGTGTGCCACGAACTGCTAACCTTGATGGCTGTTCGTCAATAGCCACGTCTAAGGGAAGGCCACATAGTGGCAGCCAGTTCCGAGGGCATCACCAACCCGTCGATCGACGAGCTCCTCGAGGTCGTCGACACCAAGTACGGCCTGGTCACCATCGCCGCCAAGCGCGCCCGGCAGATCAACGCCTACTACGCGCAGCTCGGCGAGGGGCTGCTGGAGTACGTGGGCCCGCTCGTGGAGACCCAGGTGCAGGAGAAGCCGCTGTCGATCGCGCTGCGCGAGACGCGGGAGGGCCTCCTGCACGCCGAGCCGATCGAGGGCTGAGACGCCCCGACCGCATAACGAAACATGACCGATCCCAGGCCGCGCGTCGTCCTCGGCGTCGGCGCCGGCATCGCCGCCTACAAGGTGTGCGAGCTGCTGCGACGGTTCACGGAGTCCGGACACGACGTGCGCGTGGTGCCGACCGCCGACGCGCTGCGCTTCGTCGGCGCCGCCACGTGGGAGGCGCTGTCGGGCCACCCGGTGTCGACCCAGGTGTGGGACGACGTCGACCGGGTGACGCATGTCCGCCTGGGCAAGGAGGCCGACCTGGTGTTCGTCGCCCCCGCCACCGCCGACCTGCTGGCGCGGGCCGCGCACGGCCGGGCCGACGACCTGCTCACCGGCACCCTGCTCACCGCCCGGTGCCCGGTGGTGTTCGCGCCCGCGATGCACACCGAGATGTGGGAGCACCCGGCGACCCAGGACAACGTGGCCGTGCTGCGCTCCCGCGGCGCGCTCGTCGTCGATCCCGCCTCGGGACGGCTGACCGGCGCCGACACCGGGCCGGGGCGGCTGCCCGAGCCCGCCGAGCTGTTCGAGGTGGGCCGGCGGGTGCTGGCGCGCGGCGGCGCCGCGCCCGACCTCGCGGGCCGGCACGTGGTGATCTCGGCCGGCGGCACCCGTGAGGCGATCGACCCGGTGCGCTTCATCGGCAACCGCTCCTCGGGCCTGCAGGGGTACGCGCTGGCCCGCACGGCGGTGGTGCGCGGCGCGCGGGTGACCGTGGTGGCCGCCAACGTCGCCCTGCCCGACCCGGCGGGCGTGCGGGTGGTCGCCGTGGAGTCGGCCGCGCAGATGCGCGCGGCCGTGCTGGAGGCCGCCGCGGACGCCGACGCGGTGGTGATGGCCGCCGCCGTCGCCGACTTCCGTCCCGCGGGCTACCGGGACTCCAAGATCAAGAAGGTGCCGGGGGCGGAGCCGGAGCCGATCACGCTGGTCAAGAACCCCGACATCCTGGCCGAGCTGAGCGCCCGGCCGCGCGGCGGCCAGGTGGTGGTGGGGTTCGCCGCCGAGACCGACGACGTGCTGGCCGCGGGGCGCGACAAGCTCGCCCGCAAGGGCTGTGATCTGCTGGTGGTCAACGAGGTCGGCGCCGACCTGGCGTTCGGGCGGCCGGACAACGCCGCGGTGGTGCTGGCCGCCGACGGCGCCGAGACCCCGGTGCCGCGCGGCCCCAAGGAGGATCTGGCCGACGTGGTCTGGGACCTGGTCGCCGAACGTCTCGAACCGCGCGCCGGCGCGTCCTGAGCGCGTCCGGTGGCGACGAACCGCGACAACTGGTCAAATACCGCATTTGTCCGGTGGTGTCGTCGGACCGTGCCGAGGAATCATTGTCGCTAGACTTCCTCGAACACCGTCGTCGCCACGGTGCGGGGAACCCGTGTCCCCGCCGAGTCCACAATCCGTCCTGCGACATCAGTCAGCAGCCGCTGCAAGGAGTTCACGTACGTGTCTCGCCGCCTGTTCACCTCCGAGTCCGTCACCGAGGGACACCCGGACAAGATCGCGGACCAGATCAGCGACGCGATTCTCGACGCGATGCTCAAGGACGACCCGAAGAGCCGGGTCGCCGTCGAGACCATGATCACCACAGGGCAGGTGCACGTCGCCGGTGAGGTGACCACCGAGACCTACGTGGACATCCCGGGCGTGATCCGGGAGAAGATCCTCGAGATCGGATACGACTCGTCCAAGAAGGGCTTCGACGGGCACTCCTGCGGCGTGTCGGTCTCCATCGGCGCCCAGTCGCCCGACATCGCCCAGGGCGTCGACGACGCCTACGAGGCCCGCGAGGGCGAGGCCGGCGACGAGCTCGACCGGCAGGGCGCCGGCGACCAGGGCCTGATGTTCGGCTACGCCACCAACGAGACCCCCGACCTGATGCCGCTGCCGATCACGCTGGCGCACCGGCTGGCGCAGCGGCTGTCGCACGTCCGCAAGCAGGGCGTGGTGCCCTACCTGCGCCCGGACGGCAAGACCCAGGTGACCATCGAGTACGACGGCGACCGCGCGGTGCGCCTGGACACCGTGGTGGTCTCCAGCCAGCACGCCCCCGACATCGACCTCAAGGAGCTGCTGACCCCCGACGTCAAGGAGAACGTGGTCGACCCGGTGCTGGCCGACTTCGACCTGGACGCCGACGGGTACCGGCTGCTGGTCAACCCCACCGGCCGGTTCGAGATCGGCGGCCCGATGGGCGACGCGGGGCTGACCGGCCGCAAGATCATCGTCGACACCTACGGCGGCATGGCGCGGCACGGCGGCGGCGCGTTCTCCGGCAAGGACCCCTCCAAGGTGGACCGTTCGGCCGCCTACGCCATGCGCTGGGTCGCCAAGAACATCGTGGCCGCCGGGCTGGCCGACCGCGCCGAGGTGCAGGTCGCCTACGCCATCGGCAAGGCCCACCCGGTCGGGGTGTTCGTGGAGACCTTCGGCACCGAGAAGCTGCCGGTCGAGAAGATCCAGGGGGCCGTCCTGGAGGTGTTCGACCTGCGCCCGGCCGCCATCGTCCGCGACCTGGACCTGCTGCGCCCGATCTACCAGCAGACCGCCGCCTACGGCCACTTCGGCCGTCCCGAGCCCGACTTCTCCTGGGAGCGCACCGACCGCGCCAAGGACCTCGCGAGCGCCGCGGGCCTGTGACGCCCCGGCCGCGCGCGTCCACCGCGTTCACGATCCGTCCCCTCGCCTGACGGCCGGGGGCGATCACAGAAGCGGCGAGATCGGTTCGCGTGGAGGCTTGTTCGAAGGCCCCGTTGGAGTCCGTGCTCCACGGGGCCTTCGACGTTGCGGTCTTCTGTAGCGCGGTCTTCGATGCCGCGGTCTTCGGTGTCGCGTGCCGCCTGGCTAGCAGGCCGTGCCGCGCGGGAGCTTGTAGGCGGCCTTGAGGGTGTAGCGGCCGGGGGCCGTGGTGTGGAGGCGGGTGAAGTCGCCCTCGTGCGACAGGCACGCGCCCCCGGGGCCCTGGACGGCCAGCCACGGGGACCAGGAGATCCGCACGAGTGGTGACGCCCCCGCCTGGGGCACGTCCAGGACGAGCCGGTCCGCGGTGATGCGCACGACCGTGGCGGGCGGGTCGGCCAGGGGCTGGGGGTCGGTGACGCTGAACAGCCGCCAGTGCTCGTCGTGCCAGACCTCGCGCAGCCAGGGCTGGCCGCGCCTGATCAGCTCGGCCTCCTCCTCGGCCGACCAGTCGGTCTCCACCTCGGGCAGCACGACGTACCGCACGCCCCAGCGCAGCAGCCACTCGCGGTAGGCGGCGGGGGTGAGGGTGTCGTCGTAGAACAGCGCGTTGCGGTCGGCGTCGACCTGCCGGTTCCAGCCGCGGGCGAGCACGACGTGACGGCTGAGGCCCGACGCCTCCCAGTGCGAGCGCAGCGGGACGACCTCCACGCGGCCCCGGTCGGCGCCGCGCCGCAGCAGCTCGGCGACCAGCTCGTCCGAGTGCCGGGCGGCGGCCATGGCGGGCCGGGTGTGGATCAGGTCGTCGACGGGCTTGAACACCTGCCACACGGCGGTGACGGCGAACGCGACGCCGAGCACGGCCAGCCTGCGCCGGTCGCGGACGACGGCCATGGCGCACAGCAGCAGCACGCCGCCGAACATCAGCGCCAGCCGCTCCACGTTGCTGCCGACGGGGGAGGGGATGAAGAAGGTCAGCGTGATCCCGGCCAGGTACACGGCGGTGCCGACGCGGATGGTGCGCCACTCCCGCGGCGCGCACAGCACCAGCGCGACGACGCTCGCGAGCGTGGGCAGCACCACGGCGGTGAAGGAGATCGGCTGAACGCCCTTGAACGGGAACAGCAGCGTCGTGGCGGCCACCACCGCCGGCGGGCCGGCGGCCAGGGCGCAGCCGGTGCGGCGCCGTCCGGTCAGGAACAGCGCCGCCGCCAGGACCATGACGAACAGGCCCGCCACGGGGCTGGCGAGCGTGGTCAGCACGGTCAGCGACGTCAGCGCGGCGCCGCGCAGCAGGGGGGCGCCGCGCCGGGAGAACGCCACGACGGCGGCGATCAGCGCGAAGAACAGGCCGAGCCCGAACGTCACCCGTCCGGCGGCGGCGTTGCACGACAGCGAGAACGCCGCCCACAGCGCGACGGGCAGCGTCAGCGGCGCCCGGAAGCGCACGAGCAGGTAGGCGGTGAGCGTGGCCGACAGCGTCCCGGTGACGCAGGCGACCGTGCGGATCCCCGCCCAGGCCATCAGGTACGGCGACAGGACGCTGTAGGAGGCGGGGTGCATGCCGCCGTACCAGAACAGGCTGTAGGGGGAGCCGGGGTGGTCGCGAGCGAAGTGGGTCCAGGCGTTCTGCGCCGCCAGGTCGCCGCCCTCGGCCGCCAGGAACAGCCCCCACACCAGGTGCAGCGCCGCCGCCAGGAGGGTGGCGGCGTTGACGGGGTGGCGCGGGTCCGTCCAGCGGCGCCGGCGTCCGGAGCGCGGGGACGCGTCCCCGGGACGGTCGGCACGTGACGGCCGTTCGCGCAGGTGGGAGAGGTCGGGGACCGCGGTCACAGCGACTTAAGGGGCGTAGGGGACGCTCGGAGCATCGGGCAATAATCCAATGAATTCGCCGCGGCTTACAAACCGTGCGCGGCGGCGGCCCGGGCCCCGTGGCCGCCGTGGCGTCGGCCTGATCTGGTAGGACGGTTGGCGTGAGCAACGACGGCGGGGGAGCGGAGCTGATCCCGGGGCTGGACGACGTCCCGCGCGTGGCCGCCGAGCGCCCCGCCCGTCCGGACGGGCGTCCGGAGAAGAAGGGCGCGGAGAAGAAGGGCGCGGGGAAGAAGGGCGCGGGCAGGAAGGGCGCCCGGACGCCCGCCGAGACGCTGCCGGTCGCGCGGGTCGCGGTGGAGGTGCCGCTGGCCCATCTGGACCGTCCGTTCGACTACCTGGTGCCCGCCCAGCTCGACGCGCAGGCGGTGCCCGGATGCCGGGTGCGGGTGCGGTTCGCCGGTCAGCTGGTGGACGGGGTGCTGCTCGACCGGGTCGCCGACAGCGCCCACGAGGGCAGGCTGGCCTACCTGGAGCGGGTCGTCTCGCCCGAGCCGGTGCTGACCCCGCAGGTGGCGGCGCTGGCCCGCGAGGTCGCCGACCGGTACGCGGGCACCTTCGCCGACGTGCTGCGCCTGGCGATCCCGCCGCGGCACGCCCGGGTGGAGGCCGAGCAGCCGCCCGCGGCCCCCGCCGCCGACGCGGACGGGCCGGCACCCGACCCGGGGCCGTGGCGGGAGTACCCGGCCGGGCCGTCGTTCCTGGCCGCCCTGGCGGACGGGCGGGCGCCCCGCGCGGTGTGGACGGCCCTGCCCGGCCCCGCGTGGACGGCGGCGATCGCCCGCGCCGTCGCGGTGACGCTGGCGGCCGGGCGCGGCGCGCTGGTCGTCCTGGCCGACGGGCGCGACGTGGCCCGCGTGGATGCGGCCCTGACCGCCGAGCTGGGGGAGGGACGGCACGTCGCGTTGACCGCCGAGCCCGGCCCCGCCGAACGCTACCGGCGCTGGCTGGCGGTGCTGCGCGGCACCGCCCGCGCCGTCGTCGGCACCCGGGCGGCGATGTTCGCGCCCGTCGCCGACCTCGGCCTGGTCGTGCTGTGGGACGACGGCGACGACGTGCACGCCGAGCCGCACGCCCCGTACCCGCATCCCCGGGAGGTGCTGGCGCTGCGCGCCCACCGGGGCGGCGCGGCCGCGCTGTTCGGCGGGTTCACCCGCACCACCGAGGCCACCCAGCTGGTGGAGACCGGCTGGGCGCACGCGCTGGCGCCCGAGCGGACCCGCGTCCGCCAGGTCATGCCGCGGGTGCGGCCCGCCGGCGACGACGCCGAGCTGGCCCGCGACGGCGCCGCCCGCACCGCCCGCCTGTCGCATCTGGCGTTCGAGACGGCCCGGGGCGCGCTGCGGGACGGCCCGGTGCTGGTGCAGGTGCCGCGCCGCGGCTACCTGCCGGGCCTGGCGTGCGGGCGCTGCCGCGGCCCGGCCCGGTGCGGCGCCTGCCAGGGGCCGCTGGCGCTGACGTCGTCGCACGCCACCCCCTACTGCCGCTGGTGCGGGCGGATCGCGGGCGACTGGCGCTGCCCCCAGTGCGGGCACATCCACGTGCGGGCGGTCGTCGTCGGGGCGCGGCGCACGGCCGAGGAGCTGGGCAGGGCGTTCCCCGGCGTCAACGTCAGGACCTCCGGGCGCGACGGGGTGCTCGACACGGTCGGCGCGGAGCCCGCGCTGGTGGTGTCCACCCCCGGCGCCGAGCCGGTCGCGGACGGCGGCTACGCGGCCGCGCTGCTGCTGGACGGCTGGGTGCTGCTGGGCCGTCCCGACCTGCGGGCGGGGGAGGAGACCCTGCGCCGCTGGATGAACGCCGCCGCGCTCGTCCGCCCCTCGGCGCCGGTCGTGGTGGCCGCCGACGGGTCGCTCCCGGCCGTGCAGGCGCTCATTCGCTGGGACCCGGTCACGTTCGCCGAACGGGAGCTGGCCGAACGGCGCGGCGTGGGGTTCCCGCCCGCCGTGCGCATGGCCTCGCTCACCGCGTCCCCGGCGGCGGTCCGCGAACTGCTGGCCGAGACACGCCTGCCGGACGGCGCCGAGGTGCTCGGCCCCGTGCCGGTGCCCACCCCGCCCTCCGGCGCGTCCCCCGACAGGGAGGCCCAGGGCAGGGAACGCGCCCTCATCCGGGTGCCGCGCGGCGCGGGGCTCGCGCTCGCCCGCGCGCTGAAGGAGGCGCAGGGAGTGCGCAGCGCGCGTAAAGCTCCGGAAACGGTGCGCGTCCAGATCGACCCCCTGGAGCTGGTCTGACCACTAGGGTTCTCCGAGTGGCCGACAACTGGGTGGACGACTGGGTCAGCGGCGTGGACGACGCGCTGCGGGAGTGGGCGGACGAGCACGACGGCGAGTCCGTCGACCCGCGGGGCGCGCGGCTGCTGCTCGACCTCATGCGCGACGACCTCGGGCTGGCCGGGCCGGACGGGCTGACGCCCGCGCTGCTGCGCCGCCTGCTGCTGGAGGTCTTCCCCGAGACGGTGGTCGCGGGCGCCGACGAGGTGCCCGACATCCTCGCCACCGCGCACCGCCTCGTGGCGTTCCTCGGCGAGTCCGGCGCCGTCCCGGCCGCGCGCGCCGCCGAGCTGACCGCCGAGCTGGACGCGCTCGCGCCCCGGTTCGCCGAGGTGGTGACGGCCGCCGACACCGCCGAACGGCAGGCCGCGGCCGAGGTGATCCACGGCATGATGGTGGCCGAGGGGGTCGACCCGGACGACGCCGAGGCGGTCGAGCGGTGGGTGCGCGAGTTCGAGGCGCTGCCGGAGGCCGAGCGGTTCGCGCGCACCGAGGAATACCTGCGCCGGGCCGAGGAACTGGTCGTCCCGCCGGTCCGGCTGGCGCCCGAGGCCGAGCTGGCCGCCGCCGCGCGCCGCTCCCCACTCGTCGCCGAGGCGCTGTCGGGCGGCTCCGACCGGCTCCGGCAGGCCGCGGACGAGGCGGGGATCACCGAGGACGCCGGCGGCGACGACCACGCGGTCCTGGACGCCTGGCTGCGGCTGTTCGACGCCGTGGCGGTGCCCGAGCACGACCCGTCCGGCGGCCTGAGCCCGGCCCAGCTGGTGCAGAACGAGCTGACCGGCGTGCTCATCCACCTCTACGAGCAGGACGAGCCGACCGCCCCCGAGCCGCTGGCGGCCGCGCTGATGCTCCACGTCGAGCAGGAGTACGAGGTCGCCGACGACCGGCGGACCCTGACCGCCGCGGTGGAGACCGCGCTGGCCGAGGAGATCGACAACCTGGTCCGCTGGGGCGTGGCCGAGACGCGCGACGGCGGCTTCGCGCTCACCCCGCTGGGCGTGTGGGGCGTGCGGGAGCTGCTGCTGGCCGACGGGTTCGTGGCGCCGCAGGTGGGCGAGCTGGCGGAGGTCCCGGCCGCGGACCTGGTGGCCGGGCTGACCTGGCACCGGCACGACACCGCCGACGAGGAGATCGACGGCTGGCTGGCCCGCCGCGACCCCCGCGACGCCGCCGCCGAGCTGCTGGAGGTCATGCGGACCGGCACCCCCGGCGCCCGCAACCTGGCCGCCGCCGTGCTCGAACGCGTCGGCCCGCAGGCCGCCGGCGCCGTCCGGGACGCCGTGCGGCACGCGCCCGTCCGGCCGTACGCCACGCTGTGGCTGAGCCGCAACGGCGACCCCGGCGCCGAGCTGAGCCGCGCCGAGTACGTGTGGATGTTCGTCGACTCGGTCGCCGGGATGATGGAGACCGCCGAACCCGACGAGGCGGTGCGGGCGGCCCTGGCCAAGGCGCCGGCCGACGCCGACATGGGCGCGCTGATCGACGACATCTGGCGCGCCGAGCACCCCGACGCCACCGACGTGCTCGTGGCGCTGGGCGACCACCACCCCGACAAGGCGCTGGCGAAGGCGGCCCGCACCGCCGCCTACAAGGCGCGGTCCAGCCGCAACGGCGCGGCGCCGCGGGGCGGGGACGCCTCCGGATCTTCGTAGACTGGGAGCACACCCACCGCGTGACAGGGCGCGAACTCGCAGAAGCACCGTAGGGAACGGAGTCCTCGTTGGCCGTCAAGCCCATCCGCCTCTTCGGCGACCCCGTGCTGCGCACCCCGGCCGAACCGGTCAAGGACTTCGACAAGGAGCTGCGCCGCCTCGTCAAGGACCTGACCGACACCATGATCGACGCGCCCGGCGCGGGCCTGGCCGCGCCGCAGCTCGGCGTGAGCCTGCGGGTGTTCACCTACTACGTCGACGACCGCCTCGGCCACCTGGTCAACCCGACCCTGGACCTGTCGGAGGAGCAGGAGACCGACGACGAGGGCTGCCTGTCGCTGCCCGGCCTGTCGTTCCCCACGCCGCGCGCGGTCCGCGCGGTCGCCAAGGGCTTCAACATGCACGGCGAGCCGATCACCCTGGAGGGCACGCACCTGCTGGCCCGCTGCGTCCAGCACGAGACCGACCACCTGGACGGTGTGATCTTCATCGACCGGATGGACGCCGAGCAGCGCAGGGCCGCGATGAAGGCGATCCGCGAGGCCGAGTGGTTCGGCGAGCCCGCGCCGGTGGTCAAGCAGTCCCCGCACCCCACGTTCGGGAAGGCCATCTAGGGTGAAGCTCGTTTTCGCCGGAACCCCGGAGGCGGCGGTGCCGTCGCTGGAGGCGCTGCTGGAGTCCGGGCACGAGGTGGCGGCCGTCGTCACCCGTCCCGACGCGCCCGCCGGACGCGGCCGCAGGCCGGCGCCCAGCCCGGTCGGGCGGCGCGCCGCCGAGGCCGGGATCGAGGTCCTCAAGCCCGCGAAGGTCCGCGACCCCGAGTTCCTGGACCGGCTGCGCGAGATCGCCCCCGACTGCTGCCCCGTCGTCGCCTACGGGGCGCTGCTGCCGCCCGTCGCGCTCGCCATCCCCCGCCACGGCTGGGTGAACCTGCACTTCTCCCTGCTGCCGGCCTGGCGCGGCGCCGCGCCCGTCCAGCACGCCATCCTGCACGGCGACGACGTGACCGGCGCCGCCACCTTCCAGATCGAGGAGGGCCTGGACACCGGCCCGGTCTACGGGGTGCTGACCGAGCCGATCAGCGACGACGACACCGCCGGGACGCTGATGGAGCGCCTCGCGCACGCGGGCGCGCGGCTGCTGGTCGACACGATGAACGGCATCGAGGCGGGCATCCTGGAACCGCGCCCGCAGCCCGGCGACGGCGTCTCGCACGCCGCCAAGATCACCCCGGAGGACGCGCGGGTCGACTGGGCCGCCCCGGCCATGCGGGTCGACCGGCTCGTCCGCGCCTGCACGCCCGCGCCCGGCGCCTGGACCACCTTCCGCGGCGAACGCCTCAAGCTCGGCCCCGTCCGCCCCTGCGTGGGCGGCGACCCGCTGCCCCCCGGCGCGCTGCGCGTGCGCAAGAACGAGGTGCTGGCCGGCACGAGCACGTCCCCGGTCGTGCTCGGCGAGGTCCAGCCGCAGGGCAAGCGCCGCATGAACGCCCTCGACTGGACGCGCGGCGTCCGGCTCACCGACGAGGACCGCCTGGACTGATGCCGCCCGCCCACCGCAACCAGCGCGGCCGCCGCGGCGCCCCCCGCCGGCCCGGCGGCCCCCGCCGCACCGGCCGTCCCCCCGAGGACCTGGCCCGCCGCACCGCGTTCGACGTCATCCGGGCCGTGCAGACCCGCGACGCCTACGCCAACCTGCTGCTGCCCAACCGCCTGCGCTCGCGCGGCCTGACCGGACGCGACGCCGCGCTCGCCACCGAGCTGACCTACGGCACGCTGCGCGGCCGCGGCACCTACGACGCCGTCCTGGCGCTGTGCAGCGACCGTGAGCTGCGCCGCATCGACCCGCCGCTGCTGGACGTGCTGCGGCTGGGCGCCCACCAGATCCTGGCCACCCGCATCCCGCCGCACGCCGCCGTCGGCACCGCCGTCGACCTGGCCAGGTCGGTCGCCGGCCCGGGCCACGCCAAGTTCGCCAACGCCGTGCTGCGCAAGGTCGCCACCCGCGACCTGACGGCGTGGCTGGCCATCGTCGCGCCCGAGGGCGGCGACGAGGTGGCGCGGCTGTCGGTCGCGCACAGCCACCCCACATGGATCGTCTCGGCGCTGCGCGACTCTCTCGGGCCCGACCGCGGCGAGATCGAACGGCTGCTGGCCGCCGACAACGAACGCCCCCACGTCACCCTGGTGGCCCGGCCCGGCCGCGCCACCCCGGAGGAGTTGTACGAGGCGGGGGCCGAGCCGGCGCCGCACTCCCCCTACGGGGCGGTGCTGCCCGAGGGAGACCCCGCCGCGATCCCGGCCGTCCAGGAGGGCCGCGCCGCCGTCCAGGACGAGGCCAGCCAGCTCGTCGCGCTCGCCCTGGCCGCCGTGCCGCTGGACGGCCCCGACGCCCGCTGGCTCGACATGTGCGCCGGGCCCGGCGGCAAGGCGGGCCTGCTGTCGGCCGTGGCCGCGCAGCGCGACGCGCGCCTGCTGGCCGCCGACGTGCAGCCGCACCGCGCCGGGCTGGTCCGCGGCGCCGTGGACGACCGCGCCGGCGTGATCGTCGCCGACGGCACCGCGCCCGCCTGGCGTCCCGGCGCGTTCGACCGCGTGCTGCTGGACGCGCCGTGCACCGGCCTGGGCGCCCTGCGGCGCCGTCCCGAGGCGCGGTGGCGGCGCGGCCCCGAGGCCGTGGCCGAGCTGACGCCGCTGCAGCGCGGGCTGCTGACGTCGGCGCTGGAGGCGGTCCGCCCCGGCGGGGTGGTCGCGTACGTGACGTGCTCGCCGCACCTGGCCGAGACCAGCGTGGTCGTGGACGACGTGCTGCGCGGCCGCGACGACGTGGAGCGCCTCGACTCCCCGGCCGCGCTCGCCGCCGTCGCGCCCGCCCTGACCGGCGTCGCGACGGCCGAGGACGGCTACGCCCGGTTCTGGCCGCACCGGCACGGCACCGACGCGATGTTCCTGGCCCTGCTGCGCCGCCGCTGAGACACGCCCCCTGACCTGCTCTCGGTAACGCCAGGGAACCTTTGCGTGTTGGACGGCGGTTCTTCTGGGGACGTCTCAGTAACGTTGGCGGTCTGCCGGACAGGAACGTCCCGGGGGAGTCCTTGGTGCTCACCGATTTCATGGAGGCCATGTCGTTCATCGGGAGCGGCGGCGTCTACCTGTCGCTTCTGGTGCTCGTCTACTGGTGCGTGGATCCCCGGTGGGGGGCCAGGGCCGCGGTGCTGCTGACGATCAGCACGGTGCTCAACACCGTGCTGAAGCTGTTCTTCCACGAGCCGCGGCCGTTCTGGACCGACACCTCGATCACCGGGCACGAGCCGCGCGACTCGTTCGGCATGCCGTCCGGGCACGCCCAGAGCGCGGCGGTGTTCTGGGGCTTCGCCGCCGCGCGGGCACCGGCGGGCCGTCCGGCGCTGCGCCGCGCGGCCTGGGCGGTCGCGCTGGTGATGATCGGCCTGATCGGGGCGTCGCGGGTCGTGCTGGGCGTGCACTCGGTCGGGCAGGTGGCCGCCGGGTACGCGATCGGCGCGGTCCTGCTGGCGGTCGGGCTGCACCTGGAGCCGCTGGTGGTGCCGTGGTGGACGCGGCGTCCGCTCGCCGCGCAGCTCGGGCTGGCGCTGGGCGTGTCGCTGGTCCTCGCCGGGTTCGGCTGGGCCGCGGTGGAGGCGCTGGACGGCTGGCACTGGCCCGCGTCCTGGGCGCACGCGATCGCGGCGGCCGGCGGCCGCGTCGAGCCGATCACCGTGGGCGACTCCGCGGCCGCGGCGGGCGGTCTGTTCGGCCTGCTGGCGGGCCTGTCGTGGATGGCCTACCGGGGCGGGTACGACGCGTCCGGGCAGGTGTGGCGGCGGCTGGCGCGCGTCCCGGTGGGCGCGGTGGGCGTGTCGGCGTTCTACACCCTCGGGCTGTTCCTCGGCACCCAGCCGGTGCAGGCATTCGCCGGGCATGCGCTGCTGGCGCTGTGGGCGACGGCCGGGGCGCCGGAGGCGTTCATGCGGCTCGGGCTGGCGCCGCGCACCACCCGCGCGGTCACCCGGGCGGGTGAGGAGCGCGCCGAGGTGCGGCAATAGACTCGGTCCATCATGGCCGCACCGCAGATCTCTCCCAGCATCCTGTCCGCCGACTTCGCCCGGCTCGCCGACGACGTGGCCGCCATCTCCGGCGCCGCCGACTGGGTGCACGTCGACGTGATGGACAACCACTTCGTGCCCAACCTCACCCTCGGGCTGCCGGTGGTGCAGGCGCTGCTCAAGCACAGCGCGCTGCCGCTGGACTGCCACCTGATGATCGAGGACCCGGACCGCTGGGCGCCCCAGTACGCCGAGGCGGGGGCGGGCAGCGTCACCATCCACGCCGAGGCGGCCAAGGCGCCGATCCGCACCCTGCGCGCCATCCGCGCCGCCGGGGCCCGCGCCGGCCTCGGCATCAACCCGGCGACGCCGGTCGAGCCGTACGAGGACCTGCTCGGCGAGATCGACATGCTGCTGCTGATGACCGTCGAGCCGGGCTTCGGCGGGCAGAAGTTCCTGGACGTGGTGCTGCCCAAGGTCCGCCGCGCCCGACAGATGATCAAGGGGCGGGACCTGAACGTGTGGCTGCAGGTCGACGGCGGCGTCAGCGCCGAGACGATCGAGCGGTGCGCCGAGGCGGGCGCCGACGTGTTCGTGGCGGGCAGCGCCGTGTACGGCGCCGACGACCCGGCCGACGCCGTGCGCCGCCTGCGCGCCCAGGCGGAGCGCGCCGCCCCCGCCGGCTGAACCCTGCCGGGTGGACCGCTACCAAGCGAGCGCTAGGTTGGCCACATCCGGCCGTGGGAAGTCTCACATCCGGCCGGGAATGCGCGGCATGGCACACTGGTTGGCAGCAGTGAACGCGTGCTCCGGGGTCGGTGAAAGTCCGAACCGGCGGTGACAGTCCGCGACCCGGCCGAATCCATCGGCCGGTTGACCCGGTGGAATTCCGGGACCGACGGTGAAAGTCCGGATGGGAGGCAGCGCGCGAGGCGTCCTTTTCCGCCGCCGTGGCGGCCGGGACGGGGACGCCGGCCGTACGCACCGTACGCACGTCCCGGAGCCCGTGCCGACGCATGAGGAGGCCCCGGGACATGTTCACCGGCATCGTCGAGGAACTCGGCGAGATCGTCGCGCTGGAGCCCGCCGGAGACTCGGCGCGCATCACCATCCGCGGTCCGCTCGTCACGCAGGACGCGGTGCACGGCGCGTCGATCGCCGTCAACGGCGTCTGTCTGACCGTGGTCGAGGTCAAGGACGACGTCTTCACCACCGACGCGGTCAAGGAGACGCTGGATCGCTCCAGCCTCGGCGCGCTCGGCCCCGGCTCCCGCGTCAACCTCGAGCGCCCCGTGCGCCTGTCCGACCGGCTCGGCGGCCACCTGGTGCAGGGCCACGTGGACGGCGTCGGCCGCCTGATCTCCCGCGAGCCCGGCGAACGCTGGGACGTGGTCACCTTCTCCCTGCCGCCCGAGCTGTCCCGCTACGTGGTGGACAAGGGCTCCATCACCGTCGACGGCGTCAGCCTCACCGTGGTCGAGGCGGGCGCGGACCGCTTCAGCGTCGCGCTCATCCCCACCACCCTGGAGCTGACCACGCTCGGGCTCAAGCGGCCCGGCGACCCGGTGAACCTCGAAGTGGACGTGGTGGCCAAGTACGTCGAGCGCATGCTCGGGAGCCGGGTGGTCCCGTGAGCTGGTACGAGGCCGGATTCCACGTCGCCGGGCAGAAGGTGCTGTGGACCGACCTGGTGGGCAACGCCTGCGCCCTGGGCACGGTCTGGCTGGCGACGCTGCGCACCGTCTGGACGTGGCCGGTGCAGCTGGCCGGATCGGTGCTGCTGTTCGCCGCGTCCCTCAGCGCCCACGTCACCGGCAACGCGCTCAAGCAGGTGATGTTCGCCGTGCTGGCGGTGTACGGCTGGCAGAGGTGGGCGCGCGGCACGCGCCGGGCCGACGGCCTGCCCGTGCGTTTCGGCACCGTCCGCGAGCGCACCGCGCTGCTGGCCGCCACGGTGGCCGGGACGGTCGTCGTGGCGATGCTGTTCGAGCACTTCGACGCGTCCTGGGCGCCCTGGCCGGACGCCTACATCTTCGTGGGCAGCGCGGCCGCGACCTTCGCCCAGGGCCGCGCGCTGATCGACTTCTGGTGGATCTGGCTGGCGGTCGATCTCGTGGGCGTGCCCCTGGCCCTGATGTCCGGCCTGTGGGTGACCGGCGCGGTGTACGGCGTCTTTTTGGTACTCGTGTTGAACGGGTACCGCGACTGGCGCCGTATCTGGCAGGCGCGAAGCGTGCATACCCCCCGACCCGAGGCGGTGGCCAATTGACCGAGACCGTGACCGACACCGTGACCGAGACCGTGACCCACACCCAGACCGACACCCAGACCGACACCGAGGGCGTCTTCGACGACATCGAGGCCGCCGTCGCCGACATCGCGGCGGGCCGGCCCGTCCTCGTCGTCGACGACGAGGACCGCGAGAACGAGGGCGACATCATCTTCGCCGCCGCCAGGGCGACCCCCGAGCTGCTGACGTTCGCCATCCGCCACACCAGCGGCGTGATCTGCGTGCCGATGCCCGGCGAGGACCTGGACCGGCTGGGCGTCCCGCTGATGACCGCGCAGAACGGCGAGGCCATGCGCACCGCGTTCACCGTCAGCGTGGACGCCCGCGAGGGCATCGACACCGGCATCTCCGCCGCCGACCGGGCCCACACCATCCGGCTGCTGGCCGACCCCGCCACCGGCCCGGCCGACCTCGTCCAGCCGGGGCACATCTTCCCGCTGCGCTACCGGCCCGGCGGGGTGCTGCGCCGCCGCGGCCACACCGAGGCCGCCGTGGACCTGGCCCGGCTGGCCGGCCTGCCGCCGGTCGGCGTGCTGGCCGAGGTCGTCAACGACGACGGCACCATGGCCCGGCTGCCCGAGCTGCAGGTGTTCGCCAAGGAGCACGGGCTCAGGCTGATCTCCATCGAGCAGCTCGCCGAGTACCGGCGCCGCCGCGAGCCGACGGTCACCCGGGTCGTGGAGACCCGGCTGCCCAACCGGTTCGGGATGTGGCGGGCCGTCGGGTTCGCCAGCGAGATCGACGGCGGCGAGCACGTCGCGCTCGTCCTCGGCGACCTGGGCGACGGCGAGGACGTGCTGGTGCGGGCGCACTCCGAATGCCTGACCGGCGACGTGCTGCACTCCGAGCGCTGCGACTGCGGCACCCAGCTGGACGCGGCCATGGAACGCGTCGCCGCCGAGGGCCGCGGCGTGATCCTCTACCTGCGCGGGCACGAGGGCCGCGGCATCGGCCTGCTGGCCAAGCTGCGCGCCTACGCGCTGCAGGACGGCGGCTCCGACACCGTGGACGCCAACCTGGAGCTGGGGCTGCCGGCCGACGCCCGCGAGTACTCCAACGCCGCGCACATGCTGCGCGAGCTGGGCGTGCGGTCGGTCCGGGTGCTCACCAACAACCCGCGCAAGCTCGCCGGGCTGGACGGCTTCGGCCTGCGGATCCTGGGCCGCGAGAGCCTGCCCACCGTCGTCACCGAGCACAACCGCCGCTACCTGGCGGCCAAGCGCGACCGTCTCGGCCACCAGATCGAGGGCCTGGCGGCGAAGGAGGAGCTCTCATGAGCGGGACGGGCCGTCCCGAGGACACCGTCGTCGACGCGCGCGACCTGACCCTCGGCGTGGTGTGCACACGCTGGCATCCGCAGGTCACCGATACCCTGTTGGAGCGGGCGCTGGCCGCGGCCAAGGCGTGCGGCGTGGCCGAGCCCGTCGTCGCGCGCGTCGCGGGGGCGCTGGAGATCCCGGTGGTCGCCCAGCGGCTCGCCCGCGACCTGGACGCCGTGGTGTGCCTCGGCGCGGTGATCCGCGGCGAGACCGCCCACTTCGACTACGTGTGCGACTCGGTCACCGCCGGCGTGACGCGGGTCGCGCTCGACGAGTCGACACCGGTGGGCAACGGCGTCCTGACGTGTGACACCATGGAACAGGCACTCGACCGAAGCGGGCTGCCGGGCAGCCGCGAGGACAAGGGATGGGAGGCGACTGTGGCCGCACTCGACACGGCACTGACCCTGCGAGGGCTGCGGCATCACGGTCACGCCGGGCACGGCGTGGAGCATCCTGGCTCCTGAACGTCCCGGTTCCGTCGATCCCATCCTTCGAAAGGTTTCACCGTGCTGTCTCTCGTCCTGCCCAAGGGGTCCCTGGAAAAGGCGACCATGGAGCTGTTCGACGCGGCCGACCTGACCGTCCGCCGCGCCTCCGACCGCGACTACCGCGCCTCCATCGACGACCCGCGCATCGACCGGGTGCGGGTGCTGCGCCCGCAGGAGATCCCGACCTACCTGGAACAGGGCCTGTTCGACCTCGGCATCACCGGCCGCGACTGGATCACCGAGACCGACGCCGACGTGGTGAGCCTGGGGCAGCTGCAGTACTCCAAGGCCACCTCCAACCCGGTCCGCGTGATCATCGCGGTGCCCAACGACGCCCCCTGGCAGCGGGTGTCCGACCTGCCCGAGGGCGTGCGGATCTCCACCGAGTTCCCGGCGCTGACCCGGCGCTTCCTCGACAAGCACGGCGTCAAGGCGACGGTCGTGCCGTCCTACGGCGCCACCGAGGCCAAGGTGCCCGACATCGTGGACGCGATCGTCGACCTCACCGAGACCGGCTCGTCGCTGCGCAAGAACGGGCTGCGCATCCTGGACACCCTGCTGACCAGCTACACCGAGCTGGTCGCCAACCGCGAGGCCTACGAGGACGAGGCCAAGCGCGCGGCGATGGAGGACGTCTCCCTGCTGCTGCAGGGCGCCATCCGGGCCCGCGGCAACGTGCTGCTGAAGCTGAACGTCGGCAACGACCAGCTGCCCGCGGTGCTGGACATCATGCCGTCGATGTCCGCGCCGACGGTCACGCCGCTGGCGGGCGGCGACCAGCACGCGGTGGAGAGCGTGGTCGCCAAGCGCGGCGTCAACACCCTGATCCCGGCGCTCAAGGCGGCCGGTGCCCGTGACATCCTCGAGATCCCGATTTCCAAGATTGTCGACTGACGTCCCGGCGCTTCCGGTGGTGTGGCGCCCGCGCACCACGCGGATCGTGGCCTACACGATGGCGGGCGTGATCGTGCTCGGCATGGTCGTGCTCGCCATCGTCGTGGCCCCCAGCTTCCAGATCGCCGACCGCATCCTGCTGGTGCTGTTCGGCCTGGGCCTGGCCTGGATCCTGCACATGCTGGCCCGCTGCCACGCGGCCGCCGACACGTCGGGCCTCACCGTCGTCAACGCCTTCCGCACCCGCCGCCTGGCCTGGGCCGAGGTGGTGGACGTGACGATGAACGTCGGCGACCCGTGGCCCACCCTCGACCTGGCCGACGGCACCACCCTGGGCGTCATGGGCATCAACGCCACCGAGAAGACCCGCGCCGCCCACGACTTCGCCCAGCTCCAGGCCCTCCTGAAGACTCACGCCGAAGCCCCCGACCCCCGTTGACCTGCGCCCCCGCAGCGATGCGATGACCGCTTCCGGGGGTCGGCTCGGCTTGCGCCGCGAAGGCCGCGGGGACGCATGGTGATCAGGCTTGACTCTCCCTGTTCGGATGCGCGCGGCGAGGGCATTGAGCTTAACTAGGGAGGGTGAGTGCGATGCCTGCGGAAAGTGACGACGCGACTACGCTGTCGGTGCCACAATGGATGATCCCCCCGCCGGGCGGGTTCACCGCCGACGACTTCCTCAAGATGCGCGGCCTCCCCCGGCACACGGAGCTGATCGACGGGAGTCTCGTCTTCGTGAGCCCACAACAGCCGTGGCATCAATGGATCATCAACCTGCTCTGGTTCAGGCTTGACGAGCAGGCGCCCGCCGGGTTCAGGGCGCAACGAGAGATGACCATCAAGCTCGCCAAGCGCCAGTGCCCCGAGCCTGATGTGCTGGTCGTTACCGAAGAGGCGCATGAGCGGCTGTTCGCAGAGAAGCTCACCTACTTCCACCCCGAGGACGTCTCGCTGGTGGTGGAGGCGGTGTCGCCGGACTCAGAGGATCGGGATCGGGACACCAAGCCGCTCAGATACGCGGCCGCCGGAATCCGGCACTACTGGCGAGTGGAAGCGGACGACCTTCGTGCGGTCGTGTACGTGTACGAGCTGGACCCTGCTACCGGGGCGTACTCTCCCACTGGCATCTACCACGATCGGCTGAAGCTCACGGTGCCGTTCGACATCGACATCGGCCTGACACGCGTCGGCCGGAAGGTACACGAGAGGGACTGAGGGGCGTCAGGCGGTGAGGAGGGTGGCGGTGCCGGCGGCCATCAGGGCCAAGGCCCAGATCTGGTCGAGGTTGAGCCAGGCGCGGCGCAGGACGGTCAGGCCGAGGAACTCGTAGACGGCGACGGCGACGACGCCCGCGACGGCGAACATGGCCAGGGTGTGCACGCCGGTGACGAAGATCCCCGCCGACAGGGCGCCACCGCCGGCGTGCAGGCCGTGGTCGTGGCCTTCCGGCGCGGGCATGCTGGTCAGGACGGGCAGCAGCATCAGGCCCGCGCCGTGCACCGAGGACATCAGGAACGACCAGCCCGCCAGCTGCCACAGCGACAGCCGCATGCCGACCCAGCGGAAGTGCCGCTGCGACAGCAGGCGCCACAGGCCGAAGCCGACGAGCACGGCCCCGCCCACGATGGCGATCACGCGGGTGGTGGTCACCGAGCGGGTGAGGGAGACCAGCACGGCGATCGCGCCGACGGAGGCGGCGTGCCCGGCGGCGATGGCGGGCAGCGACTGCAGCAGCCGCGCGCGGCTGCGTTCCTGCAGGCCGCGGGCGACCGCGAACAGCCAGCCCATCCCCGGGTTGAGGCCGTGAAAGGCGCCGAGTGCCACCAGCGCCGCCAGGGAGCCGTTGGTCATCTACGGGTAGCAGTAGGAGTCGGAGGACGCGTCGCCGCCCTGCAGGCGCGTCTGGTGGGGACGCAGGCCGCGGAACTCCTCGCCGTGCGGGAAGAACCGCTCGTCGAACGCGAAGCCGTCCGGGGTGGAGTCGAGCTTGGCCATCCAGGCGCCCACGCCGTCGGGGTAGAACTGGTCGTCCCAGGATCCGTAGAGGGAGTTGGTGACGTAGACGCGGCGGCCGTCGCGGCTGACCTCCACCATCTGCGGGCCTCCGGCCAGCGGCAGGTCGGGCGCGGCGGGGTGCGGGGTGCGGCCGACGATGCCGCCGATGCGCACCGAGCCCGCCTCCACGGGGTTGAACGGGTCGCTGACGTCGTAGCGCTTGAGCTCGCCGGTGCCCCAGCACGACACGTACAGCCACTTGTCGTCGACGGACAGGTCGATGTCGGTGACCAGCGGCGGGACCGCGCCGAACGGCTGGATGACCGGCGGGAGATCCTCGGCGTCGGCCGGTTCGGCGGGGATGGTGATGACCTTGCGGGCGGCCCACCGGTCGCCGTCGCGGTGCCACAGCCACACCGAGGCCGACAGGTCCTCGACGCTGACCACGACCCCGGCGAACCCGTACAGCTTGGTCGGGTCGTGGGCGGGTCGCAGCTCCAGCACCATCTGGTGCTCGTCGCCCAGGTCGACCGTCTGGACGTGGGAGCGTTTGCGCAGGTCCCAGAAGTGCAGGGCATGGCCGTACTTGCGGCCGAGCAGCAGTTCGCCGACGACGCCGTCCTCCACCATGGACGGGGTGCCCCACTCGGAGGTGATCAGGACGTCGTGGGCGATGTGCCACCAGGCGTCGTAGGCCAGGTGCTGTGGGCCGCGGTCGACCTCCCACCGGCCGAGCACCTCGAACGAGGTGTGGTCCAGCAGCGCGATCCCGCCCGGGCCGTCCTGTCCATCGGCGCCGCCCAGTGCGGTCAGGTACAGGCCCTCGGGGCCGCAGTGGACGGTGTGGGGGCGCGAGTATCCGGCGCGCTCGGCCAGTTCCTCCGGCTCGATGGTCTTGACGATGCTGGGCTTCTTGGGGTCGTCCTTGGTGTCCAGGACGTAGACGCGCGACGACCGCAGCCCCGGCACGATCAGGTAGCGGCGTTCCACGTGGGGGTGCGGCGCGTAGGGGCACAGGGCGCTGCTGCACGCGTTCCAGCCGAAGTGGTGGAGTTCGTCGCCGAGGTTGGGCAGTTCGGTCCATCCGACCACGGAGCCGTAGGAGCCGGAGTCTGGGTCCACGTCCAGGACGGCGATGGCGTCGGGTTTCGCGGCGGCCCGGTCGAACGCGGCGACGTAGGCCAGCGTCTCCGGGGGCGCGTTCACGGCCTCCCTGGGCGAGGCGTAGAAGGTGGGGTCCGGCTTCCACAGTGCCATGGCAGGCTCCTACCCATTCGTCGGTTCGGGGTCACGTTGGTGCGGGGCGGTGTGCCGGGACCGGTCAGGTGACCGTTACGGGATGCCGGACTACCGCCCCGAAGAGATAGCCGAGGGTGTTGTGGGGCGCGGTGGCGGGCTGGACGGCGCCCGTCTCGTCGGTGGCCCGCGCCAGCAGCTCGTGACGGCCGGGGCCGGGGGGACGCCAGGGCAGCTCCCACCGCACCCAGGCGCGCGCCAGGCCGGGGCCGTGCAGGCGGGCGTTCCGCCAGGTGGCGCCGCCGTCCACGCTGACCTCCACGCGGCGTACGCGTCCGTTGCCGGACCAGGAACGGCCGTGCAGCACGTGGGTGCGGCCTGCGGCCAGGGCGGCGTCCCAGGCCAGCTCGAACGCGCTCTTGACGTTCATGCGGGTGAGGGGCGCGCTGCCCTCCTCGGGGTAGCCGGGCCCGAACAGCCGGTAGTAGCGGGTGTTCCAGGGGGAGAAGAGAGGCTGGTCGGCCACCTGGATGTCACCGAGCCACTTGATGGAGGCGATGCCCACCCAGGACGGGACGACCAGCCGCACCGGGTAGCCGTGGTCGGGCGGCAGGGGCGCGCCGTTCATCTCGTAGGCCAGCAGTACGTCCTTGAGGGCCTTGGCGACGGGCAGGGGCCGGCGCACGCGGCCGAGGTTCTCGCCCCCGTCGGTGTAGTCGGGGTCCAGGCCGCGGGGGAGGACGTCCACGGCGTGGCGGGTCAGCCCGGCACGTTCCAGGACGACCGCCAGCGGAACGCCCCGCCAGCGCGCCACGCCGACCGCGCCGAGCTTCCAGGGGGTGCCGGACACCTGCTGCCCCTGCTGGGAGGTGAAGTAGCTGCGCCCGTTGCCCGTGCACTCGATGAAGGCCGTCAGCGTCTCCGACCGCATGCCGAGCAGGTCCTCGTAGGTGAACTCGACGGGACGGTCCTCGGTGGGGGAGCCGTGCAGCCCGGTGCCCCACAGCTTCAGCCGCCAGGTGCGCGCGTCGATCAGCGGGGTGGACACGTGGTTGCGGACGAAGAACCGGTCGGCCGGGGTGAGCAGGCCCTGCCCGCGCATCGCCTCCCACCGCGTCTCGGCGTTGGTGCCGTGGACGACGAACAGCTCGGGCGGCAGCGGCTTGACGATGGGCCCGGCGGACGCCTGCGCGGGAGCGGCCGGCGTCTGCGCGGAGGCGGCCGCGGCGCCGGCCGTACGGGTCAGGGCCGCGCCCAGGCCGAGGCCCGCCGCCCCCGCGCCGAGGCGGAACATCGCCCGCCGGGAGAGCCCTCCGGCGAGCCGTGCCCGCCACTGCGCCGCCCGCACCCGCTCGTAGACGGCCTCGTCCGTCAGATCCGCCCCGCTCACGTCCGGCTGCGTACCGTCAAGGTCCATACCGGCGATGCTGCTGAACCGGCGACCGAAAGTCAACTTTCCCTACTGGATTGACCAAAAATTGGGGGGCCGTGAAATCGGCGGATACTGCCGGTGAGAGACGCGCGCCCGGTGAGTAGCCTGACAGCGTGTGGGAGCCCGCGGCCGTCGCCGAGACCCGTTCGCCCGCCGAGCTGGCGGGCCTGCTGGACCGGCACGGCTACCTGTGCGACGAGGGCCTGGCCACCGCCTGCTTCCTGGCGCTGCGGATGCGGCGGCCGCTGTTCCTGGAGGGCGAGGCCGGGGTCGGCAAGACCGAGCTGGCCAAGACGCTCGCCAGGGTGCTGGACGCGCCGCTGATCCGGCTGCAGTGCTATGAGGGGCTGGACGCCGCCCAGGCCCTCTACGACTGGGACTTCCCCCGCCAGCTGCTGCACCTGCGGGCCGCCGAGGCCGCCGGGGTCACCGACGTCGCCCGGCTGGAGGGCGAACTGTACGACCGGCGGTTCCTGGTCGCCCGGCCGCTGCTGCGCGCCCTGGAGACGGTGCCCAGCGTGCTGCTGGTCGACGAGATCGACCGGGCCGACGACGAGTTCGAGGCGTTCCTGCTGGAGGTGCTGAGCGACTTCACCATCTCGGTGCCCGAGCTCGGCACGATCCGCGCCGAACGGCCCCCGGTCGTGGTGGTGACGTCCAACCGCACCCGCGAGGTGCACGACGCGCTCAAGCGCCGCTGCCTGTACCACTGGCTGGAGCACCCCTCCTACGACCGGGAGGTGGCGATCATCCGGCGCCGCCTGCCGGGCGCGTCCGAGCGGCTGGCCGGGCAGGTCGCCCGCGCCGCGCAGCGGCTGCGCGCCCAGGACCTGCTCAAGCCGCCCGGCGTCGCCGAGAGCCTGGACTGGACCGAGGCGCTGGTCTCGCTCGGCGTCCGCGACCTGGACCCGGACGTGGCGGCGGTGACGCTCGGCACCGTCCTGAAGTACCGCGAGGACCAGGAGCGCGTGCGCGGCCACGGCCTGGCCGCGCTGGTCGACGGCGGCGGCCCGCCCGGCGGGACGTGACGGCGATGGGTGCGACGCGGGACGTCACCGACACGATCGTCGGGTTCGCGCGCACGCTGCGCGCGGCGGGCGTCGGCGCCGATCCCGAACGCGTGCACGCCATGCTCGCCGCGCTCGACCACCTCGACGTCCTCGATCCCGCCGACGTGTACTGGGCGGGACGGCTGACGCTGTGCTCCGACCCCGACGACCTGCCCCGCTACGACCGCTGTTTCGCCGCCTACTTCTCCGGGCGGACGGCGCGTCCGGGCCGCCGTCCGCCGCCCCCGGTGGTGGTGCGCCGGGCCACCGCCGAGTCCGGCGCCGCGGCCGGCGACGCCGGGGACCCGGCCGACGCCGCGCTCGCCGTCGCCAGCGACGTGGAGGTGCTGCGGCACCGCGACGTGGCCCGGCTCGGCCCCGCCGAACGCGCCGAGATCAACCGGCTGATCGCGCTGCTGGACGCCTCGTCCGCGCGGCGCCGGTCGCGCCGGTTCGCGCCCGCCCCCGCGGGACGGCTCGACCCGGCCCGCACCGTCCGCGAGGTGCTGCGCCGCAGCGGGGAGATCTCGCTGCTGAGGCACCGCGCCCACCGCACCCGGCGGCGGCGCGTGGTGCTGCTGGTCGACGTCAGCGGGTCGATGAGCCCCTACGCCGATGCGCTGCTGCGGTTCGCGCACGCCGCGGCCCGCTCGGGCGGCCGGACGGTGGAGGTGTTCAGCGTCGGCACCCGCCTGACCCGGCTCACCCGCGAGCTGCGGCACCGCGACCCCGACACGGCGATGGCGGCGGTGTCGGCCGCGATCCCCGACTGGAGCGGCGGCACCCGGCTCGGCGCGGAGCTCAAGGAGTTCCTCGACCGGTTCGGGCAGCGCGGCATGGCGCGCGGGGCCGTGGTGGTCATCGCCTCCGACGGCTGGGAACGCGGCGACGCGACGCTGCTCGGCGAGCAGATGCGCCGCCTGGCGCGGCTGGCGCACCGCGTGGTGTGGGCCAACCCGCACAAGGCCCGTCCCGGGTACGAACCCCTCACGGCGGGCATGGCGGCGGCGCTGCCGCACGTCGACGACTTCACCTCCGGGCACAGTCTCGGCGCGCTGCAGGAACTCGCCCGCCTGGTCGGGACGTCCAGCAGGCAGGACAGGGGAGGCGCCCATGCGTGACGTGCTCGGCGACATCGCGTCCTGGTACGCGGCGGGCGAGACGTTCGGGCTGGCGACCGTGGTGAACACCTTCCGCAGCGCGCCCCGCCCGCCCGGCGCGGCCATGGCGGTGTCACCGTCGGGTGAGGTGGTCGGCAGCGTGTCGGGCGGCTGCGTCGAGGGCGCGGTGTACGACCTGGCGCAGTCGGTGATCGCGTCCGGGGAGCCGGTCGTGCAGCGGTACGGGGTCAGCGACGACGACGCGTTCGCCGTCGGCCTGACCTGCGGCGGCATCCTGGACGTGCTCGTGGAGCCGGTCGGCCCGGCCACCTTTCCCGAGTTCGACCGGGTCGCCGCCTCGATCGAGGCGCGCGAGCCGGTGGCGGTCGCCACCGTGGTGGGCGGGCCGGGACGGCTCGGCGCCCGCCGGGTCATCTGGGCGGACCGCGCGTCCGGCAGCCTGGCGCCCGGCGCGCCGCACGCGGCCCGGCTCGACGCCGCCGTGGACGACGACGCGCGCGGCATGCTCGCCCAGGGCCTGACCGGGCAGCGGCACTACGGCCGCGAGGGGGAGCGGCGCCTGGACGAGCTGTCGGTGTTCGTGCACTCGTTCGCGCCGCCGCCGCGCCTGCTGGTGTTCGGCGCGATCGACTTCGCCGCCGCCGTCGCCCGCGTCGGCAAGTTCCTCGGCTACCACGTGACCGTGTGCGACGCCCGCCCGGTGTTCGCCACGTCCAAGCGGTTCCCCGAGGCCGACGAGGTCGTGGTGAAGTGGCCGCACAAGTACCTGGACGAGATCGACGTGGACGAGCGCACCGCGATCTGCGTGCTCACCCACGACCCCAAGTTCGACGTGCCGCTGCTGCAGGTCGCGTTGCGCACCCCCGCCGGGTACGTGGGCGCCATGGGGTCGCGCCGCACCCACGACGACCGGACGAAACGCCTGCGCGAGGCCGGGCTCACCGACGCCGAGCTGTCCCGGCTGCGCTCGCCCATCGGCCTGGACCTGGGCGCCCGCACCCCCGAGGAGACGGCCGTGTCGATCGCCGCCGAGCTGATCCAGCTCCGCTGGGGCGGTTCGGGCCGCCCGCTCAGCACCACGTCCGGCCGCATCCACGGCGACGCCGGCTGATGGCGGTCCACGGCGAAGGTCCCGCCGGGCTGCTGCTGGCGGCCGGTGCGGGCAGGCGGCTCGGGCGGCCCAAGGCGCTGGTGGAGGTCGAGGGCGAACGGCTCGTCGACCGCGGCGTGCGGGTGCTGCGCGAGGGCGGTTGCGCCCCGGTGATCGTGGTGACCGGGGCGGCGCCCGTGGAGGTGACCGGTGCGGTCGTCGTGCCGAACCCCGCCTGGCGCACCGGCATGGGGTCGTCGCTGCGGGCCGGGCTCGCGGCGCTGCCGCCGGACGCGCCCGCCGTCGTCGTCGCGCTGGTCGACCAGCCGCGCGTCGGCGCCGCCGCCGTGCGCCGGCTGGTCGAGGCATACAGGGGCGGCGCCCGCGTCGCGGTGGCCACCTACGGCGGGGCGCCGCGCAATCCCGTGCTCATCGCCCGCGAGCACTTCGCGGACGCCGCCGAGGCCGCCGTCGGGGACATGGGCGCCCGCGCGTTCCTGCGCGCCCGTCCGGACCTGGTCACGCCCGTCCCCTGCGACGACGTTGCCGCCCCCGACGACATCGACACCCCCGCCGACCTGGCCGCCTTCACCCGGCCGTCCGGAGACGCCCGCTGACGCCCGTGCCGCATGTCCCGTTGACTGTGGTGATCGCTTCGGGTCGGATGGACCGCACTGGTCCGGCCGTCCGGTGGAGGTCGTCATGTCCAAGCCCCGCCCAGCCCATCTCGACAATCCCGCCTTCTCCAGATTCATGAAGGTCACCAGCGCGACGCACGTGGCGCTGTACCGGCTGTCGGGCGGGCGGCTCGGCCGCCGGTTCCCGCGCTCGGGCGCGCCGGTGTGCCTGCTGACCACGATCGGCCGCCGCAGCGGCACGCACCGCACCAAGCCGCTGCTGTACATGCCGGACGGCGACCGCGTGGTGATCGTCGCCTCGGTGGGCGGCCACCCGCGCCACCCCGCCTGGTACCACAACCTGACCGCCAACCCGAACGTGCTGGTGCAGATCGGGCCGGACCGCCGTCCCATGCGCGCCCGCACCGCCGACGCGTCCGAACGGCAGGCGCTGTGGCCCCGGCTGGTCGCCATGTACCCCGACTACGCCGACTACCAGTCCTGGACCGACCGCGAAATCCCCGTGGTGATCTGCGAGCCGGAGGTCAGGTGACCGCACCCCACATGGTCACGGCAGGACGCTTTCGTCCAGGGCGCCGCAGTCGACGGCGCGGCGCAGGCGGGCGGTCAGGGCCTTGATGGTGGCGGGCTCGTCGAGGACGCCGTCGCCCTTGCCCGCGGCCTGCTCGTGCCAGGCCCGGACGCGGCCGATCACCTCGTCCACCCCGGACAGGTGGAAGGCGTACACGGCGGCGTAGCGGCTCGGCAGGTGCGCCGGGTGCATGTCCCAGCCCTGGTAGAAGCCGTGCCGCAGGGAGTGCCGGACGTGCGCGGCGTGCACCGCCCAGGTGTGGTTGACCTCGTCGGGGCCGTCGTTGCGCGGGACGACGTTGGTGGAGCCGTCCGACAGCCGCACGCCGGTGCCCGCCAGCGACACCTGCATGGCGTGCCGGGCGAAGTCGCAGGCGGGGTGGTCCAGGCGCTGCTCGGCGGGCGGCAGCCCGCACGCGGCGGTGTAGTCGAACACGCCGAAGTGCGCGGCGGTCAGCCGCCCGGCCGCGGCCTCCACGATGGCGCGCAGCCCGAACCGGCCCTCGTGGTCGATGATCGCCTCGGTGGTCTCCACCTGGACCTCGAAGCGCAGGATCCCGGGGGGCAGCCCGAGCGCCGCCTCCAGCCGCTCCAGGTACTCCACGAAGATCGTCACGTGCTCGGCCATCACCACCTTGGGGAAGGTGATGGTGAACCCGCCGGGCAGCCGGCCGAGCCGGTCGCGCAGCGCGGTGAGGAAGCCGTCCAGGGTCCGCATGGCGCGCACGTGGCCGCCGTCGGCGAACGACTTGACCCGCAGGCCCCAGTAGTGGGGGAGCGTCCGGCCCTGGTACGCGGCGGCGACGGCCTCGACGACCTGGGCGATGTGGGCGTCCTCCTCGGCGTCGTCGCGCACGCCGTAGCCGTCCTCGAAGTCGACGCGCACGTCCTCGACCGGCTCGGCGGCCAGCTTGGCCGCCACCCGCTCGCGCACCGTCCCGGCGATCTCCGGGTCGATGCCGAACGCGGTGCCGAACGACCCCGCGCCGGGCGTGTGCGTGTTGAGCAGCCGCAGCGCCTCGGCGCCGAAGTCGGTGGGCGTGGACGGGGAGAACCGGTCGGCGGGGACGTAGACGGTGTGCACCGGCTGGCGTCCGGTGGCCGGGCCCGGGAAGTGCCGGTCGTGCTCGGCGCGTACGGCGTCGACACGGGCGGACAGGTCGTCGATCGAGGCAACGCTGAGGTTCACCCCGCCATGATCCCCCAAGATCACCCGGATTGCGCAGCGGTCGGCGGGCCGATCGCCGGCCCGGTCACGCCGGCCCCGGCCGGACGGCGGCGGCCAGGGCCGCCAGGGCGTCGGCGAAGACGCGGGCGGGCGGCGACACCAGCCCGGCCCCGACCTGCCCGACGCCCGGCTCCCGCCCGGCGATGCCCGTGTCGATCACCGGCAGGATTCCGGTGCGCACCACCCGGGTCACGTCCACGCCCGCGGGGGTGCCGCGGAACGACAGCAGCGGGATCTGCAGCGCCGGATGCTCGGCCAGCGTGATCTCGTACATCCGGCGGGTGGCGGCCACCGCGTCCGGCACCTCCCCGCCGACGAACCGGACGATCGCGGGCGCCGCGGCCAGCGCGAACCCGCCCATCCCGGCGGTCTCGGTGATGGCCGAGTCGCCGATGTCGGGGTTGGCGTCGGCCGGGCCGTAGGAGCCGAGGTACAGCCCGTCGGGCACCTGCGCGGGGCCGGTGAACCACCGGTCGCCCGTGCCCGACACCTGGATGCCGAAGTCGGTGCCGTTGCGGGCCATCGCCACCACCAGCGTGGACCCGGGGACGTCGCGGGCGGCGTCGGCGGCGGCCTTGGCGGCGGCCATGGACGCGTTCAGGAAGAAGTGGTCGTTGCCCGCCACGAACCGGAACACCTCGGCGACGTGCGCGCGCGGCGCGTCGGCGGCGACCAGGTCGGCGCCGAGCTCGCGGACCAGCAGGGACGTGGCGGCGCGGTTGCGGTTGTGCAGCTCGTCGCCCATCTGCAGGGCCTGCGCGATCAGCGCGACCAGGTCGATCGGGCCGTGGCGGCGCACCGCGTCGCGCAGCAGCGGGCCGAGGACGGCGCCCATCCAGCGCAGCCGCTCCAGCACCTCGGGCCCGTACGCCCCGTACCGCAGCACCTTGCCCAGGCCCTCGTTGAGCGAGCAGCAGGCGGTGCCGCCGTGCTCGGCGTCCTCGACCACCAGCATCCACATCGACGGGCTCACCACGCCCGCCATCGGCCCCACGGTGCCGTGGCGGTGGCACGGCTCCAGCGTCGCCGCGCCCCGCGCGAGGGCCCGCTCGGCCTCCTCGGGGGTGCCGGCGAGCCCTTCCAGCAGCATGGCGCCCATGAGCGCGCCGCGCATCGGCCCGGACGCGCGGTCCCACTCCAGGGGCGGGCCGGCGTGCAGGAACGCGCCCGGCTCCAGCCCCAGCACCTCCGACGCCGGACGCACGTCCACCAGGTGCGGCCGGGCCGACAGCATGCGCCCGACGGCGCGGGCGTTGGCCTCGGCCCGGCGCGGGTCGCCGAGCACGGCGTTCAGCGCGGGCAGCGACTCCTCCGGCGCCGGGCGCCAGTCGACCGCCTCCACCGGCACCGCCTGCTGGGCCAGCGCCTCGGCCAGCACGCCGACGCCCGCGGTGACGACGCGCGGCTCGCGGGTCAGCAGTCCGCCCAGCCGGGGCCGCGCGTCACTCATCCGGGACTCCTTCCACGAGCCCTTGCAGCAGACGGACGGCGTGGCGGGCGGCCTCGGCGTTGGAGGCGAACACCGACGCGCCCGCCTCCCGCAGCGCCGCGGCCTGCCGGTCGCGGTCCTGCGGGTCGCCGGGCGTGCCGCACAGCGACACCACGACGGCCAGGTCGGCGCGGTCGGCACGGGCCGCCGCGATCGCCGGGGCCAGCGCGGCGGCCGGGTCGGGCTCGGCGCCGTGGCCGAGCACCACGTCCAGCAGCAGCACCCCGCAGGCGGGGTCGGCGGCGTGCTCG